>RECJ01000029.1 GCA_007694115.1 Leptolyngbya sp. DLM2.Bin27 | reverse complement strand
GACGGTGGGCAAAACCAGGAGACTCTATGGCCCTCAAGCACCATAGAGTCTCCCAAGGGCTAACCCCTAGAACCGGAAGGTGGCGCGAATGGCACCCCAGAAGCCATCATTGTCTGCGGCATCATCAGGAAGACCAGATATGCTGCCGTAAAACAGAGAAGGAGTAACCGTGAGAAATCGATTAAACGGGATGTTGTAGTAGCCCTCGACGAAGAAAGGCTTGGTAGCAAAGGGAATGTCATTAATAGCGGGAAATATCAAAGCTCTTACGGGTGCTTCACCAGCATAGACACCTAGCTGAGCGCCTTCGAGCAAGAAATCGTTAAATCCTAGGCCTGCACTCCAACTAAACGTACTAGAGGTGGTGTTAGGTACTAGAGCAGTCGTTTGAGTATCCTGTGCTGTGAAGCTACTGTTAGCGACATGACCAGCGACGAAGAAGTTGCCAAAGTCAAGGTTTACTAGACCAGCAAAAGTATCGGTTCCTCCCAGCTGATCATTATGCAAATACGTCACAGCTGCATTCAAAAAGCCACCAGTAAGAAAATTGAGCTGTGCAATATAGCTTTGGTTATTGGCTGCAAAAATACCCACAGCAGGGCTAGTAGCACCAGCGTTACCTGCGGTGTAGCCAACATCCAAAATAATATTGTCAGTAAAAGCGATGTTGACACCCAAGCCAGCACCGTTGGAGGTGCTGCCACCGAAGTCGTAGAACCGAGGGCCACTGGGGTCAAACACACCGGGGCCATCAAAAGGTAGGATAGTACTGGTGACCCAGTCGCTGCCAGATAAGCCCCGAGCAGCAGCAGTCACGGTAATCCGGTTGCCAACAGGAAAGCTGTAAAAGAAATCGTCAATGCCGACGTTATAGTTAGCACCGCTGTTGCCAGCATTAGCCAACCCATAATAACCATTGAAGGCACCGCCAGCGTCGCCTTGGCCCGCCTGTAAACGGATGCGAAGCCGATCCCTACCAGTAAAGCTGGAATCAAAGTTGAGGCGAGCGCGGGATGCCACGCTGGTGCTCGTATCATGCAGGGCAGGATTAGCAGCTAGCTCGAATGTATTAAAGGGAACCACCACGTGGAAATCAGCCTGA
This sequence comes from Leptolyngbya sp. DLM2.Bin27, assembly GCA_007694115.1. Classification (GTDB taxonomy): domain Bacteria; phylum Cyanobacteriota; class Cyanobacteriia; order Phormidesmidales; family Phormidesmidaceae; genus Nodosilinea. Next base: position 3,375 of record RECJ01000029.1, on the reverse strand, counting down.
CCCCGTAGTTTGGTGGTGGTGGAGAACTGCTGGGCGCGTAGGGTGGCGGTCTCAGCCTCTAGGGCATCGACCCGACCACGCAGGGTAGCTAGCTCAGCCTGGAACTCTTCTTGCAGGCGTCGGATGGTGGCCAAGTCTTCGGTGCCAAAGCCACCCTGGGCGATCAGGGTGGCGATCACGTCGAGACAGGCATTGAGACCGGCGGCAAACTCAAAGCGGGTCATGCTGCGCTGACCACGGAAGGTGCGGTCGGGGTAGCCCTGAATACAGCCATAGTTCTCAACTAGGCTCTGCAGCGCTTGGAAAGCCCAGTCAGAGGGCAGCACGTCGGTCAGCTCTGACACGCTGGTGATTTGAGCCAGTTGGATTGAGTCTGGATCGAAGTTGCTCACCTGGACGGTGGATGCCGCTTCAGCTGCGATCGCACTTCCAGAGACAGCAACGGCTGCGCCTAGGGCAGCGGGCACAGCCAGCAAAGATTGCCAAAATACCTTAGCCATCAAATAGTTTCTCCTCACACCATGGACAGTGCCGAGGCCAAGAGCTGCAATCCAGCAGCGCCATCAGTGGCGGCTGGGCTCCGGTGAGCCTACGGACTAAAGCCCATAGTAGAGAAGCTAATTTAAGAGATCGCTAGCTGCTGAATAAGGTTGGATTATCAACGTTAACTGAAAATTAAAAAGTCCTTAAGTGTAGCTAATTAACCCCAGCGACCGCGTCTACCCCAGGTCAGAAATTGTAGCCGCCATGGCAAAATCTTTCCCTGTCAGCCCTCCGGCATCGTGGGTGGAAAGACTGATAACGACCCGGTTGTAGGAAATTTGCAGATCCGGATGGTGGCCCGCTGCCTCGGCGGGCTCCACCAGTTGATTAACAAAATCAATGGCGGTAATAAAGTCTTTAAAGGTGCGGGTACAGGTGATGGTCTTACCGTCTAGGCTCCAGTCGGGGAGCTGGCTGAGCTGGGTCTGAATGTCATGGTCGCTGAGCAGGGCTGCCATAGTACTAAAAATAATCAGGAGCTACGTCTTATATCTTATGGGAGACTCTTTCCCATAGGGGTTGCTGAGCACAGCTACGAAGGTCAAACATCAATATTCCTCGCCGGGGCGCACAGTGCGTCCGTCCCCAGGTTCATACTGCCATGCAGCCATGCCCCGATCATTCTGAGTAGCCTTTAAACAGTCTGCAACTGCCAATATCGACTCCATTGGGGCACAGAGCCCATTTAAAAAGCTATCCGCCCCTGCCAGGGGAAGAAAACTTCCTAAGCAGGGGCGGTCTAGTTGGATCTTAGGTTGAACCTGACTGCCGGGAGGAACCCTATTCAGCCAGCTTCGAGAGCTTAGCCAGTTGCCGAAGCAGCGATTTGCCTAGACAGCCAGCACTGAAGCTAGAGTACAGCCCCGGCGCACAGCCGGCTGATCTCAACCTGAAGACCCACACGTTTACTACTCTCTTGCATGAGCATCACCTCCTGAATTCTACAAAGACAAAATCTGTAGGGCTAGCTGCCGTAACAGCGGCATTAATCGTAAATTAACACAATAATCTCCGGCTGTGGCACGAATTGCGCCCGTCGCGGTGGTCTGGGTTAATGAAGACATCTGGCCCCGCTGTTGTCTCGCCCCGCCTCCTATGCCCTTCCCACCTCCTGCTTCGGTGCCCGAAAGCGCCCTCAACCATTGGCTACAAACCTGGCTAGACGAAGATGTTGGCCGTGGTGACTGGACCACCGCTGGCCTGGGTGCCCTGGCAGAGCGCCCAGGCCAAGCCATCTGGGTGACCCGTGCCCCTGGGGTGGTGGCGGGGCTACCCTTTGCCCGCCGTCTGTTTCAGCAGCTCAGTGCCGATGTCGACCTTCAGCCCCTGGTGGCAGAAGGCGATTCCTGCGCCGAGGATATGACCATTGCCAAGCTCAGCGGTTCCCTGGCTGCCCTACTCACCGGAGAGCGAGTGGCGTTGAACCTGGTGATGCGGCTCAGCGGCATCGCCACCGCCACTCGCCAATATGTTGACGGTTTGGCCGCTACCCAGACCCAGTTTGTTGATACCCGCAAGACTACCCCTGGGCTGCGCCAGCTAGAGAAGTACGCCAGCCGCGCCGGAGGGGCCATCAACCACCGTCTGGGGCTAGACGATGCCGTGATGATCAAAGACAACCACATCGCGGCAGCCGGGGGCATTGGGGCAGCGGTGGCCCAGATTCGTCCGGCAATCCCTTACCCGATGACGGTGGAGGTTGAAACCAATTCCCTAGAGCAGGTTGAGGAGGCGCTGACCTGCCCAATTGACATCATCATGCTCGACAATATGGCTCCAGAAATGATGCGATTGGCGGTAGCGCGCATTCGGGCCGCCCGACCCGAAATCAAAATAGAGGCCTCAGGCAACGTCACCCTGGAGACCCTGGGGCCGATGGCGATGACGGGAGTCGATTTTATTTCGAGTAGCGCCCCCGTTACCCGTGCCCCGTGGCTAGATATTAGTATGCAGATTGTGTAGTGCTAGCGGACTCGACTTGAGGTAACCGATGATCTTAACCACAGGCCCAAACGTAGACGGTCGCCAGGTGATTGAGTACTGCGGCCTTGTCAATGGTGAGGCAATTTTGGGGGCAAACATCTTTAAAGATTTCTTTGCGGGCATTCGCGATGTGGTGGGCGGTCGGGCCGGTGCCTACGAAAAGTCGCTGCGGCAGGCGCGCAACACCGCCATTAAAAAAATGATGCAGGCCGCCAAAGACCTGGGTGCCGACGCCGTTATTGCGGTGGATATTGATTACGAGTCAATTGAGATCAGCAACGGCGGCAATATGCTGATGGTGGCGGCCAGCGGTACGGCAGTGCGGTTGGCTTAGGGGCTTAATTGCCGTCGAGGGCGTTGTCTTTGAGGTCAGCTAGGTTGACATGCTCTAGGGCTGCGGCGTGGGTAGCTTTGAGCACCACCGGGGGGGCCACGCCATCCTCTAGGGCTTCTTGCCAGCGGGCGGCGCACAGGCACCAGCGATCGCCCGGCTTGAGCCCCGGAAACTGAAAGGCGGGCACCGGAGTCGATAGGTCGTTGCCCTGGGCCTTGGTATAGGCCAAAAACTCAGCGGTCATCTGGGCACAGACCACGTGAACACCCATATCTCCGGCTCCGGTGTTGCAGCAGCCGTCGCGGTAAAAGCCGGTCATAGGGTCGGTGCAGCAGGGGGTAAGGGCGGTGCCCAGTACGTTGGTGGCATTGACCATGGGATGAATCCTTAGGGAGGGGAGCTACTGCTAATTTATCGTAAGGAGGAAGGCAGAAGGAGGAAGGCAGAAGGCAGAAGGCAGAAGGCAGCTTCCTACTAACCCCGCTGGGGTGAGCACAACGTGGAAGAAACACCTA
>RECJ01000083.1 GCA_007694115.1 Leptolyngbya sp. DLM2.Bin27 | reverse complement strand
GCACTTTGTAATGTCCCTCAGACTTAATCAGCTGGGTCGCCTGGTTTTGCTTAGGCCCGTCGGCAATTAAAAAAGCTGGGTAAAGGCCAAATCCGAGCTGGCGCAACCTGGTCGTGACTACATCGACAATAAATCGGTTGAGCGGCACCAACACCGTCGCAAAGCCCCAAAAGGCGAGAAAATAAGCTTTACTCAGACCTGGGCTAAAGGCTTGAAAGTACTTGAACAAAAGAAATGAAGACAGCGTCAGCAGCGTCGTAGCGCCCACCAGACCCAGATAGTCTTTGCGGGCTGAGCCGCTTTGGTAAAACCGGCTGGCCGAAAAAATGCTGTAGCCGATTACCAACACGGGCAGCGCTGAGTAAAGCCCAGCTGCCGGAGCAACCCAGACACTGGCAGGGGTCGAAACTGCCATGGCCCCTAGCCAGGCCGCTACAATGGCGGCGGCGTCGGCCACCATGAGGCTGCCGGTGCGAAACCAAACAAACTTGGCCCCTTTGCGGAACGAACTGGGATATTGTGACTGCCTCAGATCAAGCGAGTTAACTAATTTAAGGCTAGACATGAGTATATTAACCGCATCTGCACAAGAATATCTAAGAAACGTATGAGCTAAGCCTGACCATTGGCAGACGTAGAACCTGAAGATCGTAACGGACTCAAAATCCTCTCTCTATTTAGATACCTTGTCCAGATAAAAGGTAGATGCAAAAACCCTAGTAGATGCTGAAGTTTCATTATATTTTTTGAGCTAGATGTCTTTCTTTTTGACTTCGCCATTTCGCGACTAAGATCAATTGATCCATAGCTACGACTTAGGGCGATTATCTAAGCAAGGATTATAAATACAATAGTCCGGACACTTTTCCGAGCAAGCGCTGAAACCCTTGATTTCTCGTTGAGCAGACCGCTAAGCAAGGGGCCTGAAACCCTCATTCTACCGTTGGCTATCAAAAACTGTCCGGAGTGTTGTAAATAAGAAAATCAATACAGCGGTTCTATCCCTAGTGAGGTACGAATTAAATCCTGAGATTGCCGAGTAGCAAGGGTTTCAGGTTCTTTGCTGTACCTCACGTGAGCAAGAAAGGCGGTATTACGCCGTGTAGAATAATTGAAGCCGGGTCGTTCCTGAGTCATAAAAGATCCTTGATGCACCTAAACATTAGAATATAGGACTTCGCGCCTTGATCACAGGATAATGAGAGTGATGCCCGATAGAAACTCATACTCGGCAGACACCACTCTGGTTGCTATGTAAATTCACCTCTAGCTAGTACATCGGTCGGGCTAAACAGACAAACTCTACTGAGAGCATCACGAGCTAATTATAAGGCGTCGAGAGTGACAAGCCATCTTATATTTCAGATTGGCAGTGTCAGATTATACTCTAGCTGAAATCAATGTCATTAGATGTAGCATGCCCGACATTTTTGAACAATCATGACGTTTTAGTGATTCTTTGAAATATCTAGTGTATGAAGGCAGAAGTATGAAGGTAGAAAGGGATTCTCTATATTTCAGGGACTTCGCCTTTTAGGAATAGGGGGGTATTTTTACCTTCGACTACTAGCCGATCACCATAGTTTTGTTTAATATTGCACGGTGAGAATTGGTTTGGTCATGCCCGTGATACATACCCTGCGAAATTTTCTACTTTGACTCATCTTCCTGCGACATTGTAGGCGGCAATTTTGGTCAGCTACCTTACCCTATACGATAAAAGTCTTTGGCTCCAGCAAAGGTTGTCTGCCGCGCCTGGCGACGGGTAAACTCGCCTACAGTTGGGTTGCCGGTAGGCAAAATGACCCCACTGGCTTGCTGCCATAGCTCTGATGGCGCAATTGATAGAGTATATTGGTTGGCGGCCAGCTTGCGTACATGGTACCACTGAGTTTGCTGACAGTCGCCGCACCAAAAGGCCTCTAGCCATTCTCCCGTTAGGGGCACCGTGCCTAAACCAGCGACTACAGTCAGAGCCAGCCTGCGACCCATGCCCCGCTGCTGCAAGTGCTCAGCCTGAGTTGTGTAGAGCGGGTATTTTTGGCTAACGCTGTCTAGGTAGATGCGGTGGGTGGGGCAATAGATAGCTCGCCGTTTAGAGCGGTTGCGATTGCGCTGTTTTTGAGTCATGAAACTGTCCTCAATGCGACTTAGATGGTAGAAGGCAAAGCGCTAGAACTTTAATTGTCGGCCAATCTAGATGATGTTGAATTAGATGCTGCCTGAAGCTAACTGTCTTGTCGACAAAACATCAAGTATCTGTCCTGAGAAGTGGCTTAGCTAAGTCTAGGGAACACAGCAATAATGAAGTTAGGGCGAGCATTTAGCCATGCAGGTAAAATACCTACTTCTTAGGTTGCATAGCTAATAGAGGTTACTTTGCTGCGTCAAGCTGATAAGTGCGGATCCATACATGCAAGCCTTAAGACGGCTTACACATATTAGGTTAGTTTCTAAACCCTCAACTTATATAAAAAGTTTGACTTAATTCCAGATAAATATAAAATTCTGATGTTTTTTGCCCCCAATAGTTGATATCGCTGCTGCCACAGAGTAACAGTACTATTGAGTTCTTGGAAAAATCCGAGTCAATGCATTTGTACTAAGAGGCTTTTTGCTTGTCCGAGCGAACGTAACATTCGAGGGTAGATCCAGACAGGGGGAGCCGGGTGAGAAGATGGCTTAAGGTGAGGCTGGTAAGCCTGATACATGTCTGTTGCCCTATGACTTAGCGATCGCAGTTGACTGCTCGATAGCATCGCTGGCAATGATTCGCCAAGTGTAGGCTCAGCAAAAGAATGGATAGTGAAATACGGCAACTCAGCGGGATCAAGGCGGCAGGTCTTTGTACTACTTTGTACCAGCGAGAGCCGCTATCAAACCATCTGTCGGCGTAGAGCATCAAACACACAATTTTGGCTGCACAAGAACTAAATGGAGATTGGATACGTCTAGGGAATTCAAGCTTGGTGCCGAAGATTGGCGGGTTTCCGTCAGCGCTCGGCTCAAGCGCCTCAAAGCCTTGTTCTATATGGGTTATACCTTGAGGAGAATGCCTGTCTAGACTAAATGGCCAGACCGATGAGTAACGCCAACTGGCGCTAGGTACAATCGAGCCTTTGGGCAGTTGCCCCCTACCCCTATATGTATAGATCTAGATCGCCAGAATATAGACAGATCATCAAAACATGGCATGTTGTGTCTATCGAAATAGAATGGCGGTTTTCAACTTTAGACAAAGTTAGTCCCTGACCTTTGATGACAAAGACCGTGTGAAATGTTGTGCAACCGGGACAGGTTAACTCCAACTTATGATGAGATATCTGGCCATAGCAACAATCCTGGAGGTAGGTTATGGGTTCTGATCGGACAGTAGAGCACCTATCTCTAGGTTCATATTCCCGTCGAGTAGCGGGGGGAATAACCGTCTTGATCTTGAGCGCGGGTCTAGCTCCGCTGACTGCAGTAGCTCAGTCTACGCTAGGCGGGGCCGCTAGCCCCCTGGCCCAGGGGGCAGCTACGACCCTGCCACTGAGTCAGCCCGGTTCAGGCCTGCCCACACCCTCCCCTCCCTTAATGCCGCTGCCTCCCCAGCAGCCCGAGGGCCCCTATACGCTGGGACCAGGCGATCGCGTGCAGATGGTGTTATTTCGCCTGCCTCAGTACAGCGGCGAGTTTGAGGTGCAGGTAGACGGTAGCCTCAGCCTGCCCCTGATAGGCAATGTCAACGTGCTTGACCTCACCCTAGAGCAGGCTTCGGCTGCTCTGTCTCAACGGTATAGCCAATACCTGCGGCGACCGGGGGTCACCCTTAATCTGCTGGCGCGCCGCCCCCTGGTGGTAGGCATAGCCGGAGAGATTAACCGCCCTGGGTCTTACGCCCTAGCGATTGAAGGCAGCGCTTTTCCTAAGCTGACCCAGCTGTTTGGTGTTGCTGGCGGCATCACCCAAAGTGCCAACCTGCGGGAAGTGCAGGTGCAGCGGCGAACCAACGGTCGCACCCAGACCTTCACCGCCAACCTGTGGGATCTGATTAACACCGGTAACCTCAACCAAGATATTGTGCTGCGCGACGGCGATAGTATTTTCATCCCCTCCACCCTAGTGCCCCTAGATGAGGGGCCGATTTTGGCGGCGGCCCGATTTTCGCCCGACAGCAGCGTGCCGATCAATATTTCTGTTGTAGGAGAAGTCTTTCGCCCCGGCCCCTACGCCCTACGCGGCGGCTCTACTCGCACCGGCAATGCGGGCGTACCTGGTGCCCAGGTGGGGACGACAGGCAACAATGTGGTGTTTACCCCAGTCAAGGTCAGCGACGCCCTACAGATTGCCGGGGGCATTAGACCCAGAGCCAATATTCGCCAGGTGCAGATTCGCCGGGTGACCCGCAGCGGCGGTGAGCAGGTGTTTGATGTCGACCTCTGGGCGCTGCTGCAGACCGGAGAAACGCGCCAAAACGCTATTTTGCAGGAGGGCGATACGGTATTTGTCCCCACCGCTACGGGGGCGATTAGCCCGGCGGATGCGGCCCAGGTGGCGGGGGCCAGTTTCTCGCCCAACACCATTCGCGTCAATGTGGTGGGCGAAGTGCAGCGCGCGGGCCAGGTAGAGGTCGCCCCCAACAGCACCTTCAACCAGGGTATTTTGGCCGCTGGGGGCTTCAACCCCCGCGCCCAGCAAGACGTGGTGGGCCTGGTGCGCCTCAACCCCGACGGCACCGTCACCCAGCGCGAGATTCCGGTTGACTTTACCCTCGGCATTGACGATGAAAACAACCCCACTTTGCAGAACGACGATATTATCCTGGTCGGCAAGTCGGGGCTGGCTCAGTTCTCTGACAGTGTGGGACTGGTAGCTAACCCGGTCGGCGGCATTCTCAATATCTTGGCTGCCCCCTTCCGATTCCTAAATTTGTTTTAGTTATTGCTGTTTATCAACCAGGATCAGGGATGAAATCTGAGTCTGCAAGCCTTCTACCCTACGCCGTTGCCGATGCCCCTACCAGCCAGGGCAGCGAAGAGACTTTAGATTTAGGCCGGATCTTTTCGGCCCTGCGGCGCAAAGCTCTGCTAATTACCGCCATTACCTTGGCGGTAGGTGCTGTCGCAGGCTTGCGGGCTAAGCTCAGCCCACCAGAGTACCAGGCTAGATTTGAAATTTTAATTCAGCCCCCCTCAGGTGAGGCCCAGGTGGCTACGGCGGTCACAGGTTTGCCTCCGCAGCGCAACGACACCCTGTTAACCCTCGAAGACCAAGTCCAAATCTTGACTAGCCCCGGGGTGCTACGACCAGTCGTTGACCAGGCTAAGGCCGAAAATTTGGCGGGTTGCTCTGGAGGAGACCCTGATGACCAGGTTCCGGGTTTATCCGCCGCCGCCAGCGAGTTGTGCTATCGGGCGCTGAGAAATAGCTTGTATATAGAGCTGACAGAACGGCGCAATAATGTCCCCGCCAGCCGCATTTTCCGCACGTACATTGGGGGCAAGTCGCCCCAGGAGGTGCAGCGCATTGCCGACCTGGTAGCGCAGCGCTTTCTTGACCACGGGCTAGAGTCGCGGCAGCGAGATATTCAGCAGGGGATTGATTTTTTAGACGATAAGCTACCCGATGTCAGAGGTCAGGTAGATGCTCTACAGATGCAGCTAGAACAGCTGCGCCAAAATAATAATTTGATTACCCCCGAGGCTCGGGGCAGTCAGCTATCGGATCAGATCGGCAACTATGAAAACGAATATTTAAATGTGCGGGTCGAGCTAGAGGGGGCGCTCAACCTCTACCAGAGCTTAGAACGACAGCTGACTACAAGACCCCAAGATCAAGCGGTTTCCCCTGCCCTCAGCGACAATGCCCGTTACCAGGCGCTAGTTCAAGAGTTGCTGCGGCTAGATAACGAAATTGCTGCCGCTTCCAGTTTGTTTCTCGATACCAGCCCCGACCTGCAAGCGCTCGAAGAACAGCGGCAAAATCTCTTGCAGTTGCTGGCCCGAGAGGGTAGCAATACCCGGCAGGAACTGGCGCTGCAAATCGATGGCCTATCGACCCGTGAATCGGCCCTGCGCCAGACTCTGGCCTCGCTCAATGTCGAGGTTGACTCTTTGGCCTCAATCACTCGGCAGTTTACTGATCTAGAGCGAGAGCTGCTGATCGCCACCGAGAACCTGACTCAGCTGCTAGGCCGGCGCGAAACCTTAGAAATTGAAGCGGCCCAGCGAGAGCTGCCCTGGGAGTTGATCACGCCCCCTACGTTGTCTACGAGCACGTCTAGCGTACCACGCAATGCTGGCCTGGGCCTGGTGCTCGGTCTGCTACTGGGCACCGGCATTGCGCTGCTGCTCGACGCTCAAAAAGACGTGCTCTACACCCCCAGCGACCTAAAGCGGATTACCCCGGTGCCAATTTTAGGCATCATTCCCCACAGCAGCCTGGTTGAGACGGGCTACGACGAGGCCCACCTGCTGTCGCTCTACCATGTGACTATGCCGCCTGTGGGCAGCACTGGGGTGACAGCCTTGAGCAATGGGGCATCGGCACCGGACGGTCTGCACAGTTTTAAGGAGGCGTTTCGCTCACTGGCGGCTAACCTACAGCGGGTCAATGCCGAAAAGGCAGTGCGATCGCTAGTGATCAGCTCCACTGATGATCAAATTTTAGGCTCAACTACTGCGACCTACCTGGCCTGGGCGGTGGCCGAGATGGGTCAGCGAGTGCTGCTGATCGATGCCAATTTTCGCTACCCTCACCTGCATACCTTTTTGGAGTTGCCCAACGACAGAGGGCTGAGCAATATTTTGATCGGGGAGCTAGAGCTCAGTCAGGGGATCAAGCGATCGCCGGTTGAACCCAACCTGTTTACCCTCACCGCCGGCAGCGCCACCAGCGATCCGGTACGACTGCTATCGACCCACAAGATCAAGCAGTTTATAGCCGAAACCGAGGGCTGTTTTGACCTGGTGATCTACGATGCCCCAGCCTTTGCGGAGTATGCCGACGCTGCTTTAATCGCCGCTGAGGCCAGCGGTTTGGCGCTAGTGTCGCACCTGGGCATGGTGAAGTCGGCCCAGCTGGAGCAAGCTTTAGAAAAACTTTGGATTGCTAAAATTCCACTGCTGGGGTTGATTGCTAAGGAATATGCCCCTAAAGGAGCGCTGCTACAGATTCGGTAAACCCCATCTCCGATCGGTCGGTCATCCCCAATCTGACCCACCAAAGCCCGACTCGAAGCCGAAGCCGCGTAGGAGCATGGCCCTATTTCGACAAATCGGCGGTACACAGCTAGGATTTGGTATCATGCTAAGTCCCGAATGAATACCCTCGATTTGTCGGGGCGTAGCCTGCTACGCCCCTATGGATTTACTGATGATGAACCGGGGTTTACCCAATCGGATTTGGGGTGATACCGAATCCTGCTTGGCTACCGCCGATACCCCTGGGCGAATCGCCGTTCGCCCCTACAGATTGGCCGATTGGCAATCGGGGGTAGGGAAATCGGATTTGGGATTAGACATTAAAAAAGCGCGATCGCATGTCAGATTTAGCTGCCGTTGAGACCGAGGTGCAGGGCTATCGCCAGCGCCTAGACAGCCTGCTGCTCTACAGGAATGTGCTGCAAGCTCCCCCCGGCCAGGCCTTTTTGGCCCTGCTGGCCGCCCTAGACTCTGCCGAAAGGGCCCCAATTCTCAAGACCTACGGTGCCTGGTTTAGGGCACTGGCCGCTGAGAATATGAGCTGGGGCCAACATTTACTGCAGCAGATCGCCTATGCCGAAAATCCGTTTACCATCGCTGCCCAGCGCTTAGACTACGCCGATCTGCCCGCCGCCCTAGTGCAGGCGGCGGGCCACGACCTCGATCAGCTCCAGGCGGTCTATCGGCTCAGCGGCGACCAGATTTCCGGGTGGGTGCAGGCGATCGCCCACCTGCTTGAGCCACCCCTGGCCTGGGCCACCGAGCCAGCCGCCGCCCCGACCCTGCCGCTGTCGATGGCTGCCCCCTGGGCCAACGCCGTCGCCGATCTGGCCCAGCACTACCGCCACCACGGGGCCGGCCTATTTGCCCAGTACCGCGCCTTCACCTGGCACGGTGGAGCGCTACAAGGCATCGCCGCACCCGACCCAATTCGCCTCGATCAGCTCACCGCCTACGACCACCCCCGCCAGCAGCTGCTGCAAAATACCCTGGCCCTGCTGAAGGGCTACCCGGCACTCAATGTGCTGCTCTACGGCAGTCGCGGGTCGGGCAAGTCATCGCTAGTCAAAGCCCTGGTGAATGAGTATGCCCCCCAGGGGCTGCGGCTGGTGGAGGTGTCTAAGGCCGATCTGCCAGCCCTGCCGCAGATCGTGGGCGACCTCAAATCGCGCCCGCAGAAGTTTATTATTTTTGTCGACGACCTCTCCTTTGAAGAGGACGACGACACCTTTAAAGCGCTCAAAGTCGTGCTCGAAGGCAGCACCACCGCCCGCCCCGCCAACGTGGTGGTCTACGCCACCAGCAACCGCCGTCACCTGGTGCGCGAATACTTCAGCGATCGCCCCCGGCCCAGCGACCAAGACGAAGTGCAGTCGTGGGACACCCTGCAAGAAAAGCTGTCCTTTAGCGATCGCTTTGGCCTCACCCTCACCTTTGAGGCCGCCGACCAGCCCACCTACCTGGCAATCGTCCACCACCTGGCCCACCAGGCCAACATTCCCCTGGCCGAAGCCGACCTCACCGCCCGCGCTCTCCAGTGGGCCACCCGCCACAACGGGCGATCGGGCCGCTCCGCCCGGCAGTTTATCGACTGGCTCACCGCCGAGATCGACCTGTCCCCAAAGGAACGTTAGGAACCTCGGGCTTTTCCCGAAACCCGATACCCAAAACCCGATACCCTTTCCCCTCCCTACATCTGGTAAAGGTCAGCTAGCATGGCCTCACTGACCTGATCGGCGGGCACGTCAAACTGAATCTGCCCCTGGCGCAGGCCGACGATGCGATCGCAATACTTAACCGCAAACTCCACCTCATGCAGGCTGATCACCAGGGTTTTGCCGGTGGTCTCATTGAGCTGGCGCAGCAGCGTCATCAAGGCGCGCGATCGCTCCGGGTCAACGCTAGAGATCGGCTCGTCGGCGAGAATGGCCGCCGGGTCTTGCAGCAGCACCCGGGCCAGGGCCACCCGCTGCTGCTGTCCCCCCGACAGCCGCTCGGTGCGGGCGTAGAGCTTATCGGCAATGCCCACCTGGGCCAGGGCGGCGGCGGCGGCTTCGACCCGTTGGGGCCACACCAGCGACCACAGCGCCAGGGGCAGCGGCCAGCGCCCCAATTGCCCGGCGTTGACGTTGTGGATTACCGCCAGGTTGCCCACCAGGTGGTGCTGCTGGTAAACCGTGCCCACCAGCCGCTGAATGCGCCTGAGCTGGCGGGGGCTCAGGCGAGCAAGATCTTGTCCCAGTATTGCCACTCGGCCAGTGGTAGGTACTTGGCTGCCGTTGAGCAGGCTCAGCAGCGTGCTCTTGCCCGCCCCGCTGGGGCCGATCAGCGCCACCCGCTCCCCCGGCAAAATGCTCAGGCTGCAATCACTCAGGGCCGCCACCGCCCCAAACCGACAGCTCACCTGATCTAGCTGAAAAATCGGCCCTGTCATATTCAGCACTCACTGAATTTTGCCGATCTTGCGGCCCACCGCCTCGATATCGGCGTAGTTTGCGTTGGTGGTGACAATAAACCGCTCGGCCCCAAACAGGTCGAGAATGTCTTTGTGCTCGGGCACCGCCGGGTCAAGGGCCAGCAGCGCCGCCTGCACTCGCTCAGCAAACCCCTCGCCGTAGCGCTCATCGACCTCGGGGCTGATCACCCAGTGGTAGTTGTAGTAGGGCGGCGTGCGCCAGATCTGCACCACCCGGTCGGTGTCAACCGCCCCAGCGGCCAGCCGGTCGATCCACACCTGCTCGTTGAGCACGCCCACCTCATAGGTGCCCGCCTCCACCAGCTTGAGAATGGCGTCGTGGTTACCCGAAAAGCCCACCTGACCGCGAAAGTCGGTCTCGATATCGACCCCAGCCTGCCCTAGGTAAGCCTGGGGCATCAGCCGGCCCGAGGTCGACGACTCGCTGCCAAAGGTAAAGGTGCGGCCCTTGAGCTGGGCCAGATCGCTAATGTCTTGAATTTCGGCAATGCCGCTGTCGGCATTGGCGATAAAAATGCTGTGGAACTGCTCGTCGATGTCGCGCTGGGCAATCGCCTCAGCCCCCGGCAGCTGGAGCCGTGCCTGCACCCCGGTCAGTGCGCCAAACCACACCAGGTCGAGATCACCCACCCGAAAGGCGGTGACGGCGGCGGCGTAGTCGGTCACGGGCCGATAGTCGACCGGCACGCCCAGCTCGGCCTCTAGGTAGTCGGCCAGCCTACTGTAGAGACGCTGGAGCAGCTCTGGGTCTTGGTCAGGAATCGCCCCGACGGTGAGGGGGATGGTGCTGGTGTCCGTCTCCCCAGCCGCACCCGACTCTGGGGCAGAGCCGCCGCAGGCCCCCAGGGGCAGCAGCAGCAAGAGGCTCGACAGCCCCACAATCCACGAACGGCGAATGCTCACCATATTAACTAGCGTCTAAAACAGCAGCTCTAAATCATAGAGGGCGGATCCTACCCAAGGCAATGCCCACCCCCAGGAATGCTGGAGGACAATGCCGTTAGCTCAGCCACAGTAGACCCCCCAGCACCAGGACAATGCCCACTAGCGCCGCCCATAAAAAGCCGTTGTCGCTGCGGTTGATCAGGCTGGGGTCGATGGGTGGCGCTTCGGGTTTGGGGCGCGATCGCGGCTTGTAGGTCGTTGCCGCTCCATAGACCGAAGACCCCAGATTTTTGTCGCTGCCCTCAGAAATGGCGTCTAGGTCGGGGATTTGGGTCATCCAGTTGGTGGGACGCTGAAGCTGGGGCGCTTGCAAAATGTAGAGCAGATTTTTGCCCTGCTTGCGGGTCTCTAGGTCGGGGTGGCGGGCCAAGGCCTGGCAGAGGGCGATCGCCTCCTGCTGCTTGCCCACGGCGCTGTAGGCATTCACCAGCCAGGTTTGAATCTCGCCCCCCAGGGGGGTGGCGGCTTTAGCCAGCTGCACCGCCGCCTCAAAGCACTCCACCGCCTCGCGGTAGCTACCCCGCTCAAAGGCGGCTTGGCCCTGGGCAAAGTAGGTCTTGGCGCGATCGCGGGTGTCGTCAGTCATGGATAAAATGTTAAGTCTTCCCAGGCGTCCTCAGCCCATCTACCAATGTAGACGGCTGGGGTCGATCAGCCAGCCCAGTCGCACGCCGCTGGCCATGTATTCTTGCATTTTGGCCTGCACCACCGAGAGCCTGTCGGTCGGCAACAGTAGCTCCAGCACAAAGTCGGGGGCGATGGGCGGAAATTTCTGCCGCTGCTCAGGGGTGAGGCTCTTCCAGCGAGACTGCTCGACCCAGGCGACATCGGGGGAACGATCGCCCCCCCGGCAGCTTAAAGCCTGTGGAAGAATCGAACACCACCCCGAGCTGGTGGCGACGATTCTACAGCACAAACTCTGTAGCTAGCTCCACGTTACGGTTGCCGGTTTCTCCGCCAGTGGGCGGCATAATCAGCAGATCTCCCTGGGCGTTGCGCTCAAACTTGAGGTCGGGGTTAGTGATGCACAGCTGATAAAACTGCTCATCGGTCATTGTCAGGGCGGGCTGGAGCTTAATGGTGTAAGCCGTCATCAGAGAACCCAGAAAGAGAACTGGCTGCTTCTATGGTAAAAGCAGGCCCGGCAACTGCTGGCATCCGTAAACCAATCTCACCTTCTCCCATAGAATCTTGACAGGGTGGCTTAACCCGGCGGTTTTCCCTCAAGATAGAGCTAAGGGAATAAGGAGACATAGACCGTGGTAGCCCCAGCAATCAAGCCCCAGACCGACCCGCTACAGTACGAAGCCAAGACCCTGGCGATCGCCACCGCCCTACTCAGCGCCACCCGCGAGAAGAAAAACCTCTTCGCCCAGATGCGTGACCAAATGCGCTGGGACGACAAAATCATGGACTTCGCCATGGGCAACCCAGGGCTGAAGGTGCAGCTGTTTCGCTTCATTGACGCTCTGCCCGCCCTGCGCAGCAAGCCTGAGATCGCCCGCCACCTGCAAGAGTATCTGTCGGCAGAGGAGGTGGAGTTGCCCAACGCCCTGAAGGGCTTGCTAAATTTCACCAATGCCGACTCGGTGCCCGGCCAGCTGGCCGCCACCACCGTAGCCCCGGCGGTAGAAACCCTGGCCTACCGCTACATCTCGGGTGAAACCATCGAGCGGGCAATCAAGGCGATTGAGCGCATGCGCAAGGACAAGCTCACCTTCACCATGGACCTGCTGGGTGAGGCGGTGATCACCGAGGCAGAGGCCCAGGCCTACCTCCAGCGGTATTTAGATTTAATGGAGCAGCTGTCCACAGCGGCCAAGACCTGGAAGACGGTAGATGCCATCGATGTAGCTGACGGCAAAGCGCTGGCCAAAGTCCAGGTCTCGGTCAAGCTCACCGCCTTCTACTCGCAGTTTGACCCGCTCGATGCCGAGGGCAGCCGGGCCAAGGTCAGTGAGCACATTCGCACCCTGCTGCGCCGCGCCAGCGAACTGGGCGTCGCCGTCCACTTCGACATGGAGCAGTACCGCTACAAGGCGCTGACCCTGGCAATTCTCAAAGACATTCTCATGGAGGCCGAGTTTCGTCAGCGCGATGACCTGGGCGTCACCCTGCAAGCCTATTTGCAAGACAGCTACAACGACCTGAAAGACCTAGTCAACTGGGCCAAAAACCGAGGCACCCCCGTCACCGTGCGCCTGGTCAAAGGAGCCTACTGGGATCAAGAGACCATCACCGCCCAGCAAAACGGCTGGCCCACCCCGGTCTACAGCCAGAAAGTTTCTACCGACGCCAACTTTGAGCGCATGACCCGGCTGCTGCTGGAAAACCATCAGTATCTCTATGCTGCGATTGGCAGTCATAACGTCAGGTCGCAGGCCTACGCCATGGCGATTGCCGAAGAGCTGGCTATCCCCCGCCGCAACATCGAGCTACAGGTGCTCTACGGCATGGCCGACAAGCTGGCCAAAACCCTGGCCGACAAAGGCTTTCGAGTACGAATCTACGCCCCCTTTGGCGAACTGATTCCCGGCATGTCGTACCTGATCCGCCGCCTGCTAGAGAATACCGCCAACAGCTCTTTCCTACGGCAGAACCAAGAGGATGTGGCGGTAGAAACCCTGCTCGCTGCCCCGGAGTTTGCCCCAGAGGATGGGGCGGGTATGGGGTCTCAGGGGTCAGGTATCGGGCCGGAACAAGGCGCAGTTCCCTACCCCAACGCCCCCGACATTGACTTTGCGATCGCCACCAAACGCGCCCAGGCCACCGAAGCGCTCAAAACCGTCCATGCCCAGCTGGGCCAGCGCTACAACCCGATCATCAATGGGGAAGCGGTGAATACGGAGGCGACTGCCGACTCGGTGAACCCGTCTAAGCCAGCGGAACTGGTGGGGAAACTGGGCTTGGCCAGTCAGGATCAGGCCGATAGGGCGATCGCAGCGGCCAAAGCCGCCTTCCCCGCCTGGGCCGCCACCCCGGCCAAAGAACGAGGGGCCATTCTTCGCCGTGCCGCCGACCTGATGGAGGAGCGCCGCCACGAACTCAACGCCTGGATGGTCTACGAAGTCGGCAAACCCCTGGGCCAGGCCGACCCCGAAGTGTCGGAGGCGATCGACTTCTGCCGCTACTACGCCGACGAGATGGATCGGCTCGACGGCGGCTACGCCTACGACTACCCCGGCGAAACCAACCGCTACCGCTACTTCCCCATGGGCATTGCGGTGGTGATCTCGCCCTGGAACTTCCCCCTGGCGATCGCCACCGGCATGACCGTCGCCGCCCTGGCCACGGGCAACTGCGCCATTCTCAAACCCGCCGAAAACTCGGCGGTGATCGCCGCCAAGATCGCCGAGATCTTAATCGAAGCGGGCCTGCCCCCCGGTGTATTTCAGTACCTGCCCGCCCGAGGCTCCACCGTGGGGGCGCACCTGGTCAACCACCCCGACGTGCACCTGATCGCCTTTACCGGCTCCCGCGAGGTGGGCTGCCGCATCTACGCCGAGGCCGCCCAGTGGCGACCGGGCCAGCGCCACCTGAAGCGGGTGATCGCTGAGATGGGCGGCAAAAACGGCATCATCATCGACGAGAGCGCCGATTTAGATCAGGCCGTCCAGGGGGTGGTCTACTCCGCCTTTGGCTACAGCGGCCAAAAGTGCTCCGCCTGCTCCCGCGCCATCGTCGTGGCCTCGGTGTACGACACCTTTGTGCACCGGCTGATCGAGGCCACCCGCTCCCTCAACGTGGGCGAGGCGGTGAAGCCCAGCACCAAGGTCGGCCCCGTGATCGACGCCAACGCCCAGGCCAAAATCAAGCAGTACATCGAAAAGGGCAAGGCCGAGGCCACCTTGGCCCTAGCAATGCCCACCCCCGCCGACGGCTACTTTGTGGGGCCAACGGTGTTTACCGATGTGCCGCCCGATGCTGCGATCGCCCAGGAAGAAATCTTCGGCCCGGTTCTCGCGGTGATCAAAGCCCAGGACTTTGACGATGCCCTGCGGATTGCCAACGACACCGACTACGGGCTAACCGGCGGCCTCTACTCGCGCACGCCGTCGCACATCGAGCGGGTGCAAAACGAGCTGGCGGTGGGCAATATCTACATCAACCGGGGGATCACGGGTGCGATCGTCTCCCGCCAGCCCTTCGGCGGCTTTAAGATGTCGGGGGTGGGCTCTAAGGCGGGCGGCCCCGACTACCTGCTGCAATTTTTAGAGCCCCGCCACGTCAGCGAAAACGTGCAGCGCCAGGGCTTTGCCCCGATCGAGGGAGTCGATTAGGCACGGAGCCTAGATCCCTGGGTTCTTTGAGAACCCAGGGATCTTTTGCCACCCCAGGGATGTATTCACCAGGCCGAAACTGTGGGTTAATGGCAAAGGTTAACCCCACATCTTGCACCTTAAGAAATTAGCTATGACCGAATCAACCAACCCCAAAGTCTTTTTTGACATCACCATTGGCGGCACCCCCGCAGGTCGCATTGTCATGGAGCTGCGGGCCGATGTCACCCCCAAAACCGCCGAAAATTTCCGCGCCCTCTGCACGGGTGAAAAAGGCATGGGCACCTCTGGCAAACCCCTGCACTTCAAAGGCTCCAGCTTTCACCGCGTGATTCCTGAGTTTATGTGCCAGGGGGGCGACTTTACCCGTGGCAACGGCACTGGCGGCGAGTCGATCTATGGCATGAAGTTTGCCGATGAAAACTTTACCCTCAAGCACACCACTCCCGGTCTGCTGAGCATGGCCAATGCTGGCCCCAACACCAACGGGTCGCAGTTCTTTCTGACTACGGTGGCCACCCCCTGGCTTGACGGCAAGCACGTGGTGTTTGGCAGCGTGGTCGAGGGCATGGATGTGGTTAGCACGATTGAGCAAGTGGGCAGCCGCAGCGGCCAAACCTCTCAACCGGTGGTGGTCGCCGACTGCGGCCAGCTGTAGGGCAACAAACCTCTGTCACCCCATACCGTCATTCCCGCGCAGAGCCTGCCCCCGCGAAGGCGTGGGGCGGGAATCTACTTATGGAGAACGTGCTTTCGGATGGATTCCCGTTTTCACGGGAATGACACATATCCCATACCGTCATTCCCGCGCAGGCGGGAATCTACTTATGGAGAACGTGCTTTCGGATGGATTCCCGTTTTCACGGGAATGACACATATCCCATACCGTCATTCCCGCGCAGGCGGGAATCTACTTATGGAGAACGTGCTTTCGGATGGATTCCCGTTTTCACGGGAATGACACATATCCCATACCGTCATTCCCGCGCAGGCGGGAATCTACTTATGGAGAACGTGCTTTCGGATGGATTCCCGTTTTCACGGGAATGACGGCATGGAAATCTTCACAGCGTAGGCCACAAATCTCGCCATTCAGGATTAGCGTCTTCAATCAGCTTTATCTTCCAATCACGATTCCATTTTTTGAGGCGTTTTTCACGCAAAATCGCCTCATCCATGCTGATATGCTGTTCAAAATAAACCAGGCGATGTACTCTATAGCGCTTGGTGAATCCTTCGGTTACGTCGTTTCGATGTTCCCAAACCCGTTTGACTAGGTCGCTGGTTACGCCTATATAAAGAGTACCGTTGTGTTTACTGGCCAAGATATATACTGTGGGTTGTTTGTCCATAACTCAAGAATTCCCGTATGGATTCCCGTTTTCACGGGAATGACGGACACCCCATTCCGTCATTCCCGCGCAGAGCCTGCCCCCGCGAAGGCGTGGGGCGGGAATCCACATATGGAGCAGGTGCTCGCGCGTATGGATTCCCGTTTTCACGGGAATGACGGAGACCTCCCCTCTGTCATTCCCGCGCAGAGCCTGCCCCCGCGAAGGCGTGGGGCGGGAATCCACTTATTGTGACCAATAACACGTCACACCCAGATCCCAGGGTTCTTTGGCCCGGTGGCTCTGGGTGTTGCAACACCACGTTAGAACCCTGGGATCTCAATGACAGCAGCCCAGATCCCAGGGTTCTTTGGCTGGGTAGCTCAGTTTTTTGCAATACCACGGTTAGAACCCTGGGATCTTGTTTTAGGGCTGCTCGGCCAAGATGTAGAGGAAGGGCTCTAGGCGACCCAGGGCGGCGGCGACGGCCTGGGTGGCGGCGGCTTGATCGAGGGGTTCTAGGGTGACTAGGTCTACGGGGTGGATGCGCTGCCAGGTGGCGACCAGGGCGGTAAAGGGCTGGGGCGACTGCCACAGGCGCAGCAGCAGGCTGGCGACGGCAGGCTCGACCACCACGGGCTTGAGGGCGGGCAGCGCAATGAACTGGCTGACCACCAGAGCGGTGCCGCTCTGAATGGCCTGGACTGCTGCCTCTCGGAATTTTTCGGTTTTAAGCTGGGGGTGGAGGTGGAGGTGGGCGGTTTGCCAGTCGGCTAGCCCCCAGGCGGCGACGGGTTTGCCGCTGGGGGGCAGATCAGGGTGGGTGCACCAAAAGTCGAGCAGGCGGTGGACGGGGTTGAGCAGCTCATACATGGTGAGGCGGGTGGCTTCGTCGCTGGCGGCGAGGCCCATGGCGATGTAGTCGGGCAGGTTGTCGGGGTCTTCAAACAGGTCTTCGACACTCCACTGTCGCCAGTTGACCATGCTCAATAGCTCTAGGCCGCTCTGGTCTAGGGCGGCAAATAGATCGGGTATGCGATAGCCCTTGTCACCCCGCAGCAGGTGGTTGCTCAAAATTAACTCCTGATTACGCTGGGGATCTTCATAGACCGACGACCAGGCCAGAGCCTTAAGCGGCACGTTTTTCTTGAGAGCTTTTACAGTTTCGACCACGATGGGCAGCGCCATTTCTTCGGCGTCGTCTTCCATCAGGCCCATGAGGCCAAAGAGCTGCTGGGCGCGAAAAAGCACCTGCCGCTGGTGAAAGCTGTGCAGGTTGGCGCGAATAATGCCCTGGGGGCTGAGCACAGAGCGCATTGCCCCTAGCAGGTCGGCAATGCTATCGGCAAAGTAGAGCACTTCGTCGCAGTTGATGTAGTCAAACTGAAGGCCGAGCTGGGCGACCTCCTCAATGGACATGGCGTAGAACTCAGTGCGGTCTTGCAGCTGGTGGTGGGCGGCCCGCTCTTTGGCCAGCTCGATAGATTTGGGTGAGAGATCAACGCCGACAATTTTGGCCCCTGGGTTAGCGGCGGCCAGGGTGAGGGCGTGGTAGCCGCTGCCGCAGCCTGCATCGAGAATCAGCTTGCCCTCGGTGCGGGGGATTTGATTGTGCTTGAGGTAATAGGGGGTGACTAGGTTGTGAATAAAGAGAAGATTGTGGTCGTCTTTGGGCGTGGCCTCAAGGGGCTTGCGAGGGTAGGGGCCAAAGTCGAAGCGCTGCCGCATTTTTTCGAGGGCATCGGCCTGGGGGCTAGGGGAAGATGGGGACATGGCAATCTGGGATGTGCTGTGCCTAGTTTAAGTGAGTATGCCCTAGTCTTCGGCGGGGGATTGAATGTTAACTGCGCCATCTTCGCTGATGGTGACGGTGCCGCCTAGGGCCTCAATGCGCTCAATCGCCGTTTGGCGGGTGCCTTCGTCAAAGGCGTTAACCAACACATTGGCCCAGGAATTGATTTGGGCGGTTTTGCTGTCGGGGTTTGCGGCCAAAAAGTCGGCGGTGCGCTGGGAGGCTGGCCCCCAAATCTCGGCGTCGGGGTGAGGCGATTGTCTAGCCCAGTCGGCAGCGGTTTGAAACGATTGCTGGGCGGCAACGCCATCGCCCAAAAACAGCAGCTCATCAATGCCTCGGTAGCGCCAAATATAAAAACTATCGTCGGGGGTCGTGGGGCCGAGGTAGCTTAGCCCCTGGGCCATAAGCTCTACGCTGGCCTCTGGCTGCGCCGCCAGGGTGCTGGTGCTGACCGACATAAAGAAGTAAAACATACGATAGTACGGGTCATTGGGAATAATTACCCGAAAAAAGTCTGGGCTGAGGCTATAGTCAGTTTTTTCTCTGGCTTCAGCATCGCCTAAATATTGCAAAAATCGCAGAAAAAACCAGTCGGCTATCAGGTTGTTAAACCCAAGGGTAGGCATATTTTGAGCAATAGCCAGATTAGCAGCAACCACCTCGCTCTGGCGCACCAAATCTTGATCTGAAATGCGCTGTTCTTGTAGTGCATTAAGCCTCTGCTGCTGCATAAAAACGAGGCTCAGCAGCAAACTTATAGAGGTGACCAAAACGGCCATTTTTTCTTTCACAATTCTAAATCCAACTCTTTAAAGACTTGAGTCAGCTCAGTGAATAAATAACAATCAACATGACTAGCCTTAGTGGTGCAGAAAACTTTTTCGAGTCTCATGGTGGACAGCACAGACGGCCAAAATAGCGGCTGAAACCCATTGTCTTCGTTCAAGTTGTCGAGAAATCCCAAATTCGCTGCCTCGTTGAGAATCCTCTATTTACAAGGGTTTCAGGAGTTTTCTGCACCACCAAGCATGACTAGCTCTAGAAATAGAAATAGAGGGAAACAGGCTGACCTGCTCCCCTCCACCATGATTAGCATATAAAGCTAGCTAATGATGGTTTGAGATTTATACCTTAGTTAGTCATCAGCAGGTACGGTAGGTACGGTGCAATCAGGCACCGTACCTGCTGTCCCTTTGCAAAGGATGGCCGTAGTGGTTGCATTACCGCCGGGGTCGGTAGTGATGTAGGTTAGGCCAGCATAGCCTAGCAGAACGCTGTTTCTAGGGGTAGCAGTTACCAGAGCTTCATCTTCGTTTACGTCATCTGCTGGAATTGCGTAAACATAAAAATCAGTCTCTTCCTGAATACCAAGGCCAAGTTCAGGAATCGTGCTAGCAAACTCAGGATTTTCCAGGCGGTGGGCTTGCTGGGCGCGGTTCACGGAACCCACGTAGGTCACAGCTTCAGACTGACGGGCGCGGTTGGCCTGGTTCAAGAAAGAAGGTAGAGCAATCGCAGCCAAAATGCCGATAATGATGATAACAACCAGCAGTTCAATTAGGGTAAAACCGCCCTCTTCTTTCTTAGCAATCAGGTGCTGGAGCAGCTTGGCTTTAAGAGTAGTTTTCATGAGTAGGTGTCTCCTTAAGAAGCAGGTAAGGTGTTCTGCGCTTCTTTCAATAGACTACCCACGGCTTTCAGATTTCATATCACCCCCTACAGTTTTTTTTGAAAATAGTTTTTAGGGGCCGCTACCCCACCCCCTGGGGGCGCGCACATCTATATAAGCGGCCTGCCCACTGCGTACCTGAGTTTGGCATCAGCCCAGCAACCCCCACCCCACGCCTCTGCTCCTGGCTCGCCTTGTTGCCACGCTCTGCGTAGGAATGCAGCCCTAGCACTCCTACGCCCCCAACCCAGAAGACGCCAGAGCGTCTCAGAGGGCATCTCCACGCTGGAGCGTGGAGACAATCTAAAGGGCTTTAGCAACTCCCATCAGACTTACTCCTCCCCATCTGCCCCAGCTCCATCGCCCACTGCAGCACCGTAGGGTGGGCACTGCCCACCTTACAACCCCGCTATCACCAACTCATTGAGAACACTGCCTTAGAGCCTCTTTTCTTACCCCAAAATGCCGATTATCCACGCGCCTATACTCCCGGCGAGCTTAGGGGGTGACAAGGGGACTCAACGCTTTAGGGGACAACGCTTTGAGAGAATA
>RECJ01000210.1 GCA_007694115.1 Leptolyngbya sp. DLM2.Bin27 | reverse complement strand
AACTACTTTTCCCATATTTTCTTTGCTCCGGCTTGACAGCTATATCTATAGTGCTTGCTCAGGCCATTTCTCTGAAGGAGGGGATACCGAACCGTGGAAGGCGGGGTGTGGAAGGCGGGGTGTGGAAGGCGGCGTGTGGATCAGAGATGAGGTGTAGGTGGACGAGTGCCCGCCCATCCACCACAATCAGCCCCTGCTCGGCCCATCGCTCTGGCTATCGCTGACGATCGCACACCGACACCCGCCAATGAATGTGTCTGGGCTAAAATAGCCAACTCAAGGGGGGATGGGGCCAGGGAGATAGTCTGGGTCGCGCTCATCGGGGCTGAAAATGGTTAGGGGTGTCCTGAAACGATTGGCCTGGGGTGAAGTGTAATGGAAGGAGATGGGGCGATGGCCATTGCGCTCTAGCAGACTGCTTGGCCCAGGCCACTAGCGCCCGTCACAACCAGCCTGATCGAGCCTAGTTCATAGTAACTAGCTTTGCTATGCCGCCTGCATCTTACCCACCGTAGCCGCTGCTGTGTCTTTGAATTCTCAAACCTACCTGGGGCACAACCAGGCAGCCTACCAAGAGCTGCGGCTGGCCCTACAACTCAACCTGCGCCGCCAGCTGTTGATTGCGGTGTGCGATGATGCCTCCCTGCAAGGGCAGCTGGCCCAGCGGCTAGAGGCCAACTTTAGCCCCCTGCCAGAGACGGTGCCTGTGCCGCCGGAGGTGCGATCGCGGCAGTTCACCCTAGTCACGCTGTCGCTCAGCGGCGATCGCCCCGACCTGGTGCGCGAAGTGCTGCTGTGGCTCAAGCAGCAGCGGCGGCTCCAGGGCCGTTTGCCCACCGCGCCAGTGTTTCAAATCGTCGGTATTGACCAGCTCACCCGCCAGTCGCCCACGGTGCAGAATCGGTTTTTGGCCTCGCTGATTCAAGTCGATGCGCTGCTCACCCAGCTCGACTGTCGGCTGGTGGTGTGGGTGCCCCGCCCCTGGCTGGGCAAGATTCGCCAGTCGGTGCCGGGGTTCTGGCGATCGCGCAGCGGCCTGTTTGAGTTTGTCGGTGAGCCCGGCCCCCAGCCGACCGCGCCCGCCCCGGCTGCCCCTGCCCCCGCGCCCAAACCTGCCGCCCCTGGGCACCCCCATCGCTGGCAGGTGCTGCGCGAGGATCACTCTACCCTTGAGCAGCCTGCGCCACCGTTGGCCACTGAAACCTTTGCCCCAGCCCAGCTGACCCCAGCCCAGCTATCGCCCCCCCAGACCCAGGCCCCACCGCCCCAGGCTTCTGAAAAACAGGCCCCAGCGGAAAAAAATCCAGCGGAGAAAAACCCAGCGGAGAAAAACCCAGCTTCACCGCCGCCACTCAACCTGCCGACTCTGCTGGGCACCGCCGAGACCGAGACGGCTCCTGGGGCAACCCCTGGGGTGCCCCAGGGCTACACCGAGCTGGCCCCAGGGACATTTTTAAGCGTGATCATGCCGCCTGGGGCAGCGACGGCGGCGGCGACCCTGGCGGCCCTCCAGCGGGCCACTCCCCCAGCGGCGCTGGCCCCGTCAGAGCCAGACTTGCCAGCCCTAGAGCCGCCACAGCCAGCGCCGTCTAGCCCTGTGGGGCTGAGGCCTACAGGCGATCTCAAGCTCCCCCCTGCCTTGGCCCAGGATGCTGAGCTGGTGAGCCTGTGGCAATACATTGAGGGACTGATCGACCAGCAGGCGGGGCCGCTAACCCTGGCGCGGGCCTACCTGGCCCTGGGGCAAATGGGGCGCGATCGCGTGGCAGTTGATGCCGCGCCCCCCAGCCTGCTCGACTTTGCCACAGCGGTGTACGACCGGGCGATCGCCGGGTTGCCCGAGGGCAGCGCCGACTGGTGCGATGCCCTCAACGACCTGGCCAGCCTCTACTGGCTCCAGGGCCAGCACCCCGCCACCGCCGACCCAGCTCCCTGGCTGCGCCGCAGCGTCAGCACCTACGAGCAAGCCCTCAACGGTGGCCAGAGCGCGATTCCCGCCGACACCCTAGGGCGAATCTACGGCAACCTGGGCACAGTCTACGGGCTGCTGGCCGATCTAGACGACCCCGCCCCCTGCCTAGCCCAGGCGGTGGCGGCCTACGAAAAGGCGCTGCAGCACAGCTTGGTAGAGCAATCGCCCATCGACTACGCCAACCTGCAAAACAGCCTAGGGGCAATTCACTGGCGGCTGGCCCAGCATCAGCGCCCCCAGCACCACCTGGCCCAGGCGATCGTGGCCTACGGTGAGGCCCTGGCCCACCGCGAGGCCGCGATCGCCCCGATTGAGTACGCCATGGTTCAAAACAACCTGGGTATTGCCTACTGGAGCCTGGCCCAGCACCAGCAGCCGGTGTTTCTCCTAGAGCGGGCAATCGCCGCCTACCAGGCCGCCCTAAAGTATCGCACCGTGGCTAGCTCTCCGGCGGGCTGTGCCGCCACCGCCAACAACCTGGGCACCGCCTACTGGGATCTGGCCCAGCAGCCTGCCGTAGGGGGTGAAGGTCGCCTGGTTGCGCTGCACCAGGCGATCGCCGCCTACGAACTGGCCCTCACCGCCGCCGAAACCGCCCTGCAGGCGTCGCCGCCCCCGGCCCTGGGCTTTGATCTGTGGGCCACCTGCCACAGCGCCGGGGTCGTGCATGATCAGCTGGCCCAGGCCCTGGCCGCTGACCAGAGCGAGGCCCGCCAGCGCCACTTAGACATGGCCCTCAACCATTACCTGCTGGCCTATCAGGGTTGGCATGACCAGCCCCAGCCGTTAGAGGTGTTGACCACGGCGCTGGTGTACAACGCCCACCTGCATTTTGAAATCTTCGGTATCGCTGGGCAGCAGGCGGTGCTGTCGAAGCTGCCGGGGGAGCTGTTGGCCGAGGTGTTGCGAAGGCTGTAGGGGAGTGGTTGGGTAGGTGGGTGAGCGGGTGGATGGTTATGTAGGGGCAGACCCACGTGTCTGCCCTAAACATTACATCGGGAATTTGGGGTAGATGGGGTGGGTGGGTCAAAAGCCAAAATCGTTAAGTTCCGTCGCGGTTGGCTTCTCAAGGGCAAACCCTTGCATAACAATAAAAGGCGTACTTAACGGTTTGCAACATCTCTGTGGAGCCCGGCTCTGGGGGGATGGCAGAAATGACTATGGCGTATTACTGGTTTAAAGCGTTTCACATTGTTGGCGTGGTGGTGTGGTTTGCCGGGTTGTTTTACCTGGTGCGGCTGTTTATCTACCATGTGGAGGCCGAGGCCGAGCCAGAACCGGCCCGCACTATTTTGCAAAACCAATACACCATCATGGAAAAGCGGCTCTACGGCATCATCACTACCCCCGGTATGGTGGTGGCGGTGGCCATGGCCATTGGCCTGCTGGTGCAGATGCCCGAGTATCTCAAAGAGGGCTGGATGCACATCAAGCTGGGTTTTGTGGCGCTGCTGCTGGGCTATCACGTTTACTGTGCGCGGCTAATGCGGCAGCTGCACCGGGGCGAGTGCCAGTGGTCGGGTAAGCAGCTGCGGGCGCTGAATGAGGCCCCCACGCTGCTGCTGGTGGTGATCGTCATGCTGGTGATCTTCAAAAACAACTTCCCCACCGGGGCCACCACCTGGCTGATGGCGGGGCTGGTGGTGTTGATGGCGGCAACGATTCAGCTCTACGCCCGCAAGCGCAGGCTAGATAAAGCAAAAGAGACTCTGGCCACCACTCCCGAACCCCAGGCTTTGCAGAATTCTTAACAATTTGCCCAAACCCCTACGCAAACTACAGCGGCGACCGATGCGCCTGGGGCTAGTATGGGGGGCGATCGCCCTGGGCAGCAGGCCCTGGGATTAGCCATGGGGGCAGAGGGATGGGGCAGCAGGTTCGCCCGCTAGAGACAACCGCCGATCAAACCCTGGCGCTGCTGCGGGCGGGGCAGCTAGCGGGCATCCGCCGGCTCAACCTCGCCGCCGGGCTGACCACTTTCCCAGAAGAAATTGTGGAGCTGGCCGACAGCCTCGAAGTGCTTGACCTGTCGAATAATGGCCTCACGGCTTTGCCTGACAGCTTTGCCCAGCTGCAAAACCTGCGGGTGCTCTTTCTCAGCCACAATGCCTTTGAGGTGCTGCCTGAGGTGCTAGGCCATTGCCCCCAGCTCGCCATGATCGGGTTTAAGGCCAACCGGATCGCCACGGTGCCCGCCGCTGCCCTGCCGCCCCGCACCCGCTGGCTAATTTTGACCGACAACCGCATTGAAACGCTGCCTGAGTCGATGGGCGACTTGCCCCATCTGCAAAAGCTAATGCTGGCGGGCAACCGCCTGCACACCCTACCCGCCACCATGGCCGCCTGCCAAAATTTAGAGCTGATTCGCCTGGCCGCTAACCAGCTAGAGAGCCTGCCGCCTTGGCTGCTGACGCTACCCCGGCTGAGCTGGCTGGCCTATGCGGGTAACCCATTCTCTAGCAGGCATGCCCCGTCTGCACCGCTGCCCCAGGTGCCCTGGCCTGACCTGGCCCTGGGCGACGTGCTGGGGCAGGGGGC
>RECJ01000103.1 GCA_007694115.1 Leptolyngbya sp. DLM2.Bin27 | reverse complement strand
TCGGCTTTGAGCCTTGGACTTCAGTCCTAGGCTCAGCGGCCAATTCGAGGGATCGGCCCCTAAATCTGCCTCACCTTGACAGGGCTGGGTGGGCACTGCCCACCTTTGACCCACGCGTTAGCGCAGCTATCCAAAGGAATCGCCAGCTAGACCCGTTTGGTCAGCACCGCTCACAGTCGGCCTTCTACCATCAATGGATATTTGAGGGGAGGGGGCGGGTGAATGAGTGGGGTGGTGGGCCTTGCTGTAAAACCGGCATCGGAGGGAGGCTCAGCGGCGTATCCATTTGGTGAGAATGCGCATGGGCTGGCCGGTGGCGGGGTCGAGCTGGGGTTTGCTCCAGGCGCGGGGTTCGGCAAAGCCAATGTGGTGCAGATGGGCGATGACTAGCTCCATGGCAGTGGCGGTGCCGATGAGCATGACGCGCACGGGTTCGCGGGGGTCGGTGGGTTCTGGGCTGGGTGGGTTGCCAGAGGGCGGCTGGCTGTAGATTTCGCTGTTGGGGATAAAGTCTGACATGGCGGTAGGCGAATAAGGTTAACAAAAGGGATCCAGATCCCAGGGTTTTTGAAAAACCCTGGGATCTTTGCCGCAAGAAACTCCACGAAGGGTGAGAAATCCTCCGCGAGATGGGAAACTGTGAAATCAAAAGTCGCCTGAAGAAAGCTTCAAAGCGACAAACCAAGTATACCGTTCCTTCTATGCCGAACGGTAATTACCGAGCAGTATAGTATGCCTGACCAAAGTCAGCAAGTCACGCTGATGGATTTGCGTACCCGTGCGGGTTTGACCCGCCGTAAGGTGGCAAATGCCTTAGAAATTACCGAAAAGACTGTCTATGTATGGGAAACCAGCGATAATCCGCCCAAAATGACGGTTTCTCAGGTGCAAAAGCTGCTGGAGATTTTGGGCTGTACGTTGGATGAGCTTGCGATCGCAACAAAGAAATAAGGCTACATGCCAGAAAGCAGCCCCAAAGAGCCAAAGCCAGAGTCAGCCCTAAAGCAATTGCGTGATCGCCTGGGCCTGACGCAAGCAGAATTGTCGCGCCGCTGTGGCATACCGCTGCGCACCTATGTGCGTTGGGAGACTGGGGAGGCTACCCCAAGGCCAACGATTCCGCAGGTGAAGGCGCTGTGTAGAGAGTTAGGGGTTGTGATCGAGGAGTTGCCCGACGAGTTTGGGCCGGGGAATATCTAGTGCCCTAGGCTCTGCCGTTCTGGTGCCCAGGCAGAGCCTGGGCACGAGCGATATTTGAGGGGAGGGGGTGGGGGTGGGTAAATGAGTGGGGTGGTGGGCAATGCCCACCCTACTTTTGGATGCGATCGCACCAATGGCCACAACGCACCACTGGCATCAGGCGGGAGGCTCGATATCGTGATCGGAGGGAGGCTCAACGACGTATCCATTTGGTGAGAATGCGCATGGGCTGGCCGGTGGCGGGGTCGAGCTGGGGTTTGCTCCAGGCGCGGGGTTCGGCAAAGCCAATGTGGTGCAGATGGGCGATGACTAGCTCCATGGCAGTGGCGGTGCCGATGAGCATGACGCGCACGGGTTCGCGGGGGTCGGTGGGTTCTGGGCTGGGTGGGTTGCCAGAGGGCGGCTGGCTGTAGATTTCGCTGTTGGGGATAAAGTCTGACATGGCGGTAGGCGAATAAGGTTAACAAAAGGGATCCAGATCCCAGGGTTTTTGAAAAACCCTGGGATCTTTTGCCGCAAGAAACTCCACGAAGGGTGCGAAACCCTCCATGAGATGGGAAACTGTGGCATGGCAAATGGAAACAAGCCGGAGCTTCTCAGCTAGCTAATTTGGCTCGGAGGAATCTATCTATCCAAGTCAGCTTGTAATCCACAACAACAATCCAAGCACGCTTGTAATGAGCGTGTCAAGTCTACGTGTATAAGACTGCTTGTAACCAATGAGTGATGACGCCCTACGGCCAAAAGAGTCTCCCTTGAAGCGGCGTAGGGAAGAACTTGGGTTGACTCAGCGGGATATTGGCCTAGCGTTAGGTAAGACAGACCAAACTATCAGCAACTGGGAAACTGGAATTTATGAACCTAAAATGACACCTAGAGAATTTAAAAAATTATGCGAGATACTTCGCTGGTCTTTAGAAGATATTCCTATAAACTTTGGGCCGCCATAAACCTTGATGCTTATCATCATCGCAAGTTTATTCCTGCTAGAGCGGAGGCGGAGCCTTAAGGGGGTATTCCCAGGCGGAGCGTGGGAACGAGCGATATTTGAGGGGAGGGGTTGGGGGTGGGTGAATGAGTGGGGTGGTGGGCAATGCCCACCCTACTTTTGGATGCGATCGCACTTCAAGTCGTCATACCAAATACCAAAAGACAATTGCTACCTGTGGAGCAGATTAAAGCTAAGGTTAAGCCTATTACTTAGCCTTCAAGGATATGCAGCCGTAAACTGATAGTGCAGCGGCAGCAGTTCCGACTCCATCAAATACGCCATCGCATATTCCCGCCCCTCCAGGTCAGCAAACTCCACTAAATATTGCTCGCTCTCATCCTGGTCAACCACATCCACCACCGTACCCACCTGCCCCCGCGCCAACTGTTCAGCAGCCCTCTCAAATGGTTCCACCAGCGTCAGCCGAGCCGCATCAATAGGCTGCAACGTTGCCACCGAGTCAAATAACGCAAGCGCCATGTTTGCCCTACCTGATAAACGCCGAGATCAACTGCGGAGCCGCTGATTCTGATGTTAGTCTCGCTGGATTTTACTGACGCGCCACCCAATCTACAAATTTAGGCCACAGCCTCTAGCTCAGGCCAGTGCTGGGCAATGATGGCGTAGCAGGCGGCAACAGGACTGCTTGCCCATGGCTGCCCCCAGCGCATCAGAGACATCGCCATGGTTTTGGCATTACCTGGTTCTCTACCTGCAAAACGGCGGATCTTTTAAAGTCTTACGCATTTTCAGCAGCGTATCCGTGGGGCTGCCCATTAAAATACGTGGGTATTACCATGCTGCCCCCATGCTAACGGCCCTGCACATTGAGAACTTCGCCCTGATCGATCACCTCGATCTGCGGCTGGAGGCGGGGCTAAACGTGCTGACGGGCGAAACCGGGGCGGGCAAGTCGATTATTCTCGACGCGATTGATGCGGTGCTGGGGGGTAAGGCCAGCCAGCGACTGGTGCGATCGGGCAGCCAAAAAGCCCTGGTAGAGGCCTCCTTTGACGTGCCCGCCGAAGTCCACGCCTGGCTAGCGGAGCAGGAGTTTCCCAAGGTCGATGGTGCCCTGGTGCTGCGGCGAGAGCTGACCCTGGGCAAAACCCTGCGCAGCCGCTCGTTTCTCAACGACAGCCCCGCCACCCGACCCCAGCTAGAGGGGCTGCGGCAAAAGCTGGTGGAGATCACCGCCCAGGGGCAAACGGTGCAGCTCGGCTCGGGCGATCGCCAGCGCGAGTGGCTCGACGGCTTTGGCGGTGCCCCCCTGGTGGCCCAGCGGCAACAGGTAGCCCTGGCCTACGAGACCGCTGCCCAGGCAAAAAAGCGCCTAGAGACCCGTCGCAAGGCCGACCAGCAGCGCCGCGACCAGCTTGAGCTGCTGCAAATGCACCACCAAGATCTAGAGCAGGCCCAACTCGACGATCCGCTAGAGCTAGACCATCTCGCCCAGGAGCACGATCGCCTCAACCACAGCGTCGACCTCCAGCAAAACAGCTACGCGGCCTACCAAATTCTCTACGAAAGCGACGCGGGGGGGAGCGCCTGCGCCGACCTGCTGGGCAAGGCCGAGGCAATTCTGATCGACATGGAGCGCTACGACCCGGCCATTACCTCGATTTTGGGTATGGTCAGCGAAGCCCTTACCCAGGTCGAAGAGGCCGGGCGGGCGATCAACGCCTACGGGGCCAGCGTCGAGGCCGACCCCCAGCGGCTCGAAGAGGTGGAAGAGCGTATGCGCCAGCTCAAGGCCCTGTGCCGCCGCTTTAGCCGCACCCTGCCGGAGCTGGTGGCCTACCGCGACGAGGTGGTAACGGCCCTGGCCGAGATCTCGGGGGACGGGCAATCGGTCGAGGCGCTAGAGGCGGAGGTGGCCGTCGCCCAGGCAGAGCTAGAGAAAGCCTGTGGCCAGCTCACCCAGCTGCGCCAGGGGGTAGCCCAGCAGCTAGAAACCCGCCTGATCACCGAACTCAAGCCCCTGGCCATGGATCGGGTGCAGTTTCAGGTAGAGCTAAAGCCGATATCGCCCACCGCCCATGGGGCCGACGGCATTCGGTTTTTGTTTAGCCCCAACCCCGGCGAGCCGCTGCAACCCCTGGCGGAGACGGCCTCGGGCGGCGAGATGAGCCGATTTTTGCTGGCCCTGAAGGCCTGTTTTTCCCAGGTTGACCCGGTGGGCACGCTGGTATTCGACGAGATCGACGTGGGGGTGTCGGGCCGGGTGGCCCAGGCGATCGCAGAAAAGCTCTACCAGCTCGGTCGCCGCCACCAGGTGCTGTGCGTCACCCACCAGCCCATGGTGGCGGCCCTGGCCGATGCCC
>RECJ01000109.1 GCA_007694115.1 Leptolyngbya sp. DLM2.Bin27 | reverse complement strand
GAGCTGGTTCCAAAGGATTCTCCACCTCAGTCTCCGCAAGGTGTTTCTTAGGAGAGGGCAGAAGGCAGAAGGCAGAGGGCAGAAGGCAGAAGGCAGAGGGCAGAGGGCAGTTCTGTAGCACAGCAGGGTTTCGCCTGCTGCCTGCTTACTTCTGCCTTTCTAAGAGCGGGTTGCGGCATTGTTACAATGATAAGGCTCTGCATCTCATCACCTTGGCAATGTTCGAGAGTCTTCAGCTGTATCTGTACGAAATCGCCCAGTGGGCCAACCAGCTGGTAAATGCCCAGCTCACCCATGTGACCTGGGTGAGTCTAACGGTGGTGGGGCTGGCGGGTTTGCTTACCAGCCTGTCACCCTGCCTGCTGTCGATGCTGCCGATTATGGTGGGCTACATGGGCGGCTATGAGGAGGGCAGTAGGGGAGGTGCGATCGCGCGATCGCTCGCCTTTGCCCTGGGCTTGGCCACCACCCTGGCGCTGCTGGGCATCATCGCCGGGATCTTTGGCCTGGTCTACGGCCAGGTCGCCTGGGGCCTACCCATCGTGGTGAGCCTGGTGGCGATTGTCATGGGGTTGAATTTGCTGGGGGTGATGCCGCTGGCGCTGCCCGCTGGGGCTGGCCCCACCTTTGAAAATTTGAACTTGCCTCCCTGGCTGCGGGCCTACGCCCTGGGCCTGACCTTTGGCATTGTGGCTTCGCCCTGCAGTACTCCGGTGCTGGCCACCCTGCTGGCTTGGGTTTCGGCAACAAAAGATCCTGTCCTTGGCAGCGCTTTGCTGTTGGCCTACGCCGTGGGCTATGTGACGCCGCTGGTGCTGGCGGGCACGTTTACCGCTTCGATCAAGCGGCTGCTGGATCTGCGTCAGTGGTCGAGCTGGGTAACCCCCGCCAGCGGAGCGCTGCTGCTGGGGTTTGGCGTGTTTTCGCTGCTGTCGCGGCTGCTGCCGGCCACCCTGGTGTGATGGCGTTGGGGCGCACAGCAGTGCGCCCGTACAGAGATCAGATCCCTTTCCTTGCTGTATTTATGTGGTTTGAAGGTTTTTATGGCTCCGTCTGACGCCCCCCGCTCTGGCCCCTGGGACGGGGTGCGCGACTATTTTCGCCAAGACCTGCTGCCGCTGCTGGCCGATCTGCGGCTAGCGATTGTGCTGCTGCTGGCGATCGCAGTTTTTAGCATTAGCGGCACCGTGATTGAGCAGGGCCAAACCCTGGAGTTTTACCAGGCCAACTATCCCGAAGATCCGGCCCTGTTTGGCTTTTTGAGCTGGAAGGTGCTGCTCACCATTGGGCTTGACCATGTCTATCGCACCTGGTGGTTTTTGGCCCTGCTGATCGTATTTGGGGCCAGCCTGGTGGCCTGCACCTTTACCCGCCAGTTTCCCGCCCTGGGGGCGGCACAAAAGTGGAAGTACTACAGCCAACCGCGCCAGTTTCAAAAGCTGGCCCTGAGCGCTGAGCTGTCTGACACCGACCTCGCCACCCTGGCGGATGACTTAACCCAAAAGCGCTATCTGGTCTTTCAGGAGGGCAACCAGCTCTACGGGCGCAAGGGCATTGTGGGCCGCATTGGCCCCATCGTTGTCCATGCCAGCATGATTTTGATCTTGCTGGGGGCGATTGTGGGGGCGATGACGGGCTTTTTTGCCCAGGAGATCGTGCCCAGCGGCGAGACCTTTCAAATTCGCAATATTTTCGACGCTGGCCCCTGGGCCGAGGCCCAGATCCCCAAGGACTGGTCGGTGCGGGTCAACCGCTTTTGGATTGACTATACCCCCGAGGGCAAAATCGACCAGTTTTACTCTGATCTGTCGGTATTGAACCTAGCTGGGGAGGAGGTAGACCGCAAGACTATCTTAGTCAACGAACCGCTGCGCCACCGGGGGGTCACCCTCTACCAGGCCGACTGGGGCATTGCGGCGGTGCAGGTCAAGCTCAACAACAGCCCGGTTTTACAGCTGCCCATGCGGCAGCTAGAGAACGACGGCCCCCGGTTTTGGGGCACCTGGCTACCGACTAAGCCCGATATGAGCCAGGGGGTAACCCTGCTGGCCAGCGACCTGCAGGGGTCGGTGCTGATCTACGACAATGCCGGGCAGCTGGTGTCAACGGTGCGTCGGGGCATGGCGGCGGAGGTAAATGGGGTGATGCTGTCGCTGGTGGATGTGGTGGGCAGCACCGGGCTTCAGATCAAGGCTGACCCAGGGATTCCGCTGGTGTATGGGGGCTTTGGGCTGCTGATGCTGGGGGTGATCATGAGCTATGTGTCGCATTCCCAGGTGTGGGCGCTAGAGCAGGATGGCACGGTGTATGTGGGCGGCCGCACCAACCGGGCCCAGGTGGCCTTTGAGCGGGAGCTGCTGGCGCTGCTGGAGGGGGTGGCGGCGCGATCGCAGCAAAAGGCATTGGTCTCTTAGCCCTGGTCGCTTAATCCTAGATCCCAAATGAATACCCCCGACTTGTAGGGGCGTAGCCTGCTATGCCCCTACGGGAGCGATGGCAAACTGGGTTGAGCTGGGCCGCCATCTATCTCCTGAGGGCGAGGTAGATTTAAGGCTCTCGGCCAATGCTGTTAGAGTTGATTTGTTTTAACTTCCCCTCCCCTGTCTATGACTCCTATTGGGCTTGCAGTTCACACCCTAGGCAAACCGCTGGCCCTGCCGCTGGGTCAGCTTTTTCAAGAGCCCATTACCGACCCGGTAGCTATCTTTCTCACCATTCTGGCCATCATGCTGGTGGCCCCGCTGCTGGTGGAGCGACTGCGGCTGCCGGGCATTATCGGCCTGATTTTGGCGGGGGTGGTGGTCGGCCCCTACGGCCTTGGCATCTTAGATCGCGACCCGACCATCGTGCTGCTAGGCACCGTGGGGCTGCTGTTTCTCATGTTTTTGGGCGGGCTTGAAACCAGCCTCGACGACCTCAAGCGCAATGCCGACAAGCCGATTATTTTTGGCCTAGCCACCTTTATCGTGCCCATGGGGCTCGGCACGGGGGTGATGATGGTGCTGGGCTACAGCCTGCTGGCCTCGGTGCTGGTGGCCTCGTGCTTTGCCTCCCACACCCTGGTGGCGCTGCCGGTGCTCAACAAGTTGGGCATTATGCGCCACCCCTCCTCCACCGCTACCCTAGGGGCGACACTGATTACCAACGTGCTGGCGCTGCTGGTGCTGGCCGTGGTAGTCAGGGCCGATCAGGGCGATCTGACCCTGGGGTTTTGGCTATTTCTGATTCCGGCCCTGACCATCTATACCGTTGCGGTGCTGTGGGGGGTGCCCAAGCTGGGGCGCTGGTTTTTTAAGCAGTTTGGCCATGACGAAGGGGCAGAATTTACCTTTGTGCTGGCGGCGCTGTTTGTGGCCTCCTACCTGGCCAGCCTGATCGAAATTGAGCCGATTGTGGGGGCGTTTTTGGCCGGGGTTGCCATCACGCAAATTATTCCGCGCCTGAGCCCGTTGATGAACCGAGTGCAGTTCATTGGCAACACGCTGTTTGTGCCGATTTTCTTGATTTCGGTGGGCATGCTGGTAGACCCAATGATTCTGATTCGCGAACCCCAGTCGCTGCTGCTGGTGGCGATTATTGTGATCACAGAGTTGGTGAGCAAGTTTGTGGCCGCCTGGGGGCCAGCCCGCTGGTTTAAGTGGGCTTTTCCCAGCACGATGGTCATGTTTGGTCTATCGATGGCCCAGGCGGCCTCGACCCTGGCCGCGATTACCATCGCCTTTGACATTGGCCTGGTGGACGAGGTCGTGGTCAACGCCATTATTGTGATGATTTTGGTGAGCTGCGTACTGTCTCCCTGGGTGGTGGCCCGCTGGGGGCCGCTGGTTCAGAGCCAAGCGGCCGATGCCGATGCGACCGCCTCTGATCAACAGCAGGCTGCGCCGCCGGAGCTGGGCCAGCGGATTTTGATTCCGGTGGCCAACCCCAGCACCGAAGACAACCTGCTGCAGCTGGCAATTATTCTCACCAAGCGGGTGCAGGGGACGCTGCTGCCGATGCATGTGCTGCCCGATCGCAACCAGCCCATCGCCGAGGCCGAGAAAATCCGCCAAAGTCGGCTGCTTGACACCGCCGAAACCATCGCCCACGCCGCTACTATTCCGGTAGAAACCATTGGCCGCATCGACGATTCCATTGCCTCGGGCGTTTTGCGCACCATTCAAGAACGCGACGCCGATCTGCTGATCTGCGGCTGGAAGGGCTTTTCCACCTACCAAGAAAACTTCTTTGGCAGCGTAATCGACACCATTGTGCGCTCGGCCACCATTCCAATTTTGATCAGCCGGTTTCCCCAGCCGATTGAGAACACCGAGCAGGTGGTGCTGGCGATCACCGGTCGCCAGATCAGCCTGAGGCAGATCGCTAGCACCGTGACCATTGCCCAAAACCTGGCCGAAGAACTCAAGGCCCCGCTCCACGTGGTGCAGATGGCGTTTGGCTCAAAGCGCGATCGCAAAGTTACTGCCCTGCTGCAAGACCAGGAGATTTCGGTGGAGCCGGTGCAGGGCAACACCATCAAGCGAGTGTCGGCGGCGATTCAGCCCAACACCCTGCTGATTTTAATCGCCAGCACCTACAGCGTGGGCCAGCCCGCCCTCGGGCGTGAACCCGAGGCCATCACCCGCGCCAACCAGGACACAAACATAATTGTCGTCAACTTCCCAGCCAAGCCGCTCAAACGGGCCTAGCGCTTAACCCTGCTGATTGTGACCGTAGACCGTAGACCGCACCCCGCCAAAGCCCTGTTTTCCCTAGGGTCGCCCGCTGAGATAGTTGAGAATGCCCTGGGCGATCGCCTGGCCCATCTGGGCCTGCCAGCGGGGGTCGCGCAGCTTAGGAGCATCGATCGCCCCGGTGACAAAGCCAATCTCAATCAGTGCGGCGGGCATGGCGGTGCGGCGCAGCACCAAAAATCGAGCCTGGCGCACGCCGCGATCGTTCATCACCATGGTGCTGAGCACCTGGTTTTGCAGGGCCGTGGCCAGTACCCGCCCCGCCTCCGAATAGTAGTAGGTCTCAAGCCCGTTGACCTCGGGGCGCTGCATATTGACCGCGTTAGCGTGGATGCTGACAAACACCGTCGCCCCCGCCGCCGTGGCCATATCGGCGCGGGGCTGTAAATCGACCGTCTGGTCGATCTGGCGGGTCATCTGCACGGCAATGCCCTG
The DNA here is from genome assembly GCA_007694115.1 of Leptolyngbya sp. DLM2.Bin27. GTDB lineage: Bacteria > Cyanobacteriota > Cyanobacteriia > Phormidesmidales > Phormidesmidaceae > Nodosilinea. Next base: position 15,145 of record RECJ01000109.1, on the reverse strand, counting down.
GGCGCGCAGCACCGCTGCGGTGTGGTGGGCCACCGCCAGCACTACTTCTTTTTCTTGCAGGCCACCAATGCCGATGGCCCCAGGGTCGCGGCCGCCGTGGCCGGGGTCGAGCATCACTAAAACCTGCTCGCGACGGGGCACCTGGGCCACCCCCGGGGTCGATGAAACCGGCGGCGCGACCGGGCGGTTCATCGGCGGCGGCGGTGAGTTAACCACCGGCAGCACCACCGTTGTGGGCGGTGCGGCAATCTGACTGGGGGCCACCCCAATCGGTATCACCCAAATGCCGCCGCTGGCCAGGGGAGTAATTTGCCAGTCGGGGCTGTGGTGATCGAGGGTGAGGGTGACGCGGATGGCGGGCGGAGCGGTGGCGAACTGGGTCACACTCCAGCGCTGGATACCGTAGCGGCCCGGGGGCAACGCTTCGGCGGTGAGACCGGGGGCGATCGCCGCATCGAGCAGGTCAATGACCAGCTGCCGCATTTGGTTGCCATCGCGGGTGCGATACACCTGCACCTGGGGGGCAGCCCCAGCGGTGGGAATAAAGAAGCCCTCGTTGGTGACCTGCACACCGCGCAGCACCGTGGCGGTGGCTCGCACCGCCGCCGGGGTCACCTGGTTGCGGCTGATCAGAGGCGGTAGGGTGCGATCGCTGACGTTCACCAGGGGGCGGGGGGCCGCCTTAGAGAAATCTAAAACCTGTAGATCCCCATCGCTCACCGAGGTTGGGGTGGCACCGGGCAACTGCACCACCCACTGCTGGTTGGTCAGCCCCCACACCTTGACCTGCCTGGGGTCGAGGTCGTAGTCGGGGCTCAGCTCTAGCACCATGCGGGTGGTTGCGGCATCGACCTGGGTGACTCGCACCGCCGTCACCGCACCGCCGATGAACCGATCACCCAACGATGCGTCTGAGAGAATACCGGGCAGATCAATCACCAAACGGCGGGGGTGAGTCAGCAGGCTGACCTGGGGCTGCACCTCACTTTCGGTGGTAAATAAAAGTCGGTTTTGGTCAGGGTCAAACTCCCAGGTTTGCAGGCGCGCGGTAGCCCTAGCCGGCAGGCTGCCAAACAGGCAGGCTCCAGCTACTCCCACAACCCCAGTAAACAGCTGCTTTAACCGCAATTGAGCGGATCTCCCCCCACGCCACAGACTTCAGCCGAGCCGTCTAATTTCGCCATGGGTTCACGGTTTACCATGGGGTAGCCATTGCGATCGCCCCTAGGTCTGACGCTAAAAAACCGGGCATCAGAACAGAGAAATAGCCCTTTAGCGGCCTAAATGGCTGAATTGGCTTAGATATTACCTCACTTTTGCCAAAGCAATGCCCCCCACCGCATTTAAGCCGTAGAGCATGGCCCATTACCGCGTTATAGGCCCAAAAAAACCGGGTTTCTAGCGATTGACCAGCCAACTATGACCTGCCAACCCAGAAACCCGGTTTTTTGACCAACTTAGCTAGCCTAAACCAGCCTTAGGCGACTTCTAGAAAAGAGTTTCCCAAATGGTGGGCAGTGCCCACCCTACAGGAGCTACAGTCGCTGGATTCCTGCTGGTATCTGCTTTCCTGGAAATCTCCTTAGCAACCTACCTTAGAAAAACGAGGGCTGGTGGCGAATCAGGCTGAGAAACTCTTCGCGGGTCTTAGAGTCTTCCTGAAAGACCCCCAGCATGGCGCTGGTCACCGTCCAAGAGCCAGGTTTTTGCACCCCGCGCATGACCATGCACATGTGGCTGGCTTCGACCACCACGGCTACGCCCTTGGGGTCGAGAATTTCTTGCACCGCCTCGGCGATCTGGCGGTTGAGCCGCTCCTGCACCTGCAGGCGGCGAGAATACATCTCCACAATGCGGGCTAGCTTGCTCAGCCCCACCACCCGCTGGTTGGGAATGTAGGCCACGTGGGCGCGACCCATAAAGGGCAGCATATGGTGCTCGCACAGGCTAAAGAGATTGATGTCGCGCACCAGCACCATCTCATTGTGGCCTTCGTCAAAGATAGCCCCGTTGACTAATTCTTCTAACGATTGCTGGTAGCCACTGGTGAGAAATCGCATCGCCTCGGCAACGCGCTTGGGAGTCTTAAGCAGCCCTTCGCGCTCAGGGTCTTCACCCACCGACAGCAGCATGGTGCGCACGGCGTCACTCATGTCGTCAAAGCTGGTTTCAGGAATGGGGTACTGGTCGGCCTCGCGGTAGCTATGGGTACGATCGGGTCGAACATCGGTTTTAGCGATTGCCTTTTGCCCAGCGCCATTGGCCTTGGCTTTGTCATTGAGGCTGTTTGAGGATGCAATAGTCATAGGGTTTCTAGATACTCCAGAGGTTCAACAAAATTAGGGCCACTCGCTGAGTCAGCCAAGTCGCAGCAGGGTAACAACGTTTTACAGGGCACCGCCAGCGGGCATCAGGGTGAGATCTTCAACCACCGCCTGGGGGGGCATGAGAATAGTGTGCAGAACGGTCTGCGCCACAATTTCAGGGGTGAGCATCGCCGATCGATCGAAATCAGCCTGCACCGTATCGGTGTCCCAAAGCGGAGTGTTGACTGAGCCAGGCGACACCGTCACCACCCGAATACCGTGGGGCCGCTCTTCGACAGCCAAGACCCGCGACAGCGCCACCAGGGCCGCCTTGCTCACGGTGTAAGCCCCCCAGTCAGGAAAAGCGGCCTTAGCTGCAACAGAGGCAATATTGACAATAGTGCCGCCACCATTTGCCCGCAAAACGGGCAGCGTCGCCTGAATGCACTGGAACACACTGGTGACATTTAGATCCATCACCCGCTGCCAGTCGGTCAAGGGCATGGTGGCCAAGGCCCCGGTATAGCCCATGCCAGCGTTGTTAACCACCACGCTGAGAGGGCCAAAGTCGTCTAGCACGGCCGCTAGGCGATCGCGCAATCCATCCACTTCGGCCAGATCGACAGCGTAGGCCTTAGCCACCACGCCACAGTCGGCTAGATCTGCCTGCACCGGTTTGAGCGTTTCTAGGGACCGACCGATCAGGGCTACGTCATACCCGGCCTGGGCCAGAGCATGGGCGATCGCACTGCCAATGCCGCGACTAGCGCCGGTGACTAGGGCACAGCGCGGCAGGTCAGAAGGGTGAGAATTTCGCAATGTAAGTACCAATCAACTGTGGGGGGTAAGGGGGGGGTAAGGGCAGGGCGGAGACCAGTCGGGGGCTTTGGGGTGGGGCTTTGGGGTGGGGCTTTGGGGGGAAATCTGAGGTCGATCACCCGAGTCGGTGATCGCAGTCGATCGTCTCAGTTGATGGCTTCAGCTCACCTGCTTTAGGTCAAGGCCCTTAACTATGTTAACAAATGTAAAGGCCTTGTTAACATAGCCTTGCCGACAACCGTGGGGCTTTTAGTTCCCTAATGCTGGCCCTGAGTAGACAAAATAGCCAAAAATTAACGCCATACTTGGCCTAGGGGCCCCTGGTGCAACCCCTAGGCCACCTCAGCAAATACCCCAATCTTGCGATATTTCTGGTATCGGAGCTGCTGTCTCACCGCTGGGGTCAGCTGCGACAGCTGGGTCAGGTTCTGCACCAGCGCCTGCTTAAGAATCTCGGCGGCCTGGATCGGGTTGGCATGGGCTCCCCCGACCGGCTCGGGCAATAATTCGTCTAAGATGCCCAGCTGTTTGAGATCCCAGGAGGTAATTTTCAGTGCCTCAGCCGCTTCCCCAGCCCGGGCGGCATCTTTCCACAAAATGGCGGCACAGGCCTCGGGGCTAGCCACGGTGTAGACCGAATGCTCAAACATCATCAGGCGGTCGCCCACGCCAATGCCCAGGGCACCGCCCGAGCCACCCTCACCAATAATGGTGCAGATAATGGGTACCGTGAGGCCAAACATCTCTCGCAGGTTGTAGGCGATTGCCTCTCCCTGGCCCATTTCTTCAGCTTCGAAGCCGGGGAAGGCCCCGGGGGTATCAATAAACGTAATGATGGGCATTGAAAACTGATCGGCATGGCGCATTAGTCGCATCGCCTTGCGATAGCCGCCAGGAGATGCCATGCCAAAGTTGCGAGCCACGTTGTCTTTGGTGTCGCGCCCCTTCTGGTGGCCCAAAATCACCACGGGCCGACCGTCGAGTCGGGCGACACCGCCCACCAACGCCGGGTCGTCTTTACCAGAGCCGCGATCGCCGTGCAGCTCGACCCACTCGTCGGTGATGGCCTGAATGTAGTCGAGGGTGCTGGGTCGGCGGGGATGCCGGGCTACCTGTAGCCGCTGGGCCGGAGTCAGGTTAGAAAAAATCTCCTGGCGCAGGTGGGTAGCTCGGGCCTCTAGCTGCCGCAGTTGGGGTGACACATCCACATCGTTTTCTTCGGCCAGTTCTCGAATTTGGGCAATGCGGGCCTCCAGATCAACTAGAGGCTTCTCAAAGGACAGCAGAATGGACTTGCGCTCAGGGGGGGCCATAGCCAAAGAAGAAACAAATTGAATCAAACTCAAGTCTAGAAGCGAGATCTTGCCAGTAGCGAATCTACGACCCGGCACAGAACTCGGCTTAAACCTGAGCGGTGAGCCAAGGCTGCCCTAGCTGTTCCAGCAGTCTTCGCCCGTCTGCTATCTAGAATACCAAGTCGGTGTCCCTCTGCCTAAGGTGAAAAACCCAACCCCAACCCAACCTGGGAAAATCTTCCCTAGGATGACTTGGCCACCAGCGGGGCAGTATTGAGATCTAGCAGCGGACAGAACCCGTGCCGTCGCGAGGACTGGCCAATCATATCCATCTTTTCCAGGGTGATCTGGTTGCGGCCCCATGAAAAATTGGTGTACCACTTCTCAAATTCCAGCAGCATAGCCTCCGCAAAGCAGGCAAACAGCTGGCGACCGGGCACATCCATATTCACAATTTGCATAATCCGCCAGTCGATATCGAGGGAATGCTCCACAATACCGCCCTTGAGCACATGTACGCCCTCGTAGTTAAAGCGCTGGTCGAGGTTTTTAGGGTAGCCGCCATCAATCATCAGGCAAGGGCGCTTGAGACTGTTGGGGTCTACCTCAACTCCTTTGGCCATGCTGGCCACCCACACCACAATATCGGCCTTGGGCAGGGCAGAGTCTAAATCCATGGCCACGCCACAGCCCAGTTCTTCCTGAAGGCGCTGCACGCGCTCTTGGTTGCGGGCAATTAGCAGCAGTTCTTTGATATCGGTACGGCCAATGAGCCAACGGCAAACGGCACTGCCAATGTCGCCAGTGGCCCCACACACGGCAACGGTAGCCTCGGACAGGTTGATGCCCAGCTTTTCAGAGGCGGTCACCACCTGCTGACAAATAATGTAGGCGGTGTGGGTGTTGCCGGTGGTAAAACGCTCAAACTCAAGGGTGACATTGCGCACCTGCTGAATTTGGTTGAGGTTAAAGTTCTCAAAAATGATTGATGAAAACCCGCCTAGGGCCGTGATGTCGATGCCATTTTTTTGGGCGTGGGCCATGGCGTTGACGATTTTGCGCGTAGCTGCCTTGATGCGCCTAGCAGCCAGCATTTCGGGCAAAAAGCACGACTCTACGTAACGACCCTCAATTTGCTGTCCGGTGGCACTGGTGACCTTGATAGTATCAACGATCTGGGGTGGGGCACTGCACCAAAAATCTAGGCCCTGGTCGGCATACTCTGGATACCCCAGGTCTCGGGCTACAAGCTGGGCATGGTCAAGGCTGGTCAAATGTCCAATGAGGCCAAACATCGCGGATCTAGGTACTGGGGATGGGGGATAGTGCGCCAGGGAAATTGGTGCAGGTTAACAATTTAACTACGATAAACTGCCCAGTGCTGGATTGAGTAGAGCACCGGGCAGCGGGGAGGTTGAGAGGTGGCTGTTATTCTAGGGCGGAACTCGTTGGGTGGTAAGCCCTAAAGTGGCACAAACTACGCCTTAGACCTCTACGGCCTGCGGGCAACCGCTTAGGCAGTAGCTAGACCCTGGGCCGAAAGCCTCATCACATCACGGCTAGAAAAGCCGATATTGGCTAAGGCCTCACCGTAGGTGATCATAAAGTCTTCCACCAGTGCCTCTTTTTCCATACCCAGCACATGGGCATCATCGGCCACCTGGTTGAGCATGGCCCAAATGATGGGCAGGTTCTGGCGATTGGCTTGTTCTAGCTCAGCTTTGGCAGACTCAAAGTTGGCCTTGAGCCACTCTTCGCCAAAATTGAGGTGACTGTACTCGTCTTTGACCACGCCCTCGGTGATCTTACGGGCGAAATCGTCGGCTACCGGAATGTATATATTGTAGGCCGAGATTGCAAAAGTCTCAATAATCAACGACTGAATCAGCAAACAGGTGACAATTTTGCCCTCGGCCCAGGCTTGCTGGAAGTTTTCGTGCAGTTGAGAGAAAAACTTAGCCGCAAAGGCCATGTCAGGAGTGACAGACAGGTTTTTGCCGCAGGCCTGAAAGCCTTTCATGTGGCGGTTTTCCATTTTTGCTAGGCGCAGCAGGTCATCCTTGGCGTCTGGCAGGGACTCCGCCAGCTTGCGGTAGTTGTCGTAGGCTTCTTGCTCACCTTCAATCACAATGGCATTGATGCGGCTGTAGGCATCTTTATAGAGCTCTGACTGGTAGTCAAGGGTCGAAGTTGTCTCAAGCTGTTGCATGGCCATGGGTTCCTGCTGGGTAGCGGATCGTTTAAATGTCAATTGCAATAAATAATACTATGCCAAAGTCAAAGGCCTATGGGACCACCTAGGGGACTGAAATTAGCCTGTACTGCCTTACAACCTAGGCTTGCGCGAGGCTAAACGACAAGCCCTATACAAAAAACAGGAGCACTGCTAATTAGCTCATAAGCATTGCTAATGAATAAAATGGGCTGCTACAGCCAGAAAATAGGGGGTTAACGCCCACTCAGAAAGCGTTTCGCTGATTTGCGTAGTTTGGCATGGGGAGTTTGTGGTGGGTGCCTAGAAACCTACTCTAGAGAATAGTAAAGTGATGCGTCACGGGGGGTGGCCTGCGATCTCTGTTTCCATCAATCATTGATCTGGGTAAAAGACAATGACTATCTGGAGACAATGACAATCTGGGCCAATAACGGCCTAGAGCCAGCCTGAAAAAACTATGGCAATCGGGCTAAAGCTATGGGGCCAACCTAGGGACAACGTCGATAGCGGGGCTGGCACCATGTCACCGCGAAAATCGAGCAGCTGCACGAGTACCAGATAACCCACGGCGAGCAGTAGCGAAATAGCGCCGGTAACAATGGCAATTAGCTTAGATCGATCCATATCAGTATCAGTCTCTCAATTTTGAGGGGATATATTCACCGTCGGTTGCTCCTGTGGGTAGGTTGCTGAGGCAATTTGAGGAGTTTGCTAGGGGTTGGAGTCGTTCCCCTAGATCAGTACTATAGTGCCATTGGGTGAGTGTCATTGGCTGGGTACCCTAGACAGGCTGATGTTGACTTAGACGGCTGAATGGTTCTATGGACAATGGTTCTATGGGCGCTGAACTGTCACAGGACAATCCAAACCCAGGGTCAGAGCCAGATCTGGCGGTTGTGCGGACAGAGGGTTTGAGCAAAGCCTACCGCACTGGGTTTTGGCTGAACCAGCGGGTGCAATCCCTCAGGGGCTGTTCACTCACGGTTCGCCAGGGTGAAACCTTTGGTTTGCTCGGCCCCAATGGAGCGGGCAAGACTACGCTACTCAAGATTCTGCTGGGCATCATCCGCCCGACGGCGGGTACGGCGACCTTGCTGGGCCATTCTCTGGGCGACAGCGCCGTGAAGCAGCGCATTGGCTACCTGCCGGAGAATGCCTACTTCTACGACTTTTTGACCGGGTGGGAGTTTTTGCAGTACACCGCTGGGCTGTTTGGCCTCTCCCGGGCGGCGCAGCAGCGCCGGATTGGAGAACTGCTGGATCTGGTGGGGCTGCCGGTGGAGACGGCTAAGAAAAAACAGCTGCGGCAGTATTCGAAGGGCATGCTGCAGCGGGTGGGCATGGCCCAGGCGCTGATCAATGACCCAGATGTGGTGTTTCTCGATGAGCCGATGTCGGGGCTTGACCCCACCGGTCGGTTTCAGGTGCGGGAGATTATTTTGACCCTGAAGCGGGAGGGCAAGACGATTTTTTTCAACAGCCACATTTTGTCGGATGTGGAGGTGATCTGCGATCGCATCGCCATTCTCGACCAGGGTGAGCTAATTGCCAGCGGCAGCCTCGATCAGCTCTTGGGCACCGCCGACCAATATTTTGTCAAAGGGCGCGGCGGCCAAATTGCTCGATTTGCCCCCTGGCTCGACCAGATGACGGTGCAGGGCGACCTCTGGCAGGGCCATATCAAGGGCGACCCCTACGACTTTGCCAAACAAATTCCGCTCTCTGGCGGGCACCTGATCACTCTGCAACAAACTCGACCCACCCTGGAAGAGTTTTTTATTGACCAAATTCGCCAGCGCCGGCAACCCCCCAAAGCCGCCTGATACCCCTGGCCACCGATGCTGGTGCAGGCTGAGCCTGCTGCCGTAGCCCTTCGCCAACTCAGTGATCTCCGCTACAGATCGGCAGATTGATGGTCGATGGGTCGCGCTATAATTGCTCTACTTTCGTTGGCCCGGCTGGCGAAGTGTAACCGTGCGAGCCCTTATACCAGCCGCCCTAGGGCGTTGAGAGATTTCCATGGGCACCACCGCTGACAAAAGTCCACAGGTTCTGCTGATTGGCACCAACGAAAGTCAAACTCGCCAGATGCAGTTTGACCTGCACGAGGCGGGCTACAACCCGGTGGTGGCGACTAGCGCCAAGGCGGGCCTAGCCTTGGCCAGTGACAGCATGCCGGCGCTGATTGTGGTCGATCGGCTGCTGGGGGGTGAGTCTGGGCTAGCTCTATGCCAAACCCTGCGCAGCCGGGAGGTTAAAGCCCCGATTGTGCTGCTAATGGCCAAAGACAGCTTAGAAGACCGAGTGGCCTGTCTGGAGTGCGGGGCCGACGACTATTTTCTCAAGCCCTACCGGGCCGATGCCTTCTTAAAAATTGTGCAGCTCTACCTGCAATCGACCCCTGGGGAAAGTGAAAACCTGCGCTTTGGCGACCTCACCCTCGATCTAGAGAGCCGTCACGCGCTGCGGGGCGATCGCGTGATCGACTTGACCATGAAAGAGTTTGAGCTGCTCAAGTACATGATGGAGCACCCCCGCGAGGTGCTGCCCCGCGAGCAGATCTTAGAAAATGTGTGGGGCTACGACTTTATGGGCGAGTCGAACGTGATTGAGGTGTACGTGCGCTACCTGCGCCTCAAGATCGACGGCGAAGACGACAAGCGACTAATTCAGACGGTGCGCGGCGTGGGGTATGTGCTGCGGGAGAGTTAGGGGGTGGATGGGTAAATGGGTGGATGGGTAGGGGCAGACCCGTGTGTCTGCCCTGGCGTGGTGGGGTGGGGGAATTACTGGCCTGTGGATACGGTGGATGGGCGGGTGAGTTACTAGAATGGGGTTGCCTGTCGTTGATTTTTCTGACTTCCTGATGGCCAATTGTTTGAGTGATGCAGTTCCTCAACGCCTGTTTCCCTGGCTGAGACGGCGTGCGCTGTGGAGCCTGGTGCTGAGTGCATTGGTGTTGGGGGCCGGGTGTGGGCCAGCGCCGTCATCCCCTGCTGAGACTATCGCCCCTGAAACGGTTGAGTCGCCCAGTTCCCCCGTCGAGGCTCCCATGGCTGATGTGCGCGGCCAGCAGCTGCCCATTACCGCCGTCACCGTTTTGGGCAGCGAAGAAATCTTTCTGGAGGTGGCGACCACCCCCCAGCAGCAGGCCCTAGGGCTGATGTATCGCGACCCGCTGCCCGATGACCGGGGCATGCTGTTTCCCCTGGGGCGGCCCCGGCCAGTGAGCTTTTGGATGAAAAATGTGCCAGTGCCGCTGGATATGGTGTTTATCTACGACGGTGTCATTGCTGCGATCGCAGCCGAAGTGCCCCCCTGTGCCACTGACCCCTGCCCCACCTACGGCCCCGAGGGCCAGCTGATTGACCAGGTGATTGAGCTGCGGGCGGGGCGCGCCGCCGAGCTAGGGCTACGCGAGGGGGATGAGGTGGTGATTACGCCGCTCTAACACTCACTAGGCTAGTACTTGAGTAATCTAATTGCGACAGGCTCCAACGGGCTAAAGGTGCAGGGTTTAAGGTACAGGGTTCACGGCAGTCCTTGAACCCTGTACCTTAAACCTTGCACCCCGCTAACCTGTCACCCTTGGCTTGGTAGACGACTAAGCCAAGACTCTTTTACGTTGCTAAAACCGTAACCCCAGAGTATTTTCCTATGGTTCATTGGTAGATTGCTAGAGAACCCAGGAGAGAGCCAGTCTGCATTTTGAGTCCAGCGTTTTAAGCCAGGCCTCAACCTAAAGACTGTGATTGCTCTGCCGATTTTTAGGTGTGAGATAACCATGAACAAGCGAGTATTTTCTGCCCTGGTGGGGGCTGGTCTGGGGGCCGTGTCTCTAGGTGGCCTGGTGACGGTGGGAGGAGAGGCCGTAGCCCAGCCCCAGCCTGAATGGCACAACTGTCTCACCCGCGAGGTGTTTACCCCCGAAAAGCAGGCCTGGTGCGATCGCTGGAGCACCCTGCAAAACGGCACCTACCTGGTGCCCACGGGCTTTGGCCCCGAGCTTGAGTACGTCACCGTCACCCTCGAAAATGGCGAGTACAACCGCTCCGGTGAGCTGGTGGTCAGCCTGGTCAACGAGCCCGACTGGCTGACCTTTGGCGATATCAATGGCGACGGTAGCGACGATGCCGCCGTGATCTTTGGGGTAGCTGAGGGCGGCGGCACCAGCCTGGCCACCTACGTAGCGGCGGTGATGGATATTGACGGGGAGGCCGAGGCGCTGAACCCGGTGAGGCTAGGCGATCGCATCATGCTCAACGGCCCCATGACGATTGCCAACCAGCAGATCACTGTGCCGCAGCTGACCCAAACCGAGGTGATCAACCGCAGCTTTGTGGTCAGCCCTGAGGGCCTCAGCGAGCTGGCCCAGCTGCCCAGCCCCGAACGGGCCGAGGTGCCCGATGGCACAGTTGTGTTCTCGCAAACGTCGGCCTATGCGGTGCGGGTGTTTACCCAAACCGGCCAGCCCCGCATCAACCTGTTTAACAAAACCACAGGCCGACAAGAACTCAATGCGGCCCCCGCCACCGCAATTACCTCTACCGAGGGCATTGTCTTTAACTATGCTGGCTTTGCCCCCGACGGCATTCCGGCGGTGCGGGTCAGTGTAGCCAGCAATGGCGCTCAAACTTTCGAGGTCAATGGCACTGTGCAAACCAACTCCGCCAGCATCACCGGCACCGTGAGCTACCTGCCCCGCATCGCCATGCCGCCCAACGCCATTCTAGAGGTCACTCTGGTGGATGTCAGTCGGGCCGGTGCGCCCGCCATCACCCTGGCCTCCCAGGGGATCATTTTTGGCGGACGGCAGGTGCCGATTCCCTTTGAGTTGATGTACGACCCCGACCAGATTGACCCGCGCTTTAGCTACGCGGTACAGGCCCGCATTCTGGTTGAAGGCCAGCTGCGGTTTATCACTACCACCCGCTTCCCGGTAATTACCCAGGGCCACCCCACCGAGGTAGAGATCAGAGTTGACCCGGTTTCTCGGTAGGCCAGTTGTTAAACCCGGAGATATAAATTAAGTAAACCTGGGATGGAGATGATCAGGGGAGGAATGCCGCTTGTTAGACTAGCGGCTGTGCAGCAACAGCGTCCCCAAGAGCGTGTAGACCTACCGTGACCGTCAAAGAATCAGCTCCCACTCTACCTCCCGTAGCTCAGCCCCAGATTCAGCCCCTCGTTTACCTAATCGAAGATGAGACCCAGACGGTGCTCGACTGGGCCGCCGCCGTCGCCCAGTCAGATGACACCTACTTTCAGCGGGGGCAGCGCCTGGCCCGGCGGCTAGGTGCCCACTACCGCCGTGACGGGCTGACCGAGTTTGGCTTTTGGACGCCAGCGCTGGTGGCCGACATCATTCAGTCGGAGCGCACCCTAGAGCTAGAGATTCTCACGCCCTTGCAGCCGATTGACTTTCGCCACCCGCAGCAGACCCTACAGTTTCAGCGCGATCGCCTGCCGGTGATGCAGCAGGGGGAGTTTGTCTGGGCGGTGGTGGCGGGGGTCAAGCCGGGCAGCGGCGATCGCGCCGGCAGTTTTTACTGGCTGCGCTACGTCGATGCCGAGGGGCGACTCAACTACATCCGTGACTCGTTGGCCTACTCGCTGCCCTACGGCGTGTTTGCCCCCGCCGAAGTGTACGATATGCGGCGGCTTCAGCAGAGACGGGCCGACCTGGGCTATCTGGCCCGCAGCGCCGCCCCCAAGGGCGGTCTCGACCACGACATTCCTCGGGTGCCCGCCCCCACCAACATTCTGCAAATTCACGTCAAAACCGCCAGTGCCGAGGGCAGTCTGGAGGGGCTGACCAAAATTTACCGCCGCATTTCCGACAAGCTGGCGGCGGGGGAAACGCTGGCCCCGGCAGAGGCCGCCTACACCGGCTACGACGCGGTGCAGCTGTTGCCGGTAGAGCCCACGATTGAGTATCGCCGCGAAGACACCAACATCGAGCATGAATTTTTTGCCATTGTCGAGGACGGCAGCAGTGACGAACTCAGCACTAACCTGACCGTCACCCTGCGCCAGCCCAACACCCAAAACTGGGGCTACGATGTGCCGATCTTGGGCAGCGCCGCCACCAACCCCACCATGCTGGGCAGCCTGCGCCCCGACGAAATGGTGGAGTTTATCGCCACCCTGCACAATTTTTCGGCTGGGCCAATTCAGCTGATCTACGACCTGGTCTACGGCCACGCCGACAACCAAGGGCTAGAGCTGCTCACCCAGCAGTTTTTTAAGGGGCCAAACATGTATGGCCAAGACCTCAACCACCAGCTGCCCCAGGTGCGAGCCATTTTGCTCGAAATGCAGCGGCGCAAGATCAACACCGGGGCCGACGGCATTCGGGTCGATGGCGGGCAAGATTTTCGCTTTTTTAACCCCCTCAGCGGTCGAGTCGAGCAAGACGATGTCTACCTGCTGGCCATGAGCGACGTGGTGCAAGATATTCAGGGCTATCGGCGGCGGATGTTTACCATTTTTGAAGACGGTCGCCCCTGGCCCGAAACCGGCTGGGAAGAAAAATCGACCTACCGAGAACTGATCGACGCCAAGCCCGGCTCGTTTCAGTGGGGGCCGCTGATCTTTGCCCACAACACCCCAACCCTGAAGGGGTTTTGGGATCGCAAGTGGCGGCGGGTGTGCGAGGTGATCTTCCAGGGCGACCACTGGATCACCGGCTGCGGCAACCACGACACCGTGCGCCGGGGCAACCAGATTGACCTCGATGCCGCCATCAACTGGAACCTGGGCAAAACCCTGCCCGAGGTGCTCAACCGGGCCTACAACAACTCGGCGACGCTGCTGTGGGTACATGGCTTTAGCCCCGGCCTGCCGATGGATTTTCTCAACGCCAGCCTGGAGACCCCCTGGGGCTTTTTTCGCAACACCGACGACCGCTACGGGGTCAAGGTGGTCTCAGAAGAAATTAGCTTTCTCGATTGGGAGATTGAGCCGGATCTATATCTGCAACCCTATGCCTTTGTGCAGCTCAAGTCGCTCGGGTTTGAGACCCTAGATCAGCTGAAGGGGTTTGCCTATGCCCTGCGCGATGCCATGGTTGAGACCGACTACAACCTCGAAGAAGTCGCCCAGATCTGCCAGCACTGCCTGGGCAGTGGGGTCGATGGTATTGCCTGCGAGGTGCCTGCCCTACAGGAACTCAACCAGCCCAGCCTGCCCCGCTTTTTGGCCACCCTCGATGTGCTGAAGCTGAAGCAGTTTGCCATGGCCTTTATGGAAGACTGCCACGACATTTGCAACGTGGCCTACTATTTTGACCAGGCCAACCCCGACATCTGCAACTTTGGGGCGACGCTGCGGCAGTTTCGGCGGCAGCGGCCCTGGCTGCGGGAGAACTTGATTGGCCGCGATCGCTTCAACCGCATCAGCGACGACGAGCGCACGATTTTCTACGGCTACCGCATAGAGCCCCACCCGCCCGCAGACCGCGCCCCCCACGAGGTGGTGATGGTGGCCCACATGGGCGGCGCACCGATGACGGTGAATCTGGGCGACTGGCTCCAGCTCGATCTGGGGGCCTGGCAGGTGGGGCTGGCGACGCCGGGGCTAGCGCTGTCGTCTGACCCTGAGTATCTGCGATCGTTTGAGCTGCGCGACGGCGAGGGGCTGCTGCTGGTGAATGCGACCAATACCTGAACTCTGCATTACGCTAAAGCTGTTGAGGCGACTTCTGGAAAGGCGACTTCTGGAAAGGCGACTTCTGGAAAATAGTCTCCCTGTAGTGGGCAGTGCCCACCCTACGGCGGCCATAGTTGCTGGATTACAGCTGGTATCTTCTTTCCTGGAAATCTCCTAACGTTGGCAGCTAGGGTGGGTCTGTGATGAAGGCGGTGACGATGGGTTTTCGCACTGTGGCCCGGCAGTGGCGCTGGGGACAGGCGGGGCTGGCGGCCCTCAGCGGCGTACTGATGGCTCTGGCGCTGCCGCCCTGGAGTCTGTGGCCTATGGCCTGGGTGGGGCTAGTGCCCCTGTGGTGGGCGGTGCTTGCAACTCCGCAGGTAGGACTAGCCGCCGCCTACGGGCTGCTCTGGGGCCTGGTGTACTACGGCATCTCCCTGGCCTGGATTACCCACCTGCACCCGCTGATGTGGATGGGGGTGCCCTGGGGCAGTAGTGTTGCGATCGCTCTCTCCGCCTGGATCTTTATCGTGCTCTGGGGCTCTGTCTGCATTGCGGCCTGGGGCGGCATCATAGCCTGGTCTGCCCGCCACTGGCCGGGGCGAAGGCTCTGGCTAGTGCTAGCAGGCACCGCCCTCTGGTGCGGCCTCGAAGCCCTGCGCAACCACAGCCCCCTCGACTGGTCACCCCTCAGCCTTACCCAAAGCCCCAACAACCTGTGGCTCTTGCACCTATCCAGGCTCTCAGGCCCAGGGGCCATTACCGCTATTCTCGTTGCCACCAATGGCCTGCTGGCGCTGGCGCTGGTAGAAGGCAGAAGGCAGAAGGCAGAAGGCAGAAGGCAGAAGGCAGAAGGCAGA
>RECJ01000031.1 GCA_007694115.1 Leptolyngbya sp. DLM2.Bin27 | reverse complement strand
GAGGGTGGGCCTGAATGGGCTGGAACCGTAGCAGTTGATTGCCAATCTCTTTCTGAATTGGCAGTGGTAGTGTCTCGGCTTGGCTTAATAGAGCCTGTCGAGCAGTTAATGACTGATCGGCCAATCGATTCAGCAGTGAGTAGATAACGTCAGGGTGAGTACCCATAGCGGGCAACAGCCCTATGGCCAGTTGTTCTTGGGTAGGGGCTGGCAAGGTTGCCACTGTGCCAGCGGTGAAGACTTTTTTCAGACGATCCCAGGGCAAGCTCTTTAGGGCCTCTTCAGGTAGCGCTTGTAGCCAGTTAATCAGCATAGAGCCAGCACCATGGCCCATCGCTTCGATCAAGGCTTTAAGATTACGCCCAGAGCGATCGCGCCTGCCAAATAGGTAATCTTGCAAAATAGCCTGACCAATAGGTTCATCCCGAGCGGCCCAGCGACCTACAGCTTTGATCTGCACCAGTTCCCATAGGTCGGGGTGATGGCTATGGAGTACTGCATCCCAGCTTTGCCCCAGGGGAAAGCATCCGATCGTGAGGTGGCTCGGTAGACAGTCGGCGACAAAAATAAATAGGGCCAGCTTAACGTCTTCATACCGGGGTACGGGCTTTTCTAGGAGCTGTCTGAGTAGGTCTTGCTGGGCCTCAGGCTGCGCCTGCTGATGGCTATAAATCACCCCTGTCGCGGTGCCATGGCCCAGGATATGAATATGCTGGCGTAATACCGCCAATAACTCTGGTGCCGGGTGAGCTTGTATGCGCTCCATACAGGGCTGTAAAAATCGCCCCAACAGTTGACCTCGATCATCATATCCAGCCGAAAATTTAGGATGGTCAATGGGGGCACGAGAGGCGATCGCCGTTACAGTATCGACCAGGTGCACCTGTAGCGATGACCACCAACGCTCAACTAATACCCCTGTCATCTGGGCAAGATGTCCAGCGGTCAGGTGCTCTGCCTCTTGTAACAGGGCTAAGACCAGATCCCATACCGCCTCAATCAGGTGACGGGGAGCGGCCATCAGCGCTTGCTGCAGCCGTCGCTGGTGGTGTTCGCCCAACTGTAGGGCCGTAGGCAATAGCCGCCTGAGGGCATCGGGGCGATCGCGGGACACGGCAGCATAGGCCACCGCGCCAAAGATGCCCATAGCATTGAGGTCGAGCTGGACCACCCAGGTTTCAAACTCGGCTTCATCGGCGATCGCCAAAAACTGCCGTAGCACCGGCAGCCAGTGGGTGCGCTGGGCCTGGGCGTCCGGCTGCTGAAGCTGTTCCAAGAAGCGATGGCGCTGGGCGGTGGCCGACTGTCGGGTGAGCCAGTAGGCGATCGCATACTCCAGCAGGGTCTGGTGAAAGAAATGCACCTTACCGCCACCCAAGGGCGTCAGCACCCCTTCACTGAGCAAATCGTTGTAGGCGGCCAGCACCTGTGGAGTGGATGTCAGTCCCAGATCATCACGGTAGAACGACTCGCACAGACGGCTTTCCGATAGCTCAAACAGGCGTTGGGCAACCCCCAGGCAAAAGGTTTCTTTCTCCATGGCCAGGGGGGCATAGTGGCTCTGGTCTACCCGGCTGTAGGCTACTTTCTCTTGCCAGTAGCGCTGGTACAGCTTGCTCACCGTCAGGTCGGGGGGCACATCCCCCGCTTCGCCAAACAAATCGCACAGCAGGGCTAACAGCAGTGGATTTTCGAGAATATCTCGCAGGGAGCGGTTGTCGGTAGACAGCGCCAACACCTTATCGGCAAACGCCTGCCCCCGCTCCGGCTGCTCTGGGGCCAGGGTGCGAAAAAAGGCCACCGCCGCCGCCCGAATCTCAGCGGTAGAAAAGTTGGGCACCGCGTAGCGATCCATAGCCTGGCTCAGCCCCGGCAATCGCTCGTTCACCGGCTCCAGGTAGTCGTTGTACTCATGGTCACGGCAGGTGAACACCACCGTAGTGCCCCCCGCCAGCACCTGGCGCATCAGCGCCCCAAAGGCCGCCACAAAGTCACGGTTGATCACCAGATCGAGGGTGTCGATCAGCAGCACCCCCCGGCCCAGGGTGCGCGTAAGTTCTTGGCACACCTCCACCACCGATCGCGACTCACCGCACAGGC
The DNA here is from genome assembly GCA_007694115.1 of Leptolyngbya sp. DLM2.Bin27. Taxonomy (GTDB): domain Bacteria; phylum Cyanobacteriota; class Cyanobacteriia; order Phormidesmidales; family Phormidesmidaceae; genus Nodosilinea. Next base: position 2,486 of record RECJ01000031.1, on the reverse strand, counting down.
TCTGCCCCAGGGCGTTGGCAATCATCTCCTGCTGGTTTTGCGATGGGCCACTGGGCACCGGCCCCGCCATGGTGGCAGCCACCAGTCCGTAGGACATAAACCCCAGGTAGCTGGTAGACAGCGACAAACTGCTGCACAGCACCAGCCCCACCCAGGGCGTCTCTGCCGCCACCAGTTCATCGTAGATGTCGCCCAAAATCGTGCTTTTGCCGTAGCCCGCTGGGCCAATGATGGCGATCAGCCGCTCTTTTTGCTCGTGGATGCCCCGCGCAATGGCCCCCAAATACTTTTCCCGCACCACCGCCCTGGGAATGCGCTCCAGAATCCTCGGGTTCAGCGCCTCGCGGGCAGCGGTGGCTTGGGTTTGGGTAGCGGTGAGGAGGTGAGGGGATGTAGATGTGGGGGGATGGGGAGATGAGGGGGTGGGGAGTGGTGGAGTAAGACTCTTCCCATCAACGACTATTGCTTCAACAACGTCTTCCCAGGCCAAATTCAGGGCATCGCAGATTTCTTGAAAGATAAAGCGGTCAACAGGTTTGCCGTTGAAAAACTTGTTCACCGTTGACCAGGAGGCAAGGGCTAGCTCGTTGGCGATCGCCTTTTGGGTCAGGTTTCTCACCAGCAGCGCTTGCCGCGCCTGCTGTTGCCCTGCTTCAGATAGCTGTAGAGATCGCCCCGGCATTCCCCCTACCCTTCTGCCTTCCGTCCTTTCCTAAGCTACCGGCAATATTACCCCTCGGTAGAGATCCGCCATCGCGATCGCCAACCCAATGCTCTCTAGCACCACGGTATCTTCGACTTGATAGACCACTGAATACCACCCGTCCTGGGGCGTTGGCGCAGCCTCCCTGGGGCATCGCCGTCGCCAGCACTCCACTCGCTGCTCATCCTGGTCGATCAACACATACTCTTCCAACGAGGCTAAGTGCTGATAGTCCTTGAATTTCCCCCCCCGATCAAACTCTTCAGTAGAAGGCGATAACACCTCCACAATCAGCTTGGGATAGCGCTTGACGTAGCGATCGCCTAAATCGCGCGGGTCACAGGTGACAAAGGCATCTGGATAGTAGAAAAAATCAGCTGCATAGTTGACCTTGACATCGCCAGAGAAAAACTGGCAGTCGCCGCCCCGCAAATGCAAATTAATTTCGGTCAGCAAGTTGATGCTGATGCGGCTGTGGTTGTCGCTGCCTCCCGCCATTGCATAGACCAGACCCCGCCGATATTCATGGCGAATGGCGTTGTCATGCTCAAGCGCTAAATACTCCTGCGGACTAAAGCCCGAGGGAATCGCCACCATCGAGATCGCCCTCCCATCAATACCGTCATTGGAGTAGAGCCAGAGCCCCTAACCCTACTTCCCATACTACCCCCACCTCCCTAACTCATATCCAAGTCATACTCCCGACTCAGATAACCCATATCTGTACTCAGATCTCCGCTTGCGAAGGTAGATTCATGGGCCGCAAAGCCCAGCTACCGCAAGGGAGACAAGCCCATGAACATCCAGACCGAACAGCTTGCCGCCGCCTGGTATCTCGTCCAGCGGGGCAGCAAAGCCGCCGGGGTAGACGGCATCACCCCCGACCTGTTTGCCGGGGTCGCCCAAGAGCAGTTGCGCCATCTGCAACTCCAGCTCAAACGCGAATGCTACCTGGCCAGCCCCGCCCGAGGGTTTTGGCTACCCAAAAAGAGCGGCGATCGCCGCCTGATCGGCATCCCCACGGTGCAGGACCGGATTGTGCAGCGGTTTTTGCTGCAAACCATCTACCCCTACCTGGAAGAAACCTTTAGCGACAGTTGCTTTGCCTACCGCCCTGGTCTGTCCATATACCAGGCTGTGGATCGGGTCATGGAGTTTTACGGCCACCAGCCCGCCTGGGTAGTCAAGGCCGACATTCAGCAGTTCTTCGACCACCTCTCCTGGCCCATTTTGCTAGAGCAGCTAGAGCACCTGGGCCTGAGTGACACCACCGTGGGTCTGCTTGAGCAGCAGCTCAAATCGGGCATCGTCGTCCACGGTCAGCGGCAGTTTTTGAACAAAGGGGTGCTCCAGGGCAGCAGCCTGTCGGGGGCACTAGCCAACCTCTACCTCAGCAGCTTTGACCGCACCTGTGTGGACTACGGCATTCCCCTGGTGCGCTACGGCGACGACTGCGTGGTGGTCAGCCAGAGCTGGGTGCAGGCCCACCGGGCGCTCAACCTCATGGGCGATCTGCTCAGCGACCTGGCCCTGTCGCTACACCCCGACAAGACCCTCATTATTCCGCCCACCGAGGGGTTTGTCTTTCTGGGTCACCAGTTTTTGGCTGGAGAGGTGCAGGTACCGGAAAGGCGGAGGGGGGAAAGGCAGAAGGCAGAGGGCAGAAGGCAGAAAGGGGGGATAGGGCCGCCGAAGGTGTGCAGCATTGTCAAAACTCGGCGGCAGCGGCGGCCCTCAGACCTCGATACCTATTGGAGCGAACCCATGACGACTCTCTACGTCA
>RECJ01000033.1 GCA_007694115.1 Leptolyngbya sp. DLM2.Bin27 | reverse complement strand
CCTTAGGGTGCCAGGGCCATTGCTCAAAAAGAACTGCTCTGCACTGGGCAAACCACCGTTTGCCCTGCGGTAGAACCACTTGTACATGGGGTAGTTTTGTTGCCGCAGGTTCCCTAAGAGTATTCCCTGAAAATAACCATCCATTGACGATGGCTCTCCGCCCTCACCCCTCGGGAGCAGGGGTTGGGGGATGAGGGCCTAGCTTGGATGCTTTTAATTAGTTGGTGCACCCTAAAACCGAATCTGATTGGGTAAACCCCGGTTTATCACCAGCAAACCTGTAGGGGCGTAGCCGGCTGCGCCCCTACAAATCGGGGGGATTCGTTTAGAGGTCAGCATCAAACGCCGGCTGTAGCATCTCGTTGTCGAGCGGCCCAGTAGCCGATTGTTTCTACCGATCGGCAAAAGCCCGGCCACTCATGTGACCGGGCCAAACCGCAGAGCTAACTCAGCCTACTGGCCAAAGAAATCTTTGACAGAATCGACAATGCCGCCCGCCGACTCTTGGGCAGATTCAGCCGCATCTTCAACGGCACCCTGGGTGCGGCCCACAGTCTTTTGAACCTGACCCTGAACCTGGTTGCCAATGCCCTCGGTGCCGCCAGTCACCTGATTGATCTGGCGCTGGGCTTTGCCGAGTTCCTCTTGGGCACGCCCTTCAAGTTGGTTGGCAGTGCCAGCCCCAGCCTTGCGATCAAATTCGCGCTCAGCCCGCTGTTGCACTATATCTCCAGCCTCGTTGCCCAAGGCGACGGCGGGGGAGCCAAAGCCAAACAGCAGGCCAGAACCAATCACTAGGGTGGCAAGACCAACGCAAAAGAGGCGCTGGAGTCGGGCTGCGATCGCAGTAAACGTCATAAGAAATCTCCTGAGGAAAGTTGCGCCTACGAGTAAGCGCCTGTCTCATTTAGTTATAGGTCGCTACCACCCAGCTGCGAATCGCCACCCAGACAGACATCGTCTGGCTATTTAGTTACATATTTGACCAAATTGGTCTCTTCCCTTTGGCCAAGGGTTTGACGAATAAATATTCATGTCAACGGGGCCAGCCCCCAGGGTGCCGCCCGCTGCCCTAGCTTAAAATCAGGGCAATCTAGAGACCGACCCCCCATGGCCAACGCGGTTAACCCCATCACCCAGCGCAACGGCGTGTTTGCCGATCGGGCGTTTACTCGCCCAGCCCAGGAGGCCGAGATCACCAGCTCTATATTGGTTGTGGGTGGCTCCACGGCGGCCTACACCGCCGCCCTCACCGCCCTGCGGCTCAACCTCGACGTGTGTGTGGTGCAGCCCCAAAAGGTGGTCGGCGGCCAGTTTACCGCCCAGGCCCTGCCCGCCTCCGACGATGGCGACTTGCTCCAGGCCAAGGCCACGCTCTACACCGTCGATGGTGAGGAGTTTGCCATCTCTAGGTCACAGCGGCTGTTTCGCGATCGCCAGCGCGAGCTCCAGCCCGTCGGCGGCAGAAAAGTGCCCAACCCCGGCAGTGGCTGGGTCAGCCCCCTAGCCACCTCTCCCGTAGTGGCCGCCACCGCCATGAACGAGGCGCTGCTGCCCTATCTACGCGATCGCCGCCTTACCCTGATTCCCTTTGCCGAACCCGCCGAGGTGCTGTTTGAAACCGTGAACGGGCGAGCCAAGGTGCAGGGCGTGATTTGCCGCGATACCCAGACCGGCCACCGCTTCACCGTCCGGGCCAAAGTCACCGTCGAGGCCACCGACCTGGGGGATCTGCTAGAAGTCGGCAACATCCCCTCCTACGTCGGCCAAGAGGCCCGCCACGAAACCGGCGAAGCCATTCTGCCCGCAGATGCTCGCCCCCAATGCCAGCAGTCGATCACCTTTGACGTGGTGGTCGAGCACACCGCCCGAGGCAAAGGGGTGCCCATCGGCAAGCCCCAGGGGTTTGAAACCGAGGCCTGGATGGGCCTGAAAGAATTTACCCAGACCTTTTGGACTAAGGCCCAGCCCGACAAATGGCAGCGGTGGGATTTCTTTAGCGACTTCGGCATCTTTCGCTATCGGCGGCTGATGCGCGCCCACACCCACGACAAAAAAGTTTCCCCCGGCGATGTCACCGTGATCAACTGGGGCACCTCTAGCGAGCCCGATCGCCCCTTCTGCTGCGGCAACGACTACCGCCCCGGTCGCCTCGTCGGCGTCAGCCGCCAAGAGCGCAACCTGCACATCCAGCGGGCGCGGCAGCGAGCCCAGGCCTACATTCACTACCTGCAAACCCACGGGGCCGCCGACCTCAAGCCCAGGGGCGACCTCACCTGGACCAGCGACGGCATTGCGCTCGAACCCTACATCCGCGAGGCCCGCCGGGGCCAGGCCCTGACCACCATTCGCCACGAAGATGTGGCCGAGACCTTTTTCCCCGACCAGGCGCGGGCGCGGTGCTTCGACGACTCGGTGGGCATTGGCCAATACCACTACCTCGACCTGCACGGCAATGACGCCAAGGGCCACATCACCCCCAAGGGCAAAGACGTGATCGCGCTGCCCTTCAGCCTGCCCCTAGGTGCCCTAGTGCCCAAAGACACCGACGGTCTGGTGCTGTCGGCCAAGAGCCTGGGCACCACCCACATGACCAACGCCGCCTACCGCATGCACCCGATGGAGTGGGCGATCGGCGAAGCCAGCGGCTTTTTGGCCGCGTTCGCGGTGTGGACGGGGCTAGACCCAAGCACCCTGGCCACCGAAGAACGGCACATTCGCAAAATCCAGGGCTTTATGGCCCGCAACGGCATCCCGATCTTCTGGTTCAACGACATCGGCCACGCCGACCCCGACTTTGAGGCCATTCAGGTGCTGGCGGCGGCGGCCATTGTACGCAGCGAAAACCGCAAAAATCTGCACTTTCGGCCCTACGCCCCAGTCAGCCGCGCGGTGGTGGCTACGGCTCTGGTCAACGCGCTGAATCTGCCCACCAAACTGCCAGAGCAGCCCACCTTCAGCGATGTCGCCCCCGGCAAGCACTGGGCCTATGGGGCCATCGAAACTCTCTACGCCCACGGCATGATCGCCGGGGTCGGCAACGACCGCTTTGCTCCCGATGCCAACATCACCCGCGAACAGCTGTCGTTTTTGGTTAAGCGGGCCATGCCCGAGGTCTACGACTCAGCCTTTGCCCGCACCCCGATTGATCGCCAAAATCTCCAGCGCCGCGAACTCTCCCGCGTGCTCTACGAGGTGCTGAAGGGGCGGCTGGGGATTTAGACCGTGGCTATTACATCAAGGCAGAAGTAAAAAGGCAGCATCGGTATAAATCTCTAAAAATTCTTCAAGGATTTGGGTTTTGGTTTGCAGAAATGGCCGCCAACACAGTTGCACCCTGGGCGTGCTGCTTGTAGATTAAGAGGGCGGGGAATGTATCTGGGACGGGAGTAAGGGAAGCGCCAACTTCCCCTACCCCCTGAGACATCCCAACTTAGTCGTGGTAAGTGAGATGCCCTAGGTGCATTCTAGGAGCTAGCGTCTTTTTTACCCTCACATTGGGACACAGCTAGACCATTCCCCGTTTTCCTACCCGAAAACGGAGATACCCGTATGTTTGACTCATCCTCTGGGGCACCTAACCTCCCCACTAGCTTCAATCTGCCTACCTACCACCGCGACCGGCTCACCCACATCTTGCTGGGCGACTACGCCGCCGTCGTCGGGGCCATTAACCAAATGGATGTGCTGCACTACTGCGACCGAGTCGCCTGGATTGACCCCGTGCCCACCGGGCGCAACGGTGAATACATCAGCGTCATGACCCGCCGCATCGCGCCAGGGCAGAGCTAAGCCACCAAAAACCTAGCCGGGGCATGGCAGCGCCCCGGCTAGGTCAAGCTTCTCAACCAGAATGTAGGATCAGCTGACTCTACAGCAGCGTCAGCAGATAGATCAGGCTAAACAGCACAATCCACACCACATCGACAAAGTGCCAGTAGATCTCGGCCATCTCGGGGCCAACGTGGGTGATGTCGTTGTAGTGGTTGGCCCGGCGCGATCGCCACAGCACCCCCAAAATCAGCACCAGGCCAATAAACACGTGAAGACCGTGAAAGCCCGTTAGCAGGTAAAAGCAGTTGCTAAACAAGTTAGTCTTCAGCCCGTAGCCCAGGTTCATATATTCATACACCTGACCGGCCAAAAATATCGCCCCCATGGCGGCGGTAATGCCAAACCACTGGCGCATCCCGGCCAGGTCGTTCTTCTTAATGGCTTTGGTGCCCAGGTTGATCACCAAACTGCTCGACACCAGAATTAGGGTGTTGACGGCGGGCAGCAGTAGCTCCACCTCGGTTTCCTTGGGGGGCCACTCAGCATAGCTGCCCCAAAACACGATAAAGACGGCGAAAAAACCCGCAAACATCAAAAATTCTGAGCACAGAAAGGTGATCAGCCCGAGCACCCGCAAATCTTCGTGCTCTTCGTGGGTCGCCACCTCATGGCCAGTAACGACCGGTGTGGAATCTACAGTGCCTTGCATAGGATACGTGGGGGTAAGGGGTGGATGGGTAAGGCGTAGGGTGGGCACTGCCCACCAAAGTGAGGCGTAGGGTGGGCACTGCCCACCAAACTCTCGGCGATTTTAGAGTCAACTTCTTTGCCCTCACAGCACAGAGAAGCGAGATCAAGGCGGGGT
>RECJ01000313.1 GCA_007694115.1 Leptolyngbya sp. DLM2.Bin27 | reverse complement strand
GCATAACCCTCAGCCTTTTTTTTAGCCCTCTACTCCTTGTCGAACTCACGTTCTGTTTAGCAAAATTCCTTAGGTAAAGCAGTCTTCCGTGGTGGGCAGTGCCCACCCGACAAAGCATTTTGAATAAGTTGAGGTGTGCGCGGCTCTCTACAATCGCCCGCTACACCCTCCAAGCTTGAGACGGATGGAGACTCTCCGCTTCTCAAGAGTCCTGGTTCTTCGGGGTAGTTGAGCCAGGACTTTTATTATCTAGGTGCTGGCCGATCGCCGCCCACTCCCGCCGATCGGCCAGCGATGGGCTGGCGGCGAGAACGGTGCCCTGGGGGCCGAACTGCGCGATCGCACGGTCACCTAGCTTCACCACTACCGCAAACATCTGCCTAGCGCTGTCTTGAATCAGCACGTACTGGTTGCCCTCGGCCACTTCTACCCCAGAGCTGGGCTGGGTGGTGCGATCGCGCTCCTGGGCCAGGACAAAGGCGCGGCGCATGACAGCATAGGTGGCAGTGGCCCATTGGCGATCGGCAATTTCTCTCACCCCCGCTTCTAACGTGACCTGCTCCAGCGCCTCAGCGAGATCAAACTCCGCCGCCCAGCGGTGCATATATTCGTAGTCCAAATCGCCCTGTTGAGCCTTCAAAACGCCCAGCACATCGCGCCACTGCTTTTCTGACTGACTCTGCCGTCCCCAGCGCAGTTTGTTGACTACCAGGTCTTCCGGGGACGCTAGGTAAACAGAGGTACTGTCAGTTAACCGATAGGTCTGTCGCCGCTCAAATTTGAGCTGTTCGTAGGGGTTAACGTCAGCGATCACTAAATCAGCCCGTGAAATAGTGTCGATCTGAGTAACCTGAAGGGTTTTTATCCGCCCAGAGGCGACATCATCCACGCCTGGGACGTAGAAACCAGCCTGTTCCAGAGCCGCAGCTAAAGCCGGAATCGCCGCCCTCGGCACAGACAGCACCATATCGAGGTCTTGCGTCGTGCGAGACTCACCGTAGGCGATCGCCGCCACCCCCCCAGTTACATAGTACGGAATACCCTGGGCCTCAAAAATGCTGTGCAGGTCTGCCGCCAGCTGAATCGAGTCTTGAATCCACGACACCTCTGACCCTCCTGGTACATAGTTGGGTGGACAGTACTCTTGCAACCAAACCTCTGCCATTTTGCGGGCAAACTGCGGCGGCGTGAGCTGTTTAAATCGCTGGTGAAAGCAGTTGAGCGAAAACTGGCGCGCGCTACGGGTGAGCTGTGCGCCCACCTGTAGGCGTTCGGCTACGGTTTTTTGGCGCAGCAAATAAAAGCACAGCAGGTCTGTCTCCAGGCTGGTGTCGTCGGCCTGGGGGCGATAGCCTGGGGGAGCGCTAAATTTGGGCAATTGGCTGGTCAATCGGGCGCGTCCTGGGGCGGAAGTGCTGCCTCGATTTTATCCTGCTCGCTTGAACAACCCTGCTACCGAGCGCCAGCATGGGACAGATCGACGCTGCCAAAGTTGAGGCTGAGGGCAATGTTGATGTTTTCAAACATGTTGACCAGCCAAGCTACCGTCTCGCTAGAGGAGGTCTCGTAGTGATTGAACAACAGCGAAAAGCGCCGCTCTAGAAAGGGCTTAACCTTGTGGCAAATCAGCAAAATTCGCAGCAGCAGGCCGGTGGTTTGCAGCGGCCCCAGGTTATTGATTAGATCGAGAAAGAGGTAGTGCTGCCGCCCGGCACTGGGGTCAACCACCAGAAGGTTAAACAGGTTGCTGCACGTACGCACCCTGAGAAAGTCATCCACGGGTTTGCCATCGCTATCGTTGGCGGTCGCCAGCAGATGGTCTTGGAGGATCGATTTAAACTGGCGCTGGCTGTAGCTCGAATCGACATCGGCAAGGATGTAGTCGAACAGATCTTCTTTGAACTGCCTAAACGAAGCCCCGTGGCTGTGGGTGAGCAAAAAGCGTTGGGCTCCGTCGCGATAGCTCTGGCCGTGGTCACGGCGGCGGGCAAACTGCTTGAGCGACGACACCAGGTCTTGATCGGTTAGCAGAGTGGGGTTGGGCACCACCCGCAGCTTGTCGGCAAAGTCGGTTTTGCCCTGGCGGTGCATCCGCCCCTGGCGCACTCGGTAGGTCACGTAGTGGCTGAGGTCAACCTCAAACTTGTGCTGGGCTTCGACCTGCATATTGCGCACACACTGCTGGTGCTGTAGGTCGCTGTCTTCGGTCACCAGGCAGTGCTCGTAGAGATAGGGGTAGCGGTTGATCAGCGACCCCAGGGGCACCGCCGCCGCGCTGCGGTTGCGGGGTAGGGCAGACTGGCGCGCTTCAATAATGCGGGCTAGCCGCTTGAGGGCTAGGTGCTGCTCACTTTCGAGAAAACTCTGGGTGACCTGACGAAGGCGGCGCACAGAACGCGATCGCGATCGCCCCGAGGTCTGGCTCGCGGGAGCAGTCTCCAGCAAATCGATCAGCACAGGGATAGCAGGCTGAAGCTGGGTATTGGTCTGCCAGCGGTTGATCAGGATATGGCAGCAGCGGTTGAGAACGAACCGAAATGATTCATCAATCTCGTGGCAGCCCAGCAGACGATCAAGCGCCGCCGCCACGTCGCGGTCTGGGTAGCCAAACCCATCCACAAAAAGAGCCTGAAACCGATCGATCATGGCTTCAGGAGACTCTACCGCCACACAAGCGAGCAAATGGTTGTACAAGCACTCTTCGTCGGCAGTAGTAGTTCGGCTGTTATAGGTCGCTTTTGTCTTCACGTTTTCACCGCCCTTGCCCCATCAACAGATGGACTTAGCCGAGTAAGCCCATACGGACTGCGATGAGAGAAACTTTAATAAACCCACTGACTAAGGTACGAAACAAACAGATGCACGGTTCGGATGGCAGCAACAGTCCTTGATCTCTATTAAAGGCGGAACTAGGCGCTACTTGCGTCAGTTTTTACACTGGGTCACTGTCCATATACCCTCAGATTACTGCGTGAATTTTCCGATGCTTGGGAATATGTCAGTGCTGTTAACGAATTTCTGGCAAAGATTTTTACCAGTTCGTAAGGTGACCGTAAACTCTGAGATAGATGCCCCAACCTTTGCCCGATGTAAAACATCTGGCCGCTGCCTCAACCGGCAATACTCTATCCTGAAGTCTCGCCGATGGGAAGAGGGCCCACAACCATACATCTGGCCCTAGGGAACCGCCAAACCTCGACTAGACCGACGTTGAGGCCCGAGAGCCCCAATTTCTGGGGAAGATCTCCCGTTTTCGGCAGCCAAAATTCTTTTACAATCAAACCACATTGCGATCAAGCTCTGGCAAAGAGGCGATTCAACATGATGACCGCTACAACATTTTCACGGTGAAGCTATGGGCTTTTCGTCATTGGCCGCATTGGCAGCGGCGATCGAGGCACCGCTCGATCATCTGCCCCCATGGCTGCGGGAAACACAGGTAGTAAATATAACTACAGACACGCGCAGTCTCAGTAAAAACGCGGTATTTGTGGCGTTGGTTGGGGAGCGGTTTGATGGCCATAGTTTTGTAGAGCAAGCGATCGCAGCGGGAGCCATAGCCGCTGTGGTGGAGCCAGACAAGGTACTGCCCCACCTGCCCTGCCTGCCCGTGGCCGATACGTTAGTGGCCTACCAAGCCCTGGGCCGCTGGTGGCGTCTCCAGCAGCCAGCGCGCATCGTGGCTATCACGGGTTCAGTCGGCAAAACCACTACCAAAGAGCTGATCGCGGCGGCGCTAGCCACCCAGGGCTCAGTTCACAAAACCCAGGCCAACTACAACAACGATATCGGCGTACCCAAAACGCTCTTGCAGCTGCGGCCCGACCATGCCTTTGGGGTAGTCGAGATGGGTATGCGGGGGGCAGGCGAAATCGCTCGTTTGGCCCGCATTGCCGTGCCCGACGTGGCCGTGATCACCAACGTGGGCACGGCCCACATTGGCCGTTTGGGTTCAGAGCAGGCGATCGCCAATGCCAAGTGCGAGCTGCTGGCCGAGCTGCCCGCCGGGGGCACGGCGGTACTCAACTACGACAATGCCCGCCTCATGGCCACCGCCAGCGCGATGTGGCAGGGGCGCACCCTCACTTTTGGGCTAGAGGGCGGCGACGTGCAGGGACATCTGGTAGATCCCCAAACCCTCGAAGTAGATGGAGTGACCCTACCGCTACCCCTGCCCGGTCGCCACAACGCCCTCAACTGGCTAGCGGCGATTGCCGCACTGCAAGCCCTTGACCTAGACTGGCGAGTGCTCAGCCAAGGAGTCGCAGTCGATCTGCCCAGCGGTCGCGCCCGGCAGTTGACCCTGCCCCACGACATTGTGCTACTCGATGAAACCTACAACGCCGGGGCCGAATCGATGACTGCCGCCCTGCATCTGCTAGCTGAAACCCCTGGTCAGCGACGCCTTGCCGTACTAGGCACCATGAAAGAACTGGGCGATCAATCGGTTGCGCTCCACCGTCAAGTGGGTCAGGTGGTGGGCCGCCTGGGGCTAGATGCCCTGTTCACCCTGGCCGACCCCAATGAGGCCATAGCCCTGGCCGAGGGGGCCGCCGGGGTGAGCACTCAGGCCTTTAGCGACCACGCTGCCCTAGCTCAGCACTTGATCGAGCTGGTGCAGCCGGGCGATCGCATTTTGCTCAAGGCTTCTCGGTCCGTGGCCCTCGACCGCGTCGTCGATCAGATCACTCAGGCGCTAAATCACGAAAATCACCTGTAATCCCCCAGCGCTCTGCCCTAACCCCAAAACCTCATGCCTGGCACCTGGCACTTGGCACCCTCCCTCTAGAAATAGTCGTACTCTGCGGCTGGGTTCATGGGGTCGGGAGCAAAGGCCAGCCACAGCGGAAACTGCAGCAGCGCCAGACTAATGACCGCCTCAGCCTCATCTACAACGATAAAAGGCAGGCCGTTTTCGGCGGTGATGCGATCAGCTCGCTGGGCTAGGGGCTCTGGCGCGTCAAACAGCATGATTCCTTGACCGGTGCCAAAATCAGCCCGAGAGATGCCCAGACAGTCTTGCAACCCCCGTCGCCACTCGCCTAGACGCTCAGGGCTGTTGGAGAGCACCAGGGTGCGCAGGCGGTTGCCGTAGAGGGCGTACAAAATTGATATCGCAGACGAGGCCACCAGCACATTTTGCAGACGGCTACCCATACTCTTGACTGCCCCCCGCCCGCCCTGGGCAAAAAACCAGTTTGAGACGCGCTCGGCATGAATCGGCTCGAAGGTGCGCCGCAGCTGCCACAGGGGCCCATAGTAGTCGGGCCGCATGCGGTACTGGTCGAGCAGGCTGCGAATGCGCTCGGTCTGATCGTCAAAGGTGCTGGAGGCAAAACCGGGCGCAGCGGCCGCTGCATCAGCAGATCGGCGAGGGGGGCGATTCGCAAACTGATCGGCACCCGACTCAGCCCGGCCATCGCTGCCAAAATCGCCCCTATTTTCCCTGGCTTGCCCGCCCTTTGAACGGCCTGACGAGGCGAAATCGAGCTGATCTGCCGCCGCCGCCAGATCTTGCAGGCTGCCCACCAAATAGTCTTTAAAACCCTGCACCCGCACCGCCAGATCTTGAGACGCCCCGGCAAAGCTGGTCTTCATTTCAGCTTGAATGCGCTCTTGGCGACGCTCTAGGGCCTCGATTTCTTGCTGTAGGGTGCGCCTGCGCTGCTCTAAGTCCGCTGTGCCCTGCTGCACTATACGGCCCACGTCAGCCTGAATTTTTTGCAGCTGATCTTGGGTGAGGCGGTTGTAGGTTGACTGTAGATCGGCAATGCTGCGCTTGAGGTCGGCTTCCTGCTGGTGCATTGTCTCGATGCGCTTGCTCCAGTCTGATTTGAGGTTTGCAGAGTCAGTGGAGCTAACGCCGGGATCTCCGCCGCTGCTCCCCTGCCCCAAACCTGATTTCGATAGCTCCTCTGCGGTCATAACGGCTCCCATAGACCCTCGTTGTCAGCCTATCAGATGCCGACCAGGTTCGCCCCGGCAGCGGTCTCATAACAGATCCCAATCGCATAGCCCCGAGTCTAAACAGGCGGCTTGCGTAGGGGCAAACGGTGTTTGCCCCTACATTAAGGCAGAAGGATGAAGGCAGAAGGATGAAGGGGAATTCTCTGTATTTCAGGGACTACGCCTTGCGGGAATAGGGGAGCTATTTCTGCCTCAGAGTACTACCAAGGTGGATTCAATCTTACTCAGGATTTTTCGACAAAGAAGTTGCCGCAGGGCAGTGGGTTTCTAAGCAGGCGCGCAGCTCTGTGGGGCCAAATAAAATGGGCAAAAAGTGAATGCTGTTGACCTCACGAAAGTAGAACAGAATTGGCACTGGCCCCCAAAAAATCTCCCAGTGCTGCCAGTCGGCGTAGGGAAAGGCGCGAATCAGGGTGTCGCCCCGGTATATGTCTAGGGCGGTGGTGGTAAACCGCAGGGTGAGGGTGATCGCCTGCACCAGCAAAAACACCCCAAAGACACCGACAACGGCCCCCAGCCAGAGGTTGATCAGGGCCAGAGGCATCGCCAGCCCGATCACCGCTAGGGGAATGCGGTAGCTAGAGGGCAAATCAGTGTAAGTTGCCGTAGGAGTAGAAGTCACGGTGTCAGGCAGCCATAGGAATGGGTGGAATGGCTAGATTCTAGCCCATGCCATACTTTAAAAGTTGCTCATGACGGCGCTGCCGGTGCCCTGGAACATGGCCCAGGAGAGAAAGAAATTGCTGATAAAGATGGCCAGTAGCGCCGTCACCACCGCAGTGGTAGTGGACTGCCCAACCCCCTTAGCGCCACCGGTAGTGGTCAGGCCCCAGCTGGTACCAATGATGGCAATCAGAATGCCAAAGAAAAATGCTTTGATCAGCGAACTGACTAGATCCCAAACGGATAGGAAACTCTTGGCCGAGTCTAAAAAGACTGAATAGGGAATGCCGTACTGGTTGGTGGCAATCAGCAGCCCGCCCGTCATGCCGGTGATAAACGACAGTACGTTAAGCAGCGGCAGCATGAGCGCACAGGCAAGCACCCTCGGAATCACCAGATAGTCGATTGGGTCAGTCTTGAGAATTTGCAGAGCGTCAATTTGCTCGGTCACGCGCATGGTGCCGATTTCGGCGGCAAAGGCTGACCCTACCCGCCCGGCAATGATCACCGCCGTCAGCACTGGCCCTAGCTCTCGGGCCAGGGTCAGGGCTAGCACGCCGCCCACCGCCGTCCCGGCCCCAAAGCTGAGAAACTCGCGGGTCACCTGAATAGTGAACACCATGCCGACAAAGGCAGCGGTGATCAGGGCAATCAGCAGCGATTCTGGCCCCACCGCCGCCATTTGCTCTAGGGTGTTGCGTCGATGCAGGGGGCGCGAAATCAGGTGCATGACCACCTGCCCCGCCAGGAAAGTGGCGGCCAGGGCACGTCGTCCCCACTGTCTCAGGTTTGAGCTGTCCAACGCCTGTGTCAATGCCCAACCTCTCCCAGAACAATACTGATGAACAACACGCAGCTGCGATCGCGCTCGTACCCCACCCTTGTGCTATCCCTAGCATCGCTGCAAACAGGAATCTATGGGAACTCTACTCAGGATCTGAGGCGTTTGACAACTGTCAGTGGTTGGATCTAGGCGGCGGGGTGAACAACGCCTTGAGACTCAAGGTGTGGTCAATGCCCGCAAGACTCCACTATCCTGAAGGTCGGAGCCTTGACCCAATGTCGGCAGCTCATCGGTGCCAACGTTCCCACCCAGCCATACCAGTCCCCCCACAGTATTTCCCGTAGTTAAATGCAGCCTATGACTAGACGACCGCAGACTGCCCGAGGCCGCTTCGCCGATTGCCTGCGCCCGACTCTAGTCGGGCTGGTGGCCCTAGTTAGTCTATGGCTGTGGTGGCCCATTGCTCCAGCGGCTGCGCGTCCGTCGTCGCAGACCGCCCAAGCCATCCAGCCCTATCTAGACCGCGTTGCCGCAGCCATCACCGAGTTTACCCTCGACAACGGCATGACCTTTATTGTCATGGAGCGACACCAGGCTCCGGTGGTGTCGTTTATGATTCACGCCAACGTGGGTGCGGTGGATGAAGCCGACGGCAAAACCGGCGTGGCCCACTACCTAGAGCACCTGGCATTTAAAGGCACGAGCCGGATTGGTACTACCGACTTTGCCGCCGAGCAGCAGGTAATGGCTCAGCAAGACGCCGTGTTTGACGACTTTTTAGCCGCCCAAGCGGCAGGCGATATAGCCCAAGCCGAGGCGCTCCAGGCAGACTTGGTGGCTCTACAGCAGGAGGCCGCTAGCTTCGTTGAACAAAATCGGTACGGTCAGATCATTCAACAGGCGGGGGGCGTGGGGCTCAACGCTACCACCTCCGCCGACGAGACCCGGTATTTTTACAGCCTGCCTGCCAACAAGCTAGAGCTGTGGATGTCGCTGGAGTCAGATCGATTTTTAGACCCCGTATTTCGCGAGTTTTTTGAAGAAAAAGACGTGATTCTCGAAGAGCGGCGCATGCGGGTCGACAACTCCCCCATCGGCACCATGGTCGAGCGATTTTTGGAGGAGGCCTTTGTCAGCCACCCCTACCGCCGCCCGGTGATTGGCTACCAAGACGACCTGTTTGTCGCCACCCGCAGCGATATTCAGGAGTTTTATGACACCTACTACGGCCCCGGCAACCTCACCGCCGTGGTGGTGGGCGATGTCAACCCCGCCGAGGTGCGGCGACTGGCGGAGGTGTACTTTGGCCGCTACCCCGCCCGTCCCACCCCGCCTGAGCCCGTGATCGACGAACCCGCCCAAACCGCTGCTCGGGAATTTACCATTACTCTGCCCTCAGAACCCTGGTATTTGGAGGGCTACCATCGCCCTGGTCTGACCCACCCCGACCATGTGATCTACGGCATGATCGACAGCGTGCTGGTGAGCGGTCGCACCTCTCGGCTCTACAGAACGCTGGTGGAGGAGGCCCAGGTGGCGCTCAATATCGGCAGCTTAAATGGGTTTCCGGGCGATCGCTACGACAACATCTTTTTGCTCTACGGTCTCACTGCCCCCGGATACGCCCCTGCAGAAATTGGCAACCTGTTTGCCCAAGAGCTGCAGCGGCTGCAGCGGGAACCCTTGAGCCCCCAGGAGCTAGATCGGATCAAAACCCAGGCCCGCGCCGGGCTGCTGCAAAGGCTGGCGTCTAACAGCGGCATGGCGTCGCTGCTGGCTGAGTACCAGGCTAAAACCGGCAACTGGCGCAACCTCTTTGACGAGCTTACGGCCATTGAGACGGTGTCGGTGGCCGATATTCAGCGGGTGGCCCAGACTCTGTTTGAGCCCACCAATCGCACTGTCGGCAAGCTAGTGCCACCGTCCTCTGGGCGTTAGGCCCCAATGAGGGGCCAGAGCCACCGCCTCAGCAAGACCAATCGATTCGAGATGTAGGGTAGTGAAACACACAGTGATAAACGCACACAGCTGGTGGATAAGTAACCGTCGAGCGCTGCGGCGAAGGCTAATGCCGCTGCTGGCGATGGCGGGGCTGTTGGGGGTGTTGCTGCTGGCCTGGCAGGCCCCGGCTAGCGCGCTGACGCCGCGCTTCTACGACGAGCTAGAATTTCCGCCCCTGCGAGACATTGAGCTGCCAGACTATGAGCGCTACGAGCTGCCCAATGGGCTAGTTGTGTACCTGCTAGAAGATCATGAACTGCCCCTGGTGAGCGGCAGCGCCAGCTTTTTTACCGGAGCGCGGTTTGAGCCAGCCGACCAGGTAGGGCTAGCCAGCCTGACGGGGGATGGGATGCGCTCGGGGGGCACCACTGAAATGGATACGGAGGCTCTCAACCAAGCCCTAGAGCAGCGAGCGGCCTCGATTGAAACCGGCATTGACACCAGCGAGGGCAGCGCTAGATTTAGGGCGTTGACCGAAGACACCGAAGCGGTGTTTGCTCTGTTTGCCGATGTGATTCAGCGGCCTGCCTTTGCCCCAGACCGAATTGCCCTGCTCAAACGCCAGTACGGCGGCAGTATTGCCCGCCGCAACGACAGCCCCGACAGCATCACCAGCCGCGAGTTTCGCAAGCTGGTCTACGGTGCCGACAGCCCCTACGCCCGCATCCCTGAGTACGCCACCCTAGAGGCGATTGGCCCAGAGGATATTCGGCGATTTTACGAAGCTTCGGTTCGCCCAGAACAGACCATTTTGGGGCTTGTGGGCGACTTTGACAGCGCCCAGATGAAGCAGTGGATTGCCGCTTACTTTGGCGATTGGCGGCAGTCGGGGGCAGGGCTAGAGGCCGATTTGCCCACGGTTGAGCAGGCGCGGGCGGGGGTGTTTATGGTGTCGCAGCCCCAGCTGACCCAGAGCTATATTCAGCTGGGCCACCTGGGGGGGCAGCTCAACTACCCTGACCACGCCGCTCTGGCGGTGATGAATGAGGTGCTCAACGGGTTTAGCGGGCGGCTATTTAACGAGGTGCGATCGCGCCAGGGGTTGGCCTACTCGGTCTATGCGTTTTGGTCGCCCCGCTACGACTTTCCGGGGATGTTTGTGGGCGGTGGCCAAACCCGATCTGAGGCCACGGTGCCGTTTATTCGCTCGACCCTGGCCGAGATCAACCGCATACGCACCGCACCGATTACCGATGGTGAACTGGCCCAGGCCCAGGATGCGGTGCTCAACAGCTTTGTGTTTAACTTTCAAAACCCCAGCCAAACCCTGGCCCGGCTGATGCGCTACGAATACTACGATTACCCGCAGGATTTTGTCTTTCAGTTTCAAGACCAGGTGCGCCAGACCACGGCCCGGGCGATCTTGACGGCGGCCCAGACGCGGTTGACCCCAGACCAGCTGGTGATTTTGGTGGTGGGCAACCCCGATGAAATTCAGCCGGGGCTAGAGGCTCTAGCGCCCAACACCGCCGTTAACTCGGTGGATATCACCATTCCTCCACCAGGGGCCTAGTTCTGCAAGGCGGAAGGATGAAGGCGGAAGGATGAAGGCAGAAGGCAGAAGGATGAAGGCGGAAGGATGAAAAGAGAGAAGTTAGGGGGCTGAGGGCTCAGGTCTCGGAGTCGTCGCCAGCGCTGGAGGAGATATCTTCATCGGTATTAAACCAGTCGCCAGGCAGCATGCGGGTGGTATCTTCGGCGGCTTCGGGTTCGTCTAGGTCATGGGTGTTGAGGCTGTCAATGCACATGCCATAGGGGGTGTGGCCGTTATACTGTCTGCCAGCTGGGCTGGTTAGGGCTGCGGGCTGGGGCTGCGATCGCACCACCGCTTCAACCTCGGCCAGGTCAGCCAGCACCGCTTCGGCCCGCTGGTAGCGGTCGGTAAAATCGTAGAACACCAGCCGACTCAAAATATCGCCAAAGCTGGGGTCAACGTGGGGGGCCTCGTGACGCCACAGCAGTTCCCCGTTGACATCGCGGCGTAGGGCGTAGGCAGGTATACCGGTCAGCGCCTCAATGGCGGTCACGCCTAGGGCGTAGAGGTCGCTGCCAAACTTGGGCAGCCCCGCCGATTGCTCACTGGGCATGTAGCCCTGGGTACCCACGCCAATGGTGGAGGTAGAGGTCAGGTGCGCCCCCGTATCGGCCAGCTTGTTGGAAATCAGCTTGACTGCGCCAAAGTCAATCAGTACCAGCTGCCCGTCAGCCCGTCGCCGAATAATATTAGAGGGTTTGATATCGCGGTGAATCACCCCTTGGTCGTGGACAAAGGCAATCACTGGCAGCAGCCCCAGCAGCAGGTCAAGCACGTAGGTCTGAGGCAGCGGTCGACGGGCGGCCAGCTCGTCTTTGAGCAGGCTGCCGTCGATCATTTCTTCGACTAGATAAAACGAATTTTGCGCCTCAAAGTAGGCCAGCAGCCGGGGTATTTGGGAATGGTGGCCCAGTTTTTCTAAGGTTTCAGCTTCTCCCTCAAAAAAGCGCCGACCCAGGCGGTGGGCCCTGGGGTCATTGCTGATAATGCGCAGCTGCTTGACCACGCAGATCGGCGATCCTGGCCGCTGGGTATCTTCGGCCACGTAGGTTTCGCCAAAGCCCCCGGAGCCCAGCAGCTGCATAACCCGGTAGCGATTGGCCAGCAGCAGGCCGATCACCTCTGCCTCCCGCAGTTTCAGCAGGTCGTGCAGGTCGTCCTGCTGGCTGATGATCTCCTGCACGATGGGCGAGGTGACGTACTGCTCTAGGGTTTGGCGCAGCCGCTGCTTGCGCAGCTGTTCGGTGACGATATCGGCCACGATGTAGGTACTGCCCAGCATCATCAGCCCTATGATCGGGGCCCCGGTGGGCAGCAGCACCCCGGCCCCGGCAAACAGGCCGTAGCTCAGCCAAAACCAGCCGCCCAGGGTGGCCAATGTCCAGCCCAGGCGGGCCACCGGGCGGTTAAACCGCCGCAGCAGTAGCACAAACCCAGCCCCACTCACCACCACCAGCAGCCCCCCTAGCCAGGGGCTAGGCAACCCCTGGCGCAGCGTCTGGCCGCTGCGCAAGTTGGCTATGTCATTGGCTAAAATCTCGACCCCAGCCATCGGTTCAGGGTGCAGCAGCGTCTCTGAGAACGGGGCCTGGTGAAAGTCTTGCAAAAACCTCGCGGTGGCCCCAATCAGCACGATTTTGTCCTGGAAGAAGCGCCCACCGCCCAGGTGGTTGCCCCAGTTGTCGGGATCGAGCACGTACCAAAAGGGTACGTGGTTAAAGCTGCGGGTTGGCCCATAGAAATTGATGAAGTCGCCCCGATAGGGGGGATGCTCGACCTGGGCTGCCGCCAGGGTGGCCTCGGCAAAGGACTGGGTCGTGGTCACGTCGCTGGGCAGCGTGCTGACGGCATCGATGTCAGCCAGACTGGCTTCCAGGGCGTTGAGGTAGACCCGGCCATGGCGGTGAATGCGGCCATTGGGCTCGGTGGGAGAGTTAATATTGCCGGTGTGAACGGGGGTGTCCCGCAGCAGGGGCAGGGGCTGGGTGGGGCGAATCAGCGCCCCCTGGCGCAGCTGGGCATCGTCGACGGAGGTGGCCAGCACGACGCGATCGCCGTAGCGAGCCAGCACCTCAGCTAGAGCCCGATCGTCGTCGGGGCCATAGCTGCTGTCTGAAAACATCAAAATATCGACGGCCACCGCTGCGGCCCCCGCCTCTAGCAACCGCTCAATGGCGATCGCATAGGCGCGGCGCTGCCAGGGGCTACCGGCAATGGGAGCCAGGTAGCTGTATTCAGCTGGGTCAGTGCGGTAGTATTCGGCCTGGCTGAAAGACTCATCGTCCATCGCCAAAATCACAATGTCCGCTGGGGCAGCCCTAGGGCCGCGAATTTCAAAAAACAGGGTTTGCAGGCGGCTCTCAACCAGCTGCACCAGCAACGAATTGGTAGCCACATGAGCCGCCACAAAGCTCAGCCACAACCCCGCCAGCGAGAGCTTGACCCAGTCGCGCTTGACCTGCCGCTGCATCCAGCCCTTGACCCGGTAGCCCGTGGAGAGTGCGGCGGTCTTAGTATTTGAGGACAGCGTCATAGGCGATCGCAGGGGCAAGGGGGCGTTGTCTGGGGCATCCTTAGCTTAATCATCAAATTGCCTCGGCGGGGGCAGAGTTTACGGAAACTTAGCTACGGCCCTAGGCTAAAAGGCGGCCAGCGGGAGGCCGAACAGATTTATCTGGCTAAACTAAACGGTTTGGTTAAGATCGCCAATTGTCTCTTAAAATTGAAGCGAGCGCAGGGGATGCTCGCCCCACGCCCTCGCGGGGCAGGCCCTAGGCGGCAGTGATGGCTCGGCCTTAACCCGATTGGCTATGGTCACAATCAGACTCGCAGTCAGGCCAGGGAATTGGGATCGCCTGTAATACTCTTGACCCAGGCGGCCTGGGATGATGGTTTGCGCTACGGGTGGGTGCTATACATTTAATTATCTTGGGTTAAGCAAAGGATTTAACGCGTGGTTCAAAGTCCGCCGGTGCTGAATGACAAAGCGGTGCAAATCTTGCAGGGAGCGATGCAAGAGTTTCTGCAACATGGCTACGCTGGCACCAGCATGGACAAAGTAGCCGCCACCGCCGGGGTGTCTAAACCTACGGTTTACAACTATTTCAAAGACAAAGAGGGGCTGTTTCGGGCGCTGATTCAGTATGTTGCCCAGGCCCGATGTGCCCAGGTAATGGGCGACGGCAATCTGGAGGGTCGCCCTGAAGTGGTGCTGCGCCGTCTGATCACTAGCGCTATCGAGAGCGAACTACAGGATATCGACTATCAAAACTTTGTGCGCCTGGTAGCGGGTGAGTCGGGTCGATTTCCGCAGCTGGCCCAGGCTTTCGTCGAATATCTCACCAAGCCAGCCGCCGATCAGCTGACCGCCTACCTCAAATCCTGCCCCGAACTCAACCTGCCTGACCCAGAGGCCACAGCCCGGGTCGTGCTGGGGGCAACGATATTTTTCATCATCACCCAGAGCGTGATGCACGGCGAGCCCATCATGCCGATGGAGCCCCAGCGGCTGGTGGATAGCTTGGTGGATTTAGTGCTGCGATCGCAGGTCACCTAGAGCCTAGGAACCCTGTGGCTCGTACCAAATCCGAATTGCATCATCCCACCAAACGGCTAAATCGCAGGGGCCTATGGCCTGCGCCCTGCTGCACCGGGGGTATTCGTTCAGGATTTAGGATTACCCCGCCAGTCGGCCAAAGAGCACAATCGCCGCTAGGGCACCGGCTAAAACACCATAGCTAGCGGCGATCAGCGATTTTAGTGAGTTGAGATAGCGATAGCGCCACAGCATAGCCGCTAGGGTCAGCGAGTAGAGCAACTCGATCAGGGGAAATTCCACCTCACCCACCCTCTGATCGACACCAATAATCAGCATTGTCCAGAGCAGAAAAATAACAAAGTTGTTGATGATCGGGGCCCGGCTGTCTCTGACCGGCATTTGAGGCTGGGCAACAAAGCCCAGATAGATCGAGACCATGAGCGGCAATACCGCCGCCGCCACACTGCGCAGCCCGACGGCGGCACCGCCATCAAAGGCTTCTGCCATGCTGGCAAACAACCGCAACAGCAAAAGGCCACCAGCCAAAAACGTCACAGCAAAGCTGATTACCCCCTTGACTCCCTTGCTGAGGCGGCTGGAAGTTTGGCTTTGACGGTATGGCACGGTTTTCTCCCAGTCCGCAGAGTCTCAGCCACCGTTGCCGGTAGCTCGTAGGTAAAGTCTACCGTGCGGTCAGGTCAGGCGCGATCGCTCACCTTGCAAAGTCCTAGGGCGGGTGATCAATTACAACCCAAACCCTGTGGGGATAGGCCCTGCTACGCCCGCCCTCAACAACCGCCTAGGGGCTGTAACCTCTGATTTCTGAGCCATGCGTGACCAATTGATCACAGCCCCTAGGGCTGGGTCACCTCCAGCGGTAGCTCGATCTCGTCGCCATCTGGCCCTTCGAGCACAAAACCCGCGTCGCGAATCATGGCGTAGTCGGCCTGGGCCGCCTGGCCGGGGGTGGTGAGGTAGTCGCCCACAAAGATCGAGTTGGCTGCGTACAGCCCCAGGGGCTGGAGCTGGCGCAGCTGCACCTCTCGTCCCCCGGCAATGCGAATTTCCTGGGCGGGCAGCAGCAGCCGATAGAGGCACAGAATCCGCAGACAATGGCGCGGGTTTAAATCCTGTCGCCCCTCAAAGGGGGTGCCGGGAATGGGAATTAAGAAATTTAGCGGCACGCTGGTCACCTCTAGCCGCCGCAGCGCCAGCGCCATATCGACGACATCATCGTGGGATTCGCCCAGACCAAAGATGCCGCCCGAGCAGGTGGTCATGCCCGCCGCCTGCACCGCCTGAATCGTATCCTTGCGGTCTTGAAAGGTGTGGGTGGTGCAGATGTCGCCGTAGTGGGCTTCGCTGGTGTTGAGATTGTGGTTGACCCGGTCGACCCCCGCCGCCGCCAGCCGCTGGGTTTGGGTTTCGTCGAGCAGCCCCAGGCAGGCGCAGATTTTCATTGGGTACTGGGCCTTGACCTGGCGCACCGCGTCGAGCACTTCGCCAAAGACGCGCTCCGAGGGCGATCGCCCTGAGATCACCATACAGAACGTGCCCGCCTTGAGGTCGTTGGCCCGCTCGGCGGCGGCCAAGATTTGCTCCTGGGCCATGAAGGGGTATTTTTCGATCTCAGCCCCAGAGAGCTTCGACTGCGAGCAGTAATGGCAGTCTTCGGGGCAGAGGCCGCTTTGGGCATTGAGCAAAAAGTGCAGCCGCACCCGGTTGCCCCAGTAGGCTCGTCGCACCCGGTAGACCGCCGCCAGCTGATCGAGCAGCTCGCTATCGGGGGCGGCGAGCACGGCGTGGGCCTGATCGCGGCTGATCACCTCTCCGGCCAGAGCCTGATCGGCTAGAGCCTGCCAGTCAATGCGGGCGGGTGCAATCGGGGTAACGGTCATAGGGAAAGGATAAATAGTTTCGCTGAGCTGAAGTCTCTATTGTCTCACTAGCTATCTTCTAAAACTCTGACCCCAACGGTGCTGGTGTTGAAGTTGTAGAGATCGCCGTCTAGCTCGATCGGGCTGCCCACTTTGACTTTGCTGTTGCCAAACACCGGCCCGGTGGAGGTAATTTGAGCATCGCCTTCGAGGGTGATCAGCATATCAATGGTGTAGTTTAGCTCCGGGCGCGGGTCGGGCAGGGCGATCACCGAACCGTCGGGCTGGGGGACTACGGTGCTGCGGGGCAGCCTTCGCACCTCCTTGATTCTGACCTGGCCGTAGGGCTGATTGCGAATAATGATGTTAGTGGTCTCAGAGTTTTGAATAGACTGAAACAGCTCATCGGGATCAGAGGAGGTCAGCCCCCGCACCATGACATCCACTTCCACGGGCTTAGTTGTAGCCCCCACCTGGGCCACTGACCCCGAGGTGCCAGGGTAGAGAAAAATGCCAAACAGCACCATCAGGATGATCAGCGCCGCCGCCACATCTAAGATGCTGACTTTGCCTAATAGACGGCCTTTAGAGTCAATGAGAGTCATGGCTAGGGTGCCCTCGATGGAGGGAGTACGGGTTTTCTGTGCGGGAGAATGTCGATACCATTGAACCACAGGCAAGCTCTTTTGGGGCACTTGTCGGCCAGCGAGCCGAGCGGAGCTATCCCCAGACAGAGCAGACAACGGGCAGGGGACAAATTTATTATTGACCACTGCCTGTGGTCTTCAGTAGCTGAGCCGGGCAAGATGGTAACAGTTATGACCCTCAACAGCACGTGAGGCGATCTTTTCTATGTTTTCTCCTCTCACTCATCTAAAGCAGAGTTCTCTTCTGCGGCGCGGGCTTTACGGCCTGATGGCTACTCTGATGGCGATCACCATTGGTTTGGCCACCCCAACCCCCTCCCATGCCAGCATTTTTGACCTGATTTTCCAGGGCATTCGCTATGTGCAGCTGGGCAATATGTCCGATCGAGATGAGGTCAACCTCGGTGCTCAGATCGATCGGCAGCTCAAGGCCCAGCAGGGGGTGCGAATTTATAACCGCAATGCCTCGATCAATAGCTACATCAACGAAATTGGGCAGCGCCTAGCGGCCACTAGCGATCGCCCCGACTTGCCCTACACCTTTCAGGTGGTTGACAACAACAGCGTCAACGCCTTTGCTACCGCCGGCGGTTTTGTTTACATCCAGACCGGGCTGATTCGCGCTGCCGAAAACGAGGCTGAGCTGGCTGGGGTGATGGCCCACGAAATTGGTCACATCACCGGACGGCACGCCCTCCAGCAAATGCGGCAGCGGGCCCTGGCCAGTGGCGTGGCCGGTAGTTTGGGCGTGCGTCAAGAGGCCCTGGTAGGCCTGGGGGTGCAGCTGGCTCTACATCTGCCCAACAGCCGCGAGGCTGAGCACGATGCCGATCGACGGGGGTTCCACAACATGGGCCGGGCGGGCTACGACACCACTGGCTTTATTAGCTTCATGCGAAAGCTGGAGGGCAGAAACACCGCTGAGTTTCTCAGCACCCACCCCAACCCCGGCAACCGGGTCAATAACCTTCAGGCCATGCACAGCGCTGGCACCTTCGCCAGTAATGCTGGCGTCGGTACTGATGCCGCCGCCTACCGCAACCGGATCAGAGGGCTTTAGGGTTTACCACATCCTGCTTAGCTACCCCGATTTAGCCGGGCGCACAGCGGTGCGCCCCTACAGGTTGGCCGACTGTCAATCGGGGGTATGAAATTTGGATGCGGTACAACGCGATTTTATTGGCGCTCTAGATATTGCCTTCGGCAGACCCTCAAGCCCCAAAATCCTAGGTCTGGATCATGTTTGATGCGCTGGGTTAGGGCCGGGGTCTGTTGTTTTATGTGGTGGATGATAAACCCGCTGTCGCCCCCGGTGAACACCACCAGGCCCGTTGGCCAGTCGGCTTGCCAGGCGGCAATAAAATCGCGGATACCCGCCAGCTGACTGTGCAAAATGCCGCTGGTGATCGCCGTTGCCGTATCGGTAGCCCAGCGCTGGGGCCAGAAGTTGGGGTCTAGGTCTAGGGCCGGGAGCTGGTCGGTGGCGGTGTGGAGGGTGCGAAACTGCGATCGCAGCCCCGGCAAAATCGCTCCGCCCATCAACCCCCCATCAACGCCAGCGGTAAAGGTCATCGCCGTGCCGCAGTCGATCACCAGCACTGGCCAGCCCCAGATCTCCCCAGCCCCGACCAGGGCCAGGGCGCGGTCTACCCCCAGGCTAGCGTAGGTGTGTTTGAGCGGCACCTGGGCCGTTTCTACTCGGTACAGGGCGGGGTAATCTGCCCACCAGGCCACAGACGCCGCCACCACTGAGGCCACCCACAGATCAAGGCACCCAGAGCCCACAGAGTGCCGGTAGAACAGATCAGCGGTCAACCCCAAGTCAAGACCCCACTGCTGCCAAATTTCAGGTGCAAAGCCGCCCCGCTTGAGCTGATCTACTTGATCTTTAGTGAGGTGAGGTGTGTGCCAGGTGCCCAGACAGCGATCGCCCCCTGGGGTCGAGCTGTGAATGTTGTCTTCAAAAGCTCCCCAGTGCCAGCGGCTGTTGCCCATGATCAATGCCAGCCATGGCGGCCGCTGACCTATATCCATAAAACTAGGCTTGACAAACTGCTTGGGGCAAAAAGACGGGTGGCCAAATGCCTTGCCAATCTCTCAACCGATGGCCCACTCAAACTCACCCTGACGCTCCACCCTTTAAAAAACTGAAGAGTGACCGCCATGGCCACTCTTCGTTAAATATTTTACATGTTGTATGCCAGACAGCAGTGAGGTTGCTGGGGCAGAGATACGTTGTTTAATCGAATCAAACAACCTGAGAATAGGCGAAAAAACAGTCAGAAATGGCAAACTCGTTAAACTACAGTTGCTCGTTACAACCCGTTGCCTGACCGGCATTTAGGATAGGTAAGACCATAGATGGCCACCTCTAGAAGGGTTGTTTTGAAGCGATTTGGGTTGTTTTACGACCGACAAGCCAGCTGGTAATTAATGTAAAACCGAGATGAACTTGTGGGGCTATTCAGTTGTTTTCTATGTATTCAAATTATCACAGCAAAGCAGGGTTGAAAAGACCATTTACCGATTGTTACCCGCCGTTACAGGGGTTAGCAATGGTAACAAAACTCTGCTCAAAAAATAGTTAAGCCAGGTTAAGCGGGTCTACATCTAGGGTCAAACTCACCGGAGCCGGGCAGTGCTGCTTGAGATCTTGCAGGTGAGGCAGCGGCTCAGCCAGCGGCCCCTTGACCAGCAAATGCCAGCGATAGCGCCGCGCCACCCGAGGAATTGGGGCCGGTGCTGGCCCCAGCAGCTGGTAACCTGTTCCCTCTAACCGCCGCATCACCTGATCGGCTAGGGTGGCAGCAGCCTGCTCCACCGCTTTCGGGTCATTACTGCTCAGGCGCAGTAGTACCATCTGCCCGGCGGGGGGGTACTGCAACAGCTGTCGCTGGGCCCATTCTTCGGCAATAAACCCCTCGT
The DNA here is from genome assembly GCA_007694115.1 of Leptolyngbya sp. DLM2.Bin27. Lineage (GTDB taxonomy): Bacteria > Cyanobacteriota > Cyanobacteriia > Phormidesmidales > Phormidesmidaceae > Nodosilinea. The sequence goes on along the minus strand of RECJ01000313.1, from coordinate 838 downwards.
AGGCATGCCCCGTCACCGCTTTGACCACCGGGTGATCGGGAGTGTAGGTTTGCAAAAATACCTGGCCCGGCTGGGTGCCCCGCCCCGCCCGCCCCGCCACCTGAATCAGCATTTGCAGGGCTCGTTCGCTGGCCCAGTAGTCATTCATATATAGAAGGCCGTCGGCGGCGATGATGCCGACGACGGTCACCTGGGGCAGGTCGATGCCCTTGGTCAACATTTGGGTGCCCACCAGCAGGTCGGCCCCGCCCTCGGCAAAGCGGGTGAGTAGAGCCCGGTGCGCCCCCTTGGCGCGGGTAGTGTCGCTGTCGAAGCGAATGCAGCTCAGATCGGGAAAAGTCTCGGCTAGGGCGTTGACTACGCGCTGGGTGCCGCTGCCAAAGTGCTTGAGGTAGGGCGAGCTACACTCTGGGCATTGCTTGGGGTGGCCCTGGCTAAAGCCGCAGTAGTGGCAGCGTAGGGTCATGGCGCTGTGGGCGGCGGGCTGGTGGTACGACAGCGACACATCGCAGTGGGGGCACATGATCACATGGCCACAGCTGCGGCACGACACAAAACTGCTGTGCCCCCGCCGATGAATGAACAACAGCCCCTGGTTGCCCTCGGCTTTCATGGCGGCCAGGGCGGTTTGCAGGGGGCGGCTGAGAATGCTGCGATTGCCGTCTTGCAGCTCGTCGCGCATGTCGATCACTTTGACCTCGGGCAGCGGCTGGGCCTGCACCCGCTGGGGCAGGGAGAGGTAGGTCCAGGGGAGTGGTTGGGGCGTAAGTGGGGGGATGGGGGGGTGGGGGGATGGGGGGATGGTAGGGGCAGACCGATGTGTCTGCCCTGGGGGGGA
>RECJ01000034.1 GCA_007694115.1 Leptolyngbya sp. DLM2.Bin27 | reverse complement strand
TGGCGCTGCTAGAGCCGGTGCTGAGCATTCTCGATGAAACCGACTCGGGCCTAGATATTGATGCGCTCAAGACTGTGGCGGGCGGGGTCAACCAGCTCAGCCATGCCGACAATGCGGTGGTGCTGATCACCCACTACCAGCGCTTGCTCGACTACATCGTGCCTGACTATGTGCATGTGATGGCCGACGGGCGGATCATTACCACGGGCGGCAAAGACCTGGCTAAGCAGCTAGAGGCGCAGGGTTATGAAGGGGTGATGGCAGAGCACCGGGCGGAGGTAGCGGCGTAATGGCAAACTCTGTATCCGAACTAAAGTCATCGGCCATTGACCAGCGGGATGCCTACCTGAAGGGGCTAGTGCAAATCGTCAGGGCGGCGGTGCCTGAGGACTTGGGGTTGGAGGAGGTGCGATCTCGCGCCGCATCCTTCCTCAACGAGCAAACCTTCCCCTCGACTCGCCAAGAAGACTGGCGCTTCACTGACCTGTCGGCGATGCTGTCCATAGACTTTACGGCGGCGGGGGAGGCCACCGCCGCTGAAGCCGACATGGCTCATCTACGCCTGCCGGAAACCGCTGGGGCGCAAGTTGTTATCGTCAATGGTCAAGTCCACACTGGGCTATCCCAACTGGACAACCTGCCCCAGGGTGTTGGGGTCGGTTCCCTGCGGCAGCACCCTGACCTGGCGGCCAAAGTGGGCGAACGCCTCGCCACCGCTAGCGGCAGCCATGAAGTCTTCACCGCCCTCAACACGGTGGGCTTTCAAGATGCCGTGGTGATCTGGCTGCCCCGCAATGTGGTGGTAGAAACCCCGATTCAGATGATCTATGTATCTCAGGCTGGGGAAACTCCTGTCGTTGTCCAGCCCCGCTGCCTGGTAGTGGCCGAGTCGGGCAGCGCCCTCACGTTAATCGAAGATTTCTGGGGTGACTCCTCCGCTGCCGGTCCCTTCACCAACGCCGTCACCGAGCTGTGGCTCGACCCCAACGCCCAGCTTACCCACAGCCGTATTCAGCGGGAGGGGGCTGGCACCTTCCACATTGGCAAAACCGTGGTCACCCAGGCCCGCGACAGCCAGTATCTGGGCACCGCCGTAGACTTTGGCGCTCGGCTGGCCCGCCACAACTGGGAGATTTACCAAACCGGCGAACAGACCACCACCAAGCTCTACGGCTTAGCGGCAATTACCGCTACCCAGCAGGCCGATACCCATAGCCTGGTGGCCCTCAGCCACCCCCACGGCACCGTCGAGCAAGATCACAAGGCCATTGTCGATGGCCGTGCCCACAGCGTGTTTAACGGGCGCATGGCCGTGGCCCAAAAGGCTCAGCTCACTAGCGCTAGCCAGCTTAACCGCAACCTGCTGTTGTCAGACAAAGCGCGGGTCGACACCAAGCCCCAGCTTGAGATCGTCGCCGACAATGTCAAGTGCGCCCACGGGGCCACCGTCAGCCAGCTCCAGGCCGACGAGATCTTCTACCTGCAAAGTCGCGGCATTAGCGCCGCCGCCGCCCAGCGACTGCTGATCTATGGTTTCGCCATGGAGATTTTAGAGAGAATAGAGGTGGAGACGCTGCGATCGCGCCTCGCCGAAACCATTACCCAATGGACATAATCCTATCCCTCCCCTACCCATCCACCCCCTCACCCCCATGACCGTCGCCCAAGCCCTTACCCTCGCTGCCAAGGTTCGCGCCGACTTCCCGATTTTGCATCAGGAGGTCAACGGTCACCCGCTGGTGTACCTCGACAACGCCGCTACGTCCCAGAAACCCCAGGCGGTGATCGACGCCCTAGATCACTACTACCAGAGCGACAACGCCAACGTCCACCGAGGCGTCCACAACCTCAGCGCCCGCGCTACCGATGCCTACGAAGGTGCCCGAGATAAGGTTGCTGCCTTCGTCAAGGCTACCAGCCGCAACCAGATTGTCTTTACCCGCAATGCCAGCGAGGCCATCAACCTGGTGGCCTACGCCTGGGGCATGAATACCCTACAGGCGGGCGACGAGATCATTCTCTCGGTAATGGAGCACCACAGTAATCTAGTGCCCTGGCAGCTGGTGGCCCAGCGCACCGGGGCGGTGCTAAAGTTTGTCGAGCTGAATGCCGACCAGGCCTTTGACCTCGATCAATACCGTGGCCTAGTAAACGACAAGACCCGGCTGGTGGCGGTGAGTCACGTTTCTAACACCCTGGGCTGCGTCAACCCGGTGGAAGAGATTGTTGCGATCGCCCACGACCAGGGGGCCAAGGTGCTGATCGATGGGTGCCAAAGTGCGCCCCACATGCCGCTAAACCTGCCCCACCTGGGCTGCGACTGGTTTGTTGCCTCAGGCCACAAGATGTGTGCCCCCACGGGCATCGGCTTTCTCTATGGCAAGCTAGAGGTGCTCGAAGCCATGCCCCCCTTCATGGGCGGTGGCGAAATGATTGCCGACGTGTTTCTTGACCACTCAACCTATGCCGAGCTGCCCCACAAATTTGAGGCGGGTACCCCGGCCATTGCCGAGGCGATTGCCCTGGGGGCCGCCGTCGACTACCTCTCTGCCATTGGCATGGATAACATCGCCGCCTACGAGCACGAGCTGACCGCCTACCTGTACCAGCAGATGCAGACTATCCCCGAAGTCACCCTCTACGGCCCCGCTCCCGAGGCCGATGGCGGTGGACATGCTGCGCTGGCCACCTTCACCGTGGACGGTGTACACGCCCAGGATCTCTCAACGCTGATCGACCAGTCGGGCATAGCCATTCGCTCGGGGCACCACTGCACCCAGCCATTGCACCGCATTTTGGGCGCTGACTCCACCGCTCGGGCTAGCCTGTATTTCTACAACACCAAAGCCGAGATCGACAGCTTTATCGCCGCCCTCAAAGACACCATCGATTTCTTTAAAGGCGTGTTTGAAGACGACGACTAGTCCATTAAGGCAGAAGTAAGCAGGCAAAAGGCAATCCCATTGAAGCCGGCTGGGGAACTCGGCTGTCGATCCTCTTCAGCGGATTTCAGCTTTGAGTCTTGGGCTTCTAGTCCAAGGCTCAGCCGCAATAAGCCTATGGTTTTCCTTGCATCTGTCCCGAATGGCCTGGGGTAAGATCGTCAACCTGATCGCTAATCTTGGTAGAGGCGGCAGTGGCTAAAGTCTACCTGGGGGCCAGTGGAGCACTGCACTAAACTGCGGCCTGCGGCTAGGGCAGCCTGGCTAGTGGCGTGGATCTCGCCGTCGGTGAGCGCCGCTAGATCGGGCGTGATTACCCAGCAAAAAAACTCTGTAGACCGCTGGTGGGTGACGGCCACAATCCAATCGGGGAAAGCAATTAGGGTATTGAGCTGGTCGTTTGCCACGGGCTGACCCCTCCTGACTAGAGGCTAAACGGTAGAGGAACGGCGAAACCGGATAACTACCTATTGCAGATACGTTCAATTGTACTATACTGATTCTCGAAGGACAACTGGTCTAGGGTTCAGGGGTCTAGTTTTACGGCATGTTCTACAGCACTGAGGCGACTATGGCGGCAAAAAAAGGCGGAAGCAGCAAAGAGCAAACCGAAAAGGAAAAAGCCCTGACAATGGTGCTCGGCCAAATTGAGCGCAACTTTGGCAAGGGTGCGATCATGCGCCTCGGCGACGCCGGGCGCATGAAGGTTGAAACCATCTCCACCGGGGCGCTGACCCTCGATCTGGCCCTGGGCGGTGGCCTGCCAAAAGGGCGCGTAATTGAGATCTACGGCCCCGAAAGCTCCGGTAAAACCACACTGGCGCTGCACGTGCTTGCCGAGGTGCAAAAAGCAGGTGGGGTTGCGGCTTTTGTCGATGCAGAACACGCCCTCGACCCAATCTATGCCGCTGCCCTGGGGGTCAATGTCGATGATCTGCTAGTGTCTCAGCCTGACACCGGAGAAATGGGCCTAGAAGTAGTGGATCAGCTAGTGCGGTCGTCGGCCATTGATGTGGTGGTCATTGACTCAGTAGCGGCCCTGGTGCCTCGCGCCGAGATCGAAGGCGAAATGGGTGACGCCCACGTGGGTTTGCAGGCCCGCCTGATGAGCCAGGCGCTGCGCAAAATCACCGGCAGCATTGGCAAGTCGCAGTGCACCGTGATTTTCCTCAACCAGCTGCGGCAAAAAATTGGGATCTCCTACGGCAATCCAGAGGTGACCACAGGTGGCAATGCCCTGAAATTCTACGCCTCGGTGCGCCTCGATATTCGCCGTATTCAAACCCTCAAAAAGGGTACCGAAGAGTACGGCATTCGCGCCAAGGTGAAGGTCGCCAAAAACAAGGTCGCTCCACCCTTCCGTATTGGCGAATTTGATATTCTCTTTGGCCAGGGAATTTCGACCATGGGCTGTCTGGTTGATCTGGCTGAGCAAACCGGCGTCATTGTGCGCAAGGGCGCTTGGTACAGCTATGACGGCGACAACATCGGCCAGGGTCGCGAAAACACCATTTTGCGTCTGCAAGACGATGCCGTTTTTGCCCAAAAGGTAGAGGCTCAGGTGAGAGAAAAGCTAGAAATTGGTGGAGCCGCCGTGGACGTAGCGGAGGAGGTTGAGATTGAGGTTGAAGACGAAGCTTACCTGGAAGAGGACGCCTAGCGACGGCGCGGCGCGGCGCGCCGCCTATCTCGGCAAGGAAGTCGAAGCCATTGGCGACAAGGTGGTGCTCGGCGA
>RECJ01000077.1 GCA_007694115.1 Leptolyngbya sp. DLM2.Bin27 | reverse complement strand
TCGAGGTCTTCGCCGTCGCCTTCCAGCACCGTCAGGCCGTGGCCCTCCAGGGTTTGCTTGACGCTGTAGCCGCCCATGTACTGGGAGGGGTGGCCGGCAATGGTGACATCGTTGTCATCGACTAAAATCTTGACGTTGACGTGGTTGGCCACCGCAAAGCGGGCCGCCTCAGCGTCGTCGCCCTCCTGCTGGGCACCGTCAGAACCCAGGCAGAAGGCCACTTTGCCGGGGTTGGCCAGGGCCACGCCGTTGACGTAGGGCCACATGTGACCCAAACGCCCCGAGCTAAACTTGACGCCGGGGGTCAGCCCTAGCTCGGGGTGGCCGGGCAGCTTTTCGTGGGCGACACGGTACTGCATCAGCTGCTCGGCGGGCATGTCGCCATTGAGCACCGACATGAGATACTGAGTCGCCACCCGGTGGCCCGCCTCGTCAAAGAAAATCGGCACATACTTGTCGCCCGCACCGCGAAACAGCGCGTCGAGAATCATCACCTCGGGCACGGTGTCGTAGGGGCCGCCCGTGTGACCACCCACGCCCCGCGCCGCACCGGTCGCGGTAAAGAACACGATCGCATCGCGACACAGCTGAATGTTGGCCTGAAGAGCGCTGCGCTGCTCGTCGGTGAGGGTGGGGTTAGACGCATCTAACGAAATTCGCTGGTATGCGCCTAGGTCAATGGGAAAGCTGGTCATAGAGTTTCGTCCTATAGGCTGGTTACAGAGAAGCGTGGAGCAAAGCGAGGTTTTTTATAGCGAGCAAGTCCATCGCTCTAGTTTCGATAGCAAAAATCCACTACCTCCATCATTCAATACTCTGGCAAGGCTGTGAAGTTAATTGAGCAAGAGATGGTTCAGGGGGGAGATGGGTGGATGGGTAGGGGGTGGATGGGTGAACTCAATTATTCGTAGGGTGGGTATTCGTAGGATGGGTGAGGCGGCCCAAGACTCGGCTACGACATCAGCCCGCTTTTAGACAGGCCTATGTTTGCCCCTCTCAAGCAGCCAGCTTGCTTGAGAAACTTTGAGGTTGAGTCTAGTGCAACGTCAAACTTAAAAATTAGGGTTCGCGTAGGTTGGGTGCAACGAAGTGAAACCCAACAGCAGCAAGCCCTTGTTGGGTTCCGCTGGCGCTCCACCCAACCTACAGATCAAAGCTTGACAAAGCCCTGGGGGCCATGCGATCGCATGGCAATGCCGCGATCAACATCAGCGAATCCAAACTTTGGCAAAAGGGCACTGACCAGACTAGGGCACCGACGCTGTCGCCACCGGGTCTTCAGATCCCACCGGGCGAATCACCAGCGTATTAAACAGACTAATATCGGTGCCTGGTGGCACCGAGAGATCAAAGGCTCCGCTGGTTGCAGGCAGCAGCCCCAGGGCCATGGGGCGCTTGGCCATATTGCCGTTGATCGTCAAAAACGCCTCTAGCGCCTCGCCCTCGGCAGCGGTAGTGAAATCTTTAAACGACAGCGTAATGCTGCTGCCCACAATCGCCGCCCCCACGTAGCCGCTGGCGGTGTGGCTGTCTGTACCGGCAACGCTGCCCATAGCTTGATCTCCCTAACATCGTCACTGCATCGGCCACCATTGTAAAAAAGAATGGGCGTCTTCCCGAGCGGGTTGCCTACTATGGGCGAATGATGGGTTTTCATCACTCATTCCCGCCCCGCTGACCGCTATGCTAAGAACAATGACCTAAGTAGTAAGCTGCCCCCTGTCACGGATGCGCCTGGGGGTTTTACAATAGTTCATACTTAGGTGTTGTTGCCACGGCCCCAGCTCAGACTCCCCGTCATGGTCTCGTGATAGAGTTTTCTGTTGTCAAGGCTACCGACGACAACCCAGACCCCGTCTGAGTAACCCATGAAGATGGTCACCAGCGGCCCATCGCCCAGAATCCGGAGAAGCAGTTATGGCTAAAGACATCACCCGTTATCGCAATATTGGCATTTTTGCCCACGTAGACGCGGGCAAAACCACCACCACCGAGCGCATTCTTGCCCTCACCGGTCGCATTCACAAAATCGGTGAGGTCCACGACGGTGCCGCCACCACCGACTTTATGGAGCAAGAGCAAGAACGGGGGATCACGATTCAGTCGGCAGCCACCACCTGCTTCTGGAAAGAGCACCAGCTCAACATCATCGACACCCCCGGCCACGTTGACTTCACCATTGAGGTCTATCGCTCCCTCAAGGTGCTTGACGGCGGCATCGGCGTTTTCTGCGGATCAGGTGGGGTAGAGCCTCAGTCTGAGACCAACTGGCGCTACGCCAACGACTCCAAGGTGTCTCGCGTCATCTACGTCAACAAGCTCGACCGCATCGGGGCCGACTATTTCCGCGTGATCAAGCAGGTTGAAACCGTGCTGGCCGCCAAACCTCTGGTCATGGTGCTGCCCATCGGCACCGAAAACGATTTTGTCGGTGTAGTTGATCTGCTCACCCGCAAAGCTTGGGTGTGGGACGAGTCGGGGCTGCCCGAAAACTACGAGATCAAAGATGTCCCCGAAGACATGAAAGATCAAGTCGAAGAGTACCGCGAGGCGCTGATTGAGCTGGCCGTGGAGCAGGACGACGAAGTGCTCAACAAGTACCTTGAGGGTGAAGAGATCACCCTAGACGAGATCAAGACCTGCATTCGCAAGGGCACCCGTGAGCTGGCCTTCTTCCCCACCTACTGCGGGTCTTCGTTTAAGAACAAAGGTGTGCAGCTGGTGCTCGACGCGGTGGTTGACTACCTGCCCAACCCGCTCGAAGTGCCTGCCCAGCCCGAGATCGACCTAGAGGGTAACCCCACCGGCAAGCTGGCCTACGCCGATGCCGACAAGCCCCTGCGGGCGCTGGCGTTCAAAATCATGGACGACCGCTTTGGCGCACTCACCTTTACCCGGATCTACTCGGGTCAGCTGAAAAAAGGCGACACCATTCTCGACACCTTCACCGGTAAGCCTGAGCGCATCAGCCGCCTGGTTGAAATGCACGCCAACGACCGCCAAGAGGTCGACTCAGCCCAGGCGGGCGACATCATCGCCTTGATCGGCATGAAAAACGTGCAGACCGGCCACACCCTCTGCGACCCCAAAGACCCCGCCACCCTAGAGCCGATGGTCTTCCCCGACCCGGTGATCTCGATTGCGGTGTCGCCCAAGAAAAAAGGCGACAACGAGAAAATGGGCATGGCCATCAGCAAGATGGTGCAGGAAGACCCCTCCTTCCAGGTGGAAACCGACGAAGAGAGCGGCGAAGTCATCCTCAAGGGCATGGGCGAACTGCACCTCGACATCAAGGTCGACATTCTCAAGCGCACCCACGGCGTCGAAGTCGAAGTGGGCAAGCCTCAGGTGGCCTACCGCGAGTCGATCACCAAGCGCTTGGTCGACAGCTACACCCACAAAAAGCAGTCGGGTGGTTCGGGTCAGTACGGCAAGATCGACTACGTTATCGAGCCCGGCGAAACCGGCACCGGCTTCCAGTTTGAGTCGGCGGTGACCGGCGGCAACGTGCCCCGTGAATTTTGGCCGGCGGTGCAGAAGGGCTTTGAGACCAGCGTGGGCAAAGGCCCCCTGGCGGGCTACCCGGTGGTTGACCTCAAGGTCACCCTGACCGACGGTGGCTACCACGCGGTCGACTCGTCGGCGATCGCCTTCGAGATTGCCGCCCGTGCCGCCTACCGCCAATCGCTGCCCAAAGCTGGCCCCCAGCTGCTAGAGCCGATCATGAACGTGGACGTGTTCACCCCTGACGACTACATGGGCGATGTGATCGGCGACTTGAACCGTCGCCGGGGCATGATCAAGTCCCAAGATCCCGGTGCCACCGGGGTGCGGGTCAAGGCCGATGTGCCCCTGAGCGAAATGTTTGGCTACATTGGCGATCTGCGCACCATGACCTCGGGTCGGGGCCAGTTCTCCATGGAGTTCTCTCACTACGCCCCCTGCCCCAGCAATGTGGCCGAGGAAGTGATTAAGGAAGCCAAGGAACGCCAGGCCGCTGCCTCTAAATAGGCCCTAGGAGCACAGCCTGCTGTGCCCCTACATTTTTAGGTAGTAGAACGCCCCGGACAGGTTCTGTCCGGGGTGCTTTTTGTTGGGGTGGGGGCAAACGGCGTTTGTCCCCAGGCGTTTGTCCGCACAAACCAAATTCTTTTTGACTCCCCCCGATTTGGCAGGGCAAACAACCGTTTGCCCCTACGGTTTGGCCGTTTGGGAATCGGGGGTATGGGATTTGGCTATGGTATTAGACTGAACCAGCGGTGGCGGGCACATTGCGCGCCGTTTCGTCATCTAGCCCCACCAGTCGGGCGCTGAGATCCCACAGCTTGCGGGCCTTGGCGTCGTCCTGGGCCTCGTTCGAGACCTCTTGAGCAAAGGATCGGCGACCGGGCTTTTGGCGGTTGCCCCAGCTCCAGTACATGCCCGACTCCTTGAGTTCACCGTCGGTGACCACATCGGCCACCCGCTCACCGGCCAGCTTTTGGGTGACGTAGCCCCCGGTAACGTTCTTTTGGAACCAGGGGAAGATGGTCTGAAACGCCTTGAAGTGGTTGCGGAACAGCGGCGTATCAGCCACGCAGCCGGGATACAGTGAGCTAAAGGTAATGCCGGTCTCGTCGTGGTAGCGGCGGTGCAGCTCGCGCATGGTGAGCACGTTGCAGAGCTTGCTGTCTTTGTAGGCCTTGCCCGACT
>RECJ01000035.1 GCA_007694115.1 Leptolyngbya sp. DLM2.Bin27 | reverse complement strand
GCTCCCACAGGGAGGCAGATTGTTGTCGTTGTAAGGTCGTTGTCATGATGGAAATGATGGCAGGTAGGTTTGCTGAATGCTCGTCCGACTGGGACAAGCGGGTTATGTATGTCCTTACATTAACTGAAATGTTGCAGTTTGTAAAGAACCTTAGGGTAGATAACCCCACCACCGGGTTCGGAAATCAAGAAGCCCCCCGAGGTAGGGGCGCAAGTGTAGGGGCGCAAGTGTAAGGGCGCAGGGCCTGTGCCCTTGGGAGGTAGATGCCGCAGTGCCGTAGGGTGGATTCGCGAAGCAATGCACCGCAAGAAAGCAATGCTTAGGCATTAGCAACCTACCCCAACACCAGCGACGTCAGCAGTTCTGGGTCTTGGAACAGCGGCGTGCTCAGGTAACGTTCGCCAAAGCTGGGCTGGATAATCACAATCAGCTTGCCTTCATTTTCGGGGCGACAACCCACCTCTACCGCCGCCTTCACCGCCGCCCCGGTGGAAATGCCCGAGAGCAGGCCCTCGTCGCGGGCAAGGCGACGACCGTAGGCGATCGCATCGTCATCGGTCACCTGCACCACCTCGTCGATCAGCGCTGTGTTGAGCACCTCGGGCACAAACCCCGCCCCAATGCCCTGAATTTTATGAGAGCCGGGCCTGCCGCCAGAGAGCACCGGACTGTTGACGGGTTCAACTGCGATCGCCTTAAACCCAGGCTTGCGCTGCTTGAGCACATCGGCCACGCCGGTAATGGTGCCGCCCGTGCCCACCCCCGCCACCAGCATATCTACTTGGCCATCGGTGTCAGCCCAGATCTCTTCGGCGGTGGTGCGGCGGTGAATATCGGGGTTAGCGGGGTTGCGAAACTGTTGCAGCATGTAGGCATCGGGCAGGGTATCGAGAATATCCTGCGCCCGCTGAATGCAGCCCGACATGCCCGCCACACCGGGAGTCAGCTCTAGCTCAGCCCCATAGGCCCGCAGCATGGCCCGCCGCTCTGAGCTCATCGTCTCAGGCATGGTGAGAATTAGGCGATAGCCCTTAGCCGCCGCCGCCATCGCCAGGGCAATGCCGGTATTGCCAGAGGTGGGTTCTACCAGGGTGGTTTTGCCGGGGGTGATTAGCCCCTTGGCCTCGGCGGCTTCAATCATATTGATACCAATGCGATCTTTAACTGAGGCCGAGGGGTTCATGCCCTCCAGCTTGACCACCAGCCGAGCCAGGCAGCCTGCCTCCTGAGGAATGCGGTTGAGCTGCACCAGGGGGGTGCGGCCAATCAGTTGGGTCACGTTTTCGGCAATTCGCATGGGCCTGAATGTAGTAATGGGCCTAGATGTAATACATAATGTCGTGCTGCTGCTGGGCGTTGCGCTTTTCGACTAGGTCTTGCAGGGTGCATTTTTGCAGCACTGATTCGGCCGCCTGGCGCACCTCCCCCCATACCTCTTGAATCACCAGCGCCTCGGGTGTGGGAGACCCCTTGGCCGGGTCTGCCTGGGCCTCAAACCCCTCAATGCAGCTGACCACATCATAGAGGGTAATCTTCCACGGATCACGGGCTAACAGGTAGCCCCCCCGCGCCCCCCGCAGGCTTTTGACCAGGCCCGCCCGACGCAGGGTAGCCAGCAGCTGCTCTAGGTAGCGATCGGGAATGTTTTGCTGGCTGGCGATCTGCCGAATTTGCAGCGGTTCGCCGCTGGTAAAGTGGGGACTAAGCTCTAGCAGAGCCAGCAGCGCGTATTCACTTTTAGAAGACAGATCCACAGGGCAGGCGGAATAAAGAGCGATAGGTTCTAGTATACTCCGGTTCTCCAGTGGGGTTTGCAGGATTGTTGGACAATGAAAACCCCATTGATTTCCCCATTGATTTGTAGTGGGCTTCACCATACGCTCTAGCACCTTGGGCTAAGGTGCTGAGGGACATCGGTGCAAGCCCCAATTTTGCTGGGTGATGCCCGATGCCCATTGCAGGCATAGCGCTGGCAGGCATAACCCATGAGCCCACTGAACCTGGTGGTTGATCAACTGGTTGGCCCAGAGGCCACAACCACGGCAGGCTTGGCCGCCGAGTCGATGCCCTTTGAGGGGCTGGCAGACTTTCTAGAAATTCTTCAGTTTTTAATTCGTGAGCCCTCAGTGGTAGGCAGCGAAGACTCGTTTTTTCGGGTGCTGCGCCGCGAGCTTGACGAAGTGGGGGCTGAGGTCAGCTACTACCACGGCGTCCTGGTGGCCCAGGGGAAACGCCCCCACGACCTGATGCTGTCGGCCCACATTGATCGCCACGGCCTGATGTGCACCGGCCCCAACGAGTTTCAGTACGCCGCCTTCATCGCGGGCAACCAGAGTGAATTGACCGGGGACTCGGTGTCTGAGCAAATGCTGCACACCATTGAGAATCGCTTTCAGGGCCAGCGGGTGCAGGCCCACCTGCCCTATACGGGCACCTACATTGGCCAGGGGGTGATCACCAATTCCTATATCTGCCCCGAGCGTCGCAATTTGATCTTTGAGGTCGATGGCCTTGACTACCTCCAGCCGGGCACCCCGGTCGCCTTTTTAGATCGACTACAGTTTAACGACGGCTACATCTCGGCCCAGCTCGACAACGTGATCAGCGCCGCCATCATTATTTTCTTGTTTCGCCAGGGGTTTCAGGGCACGGCTCTGTTTACCGCCCAAGAGGAGTCGGGCCGCAGCTGGCGCTATGCTCTGTCGTGGTTCCAGCGGCAGCGACTGAGCACCGACCGCCTGGTCGCCCTCGACACCAGCCCTTACCACAGCCGGGAGGCCGCTGACCAGCAGCTAGTCACCCTGCGCCGCCAAGACGCCAGCGCCGAGTTTGCCCCCGGCATTACCCAAGAACTAGCCGATCGCTGCACCCAGCTACACATCCCTTACAGCTACAAAGACGACTACATCACCACCCAAAACCTCACCCGCCCCAAGCCCTATTCCCTGGGCCGCACTGAGATGGGTCGCCTCACCGCCGCTACCGATGGCGCGGTCACGGGCACCACTCTACAAATACCTACCACCGAATACCACACCGCCACCGAGACGGCGTCGTTGGCCTCGGTGGCGGCAGTGATTCGGCTATTGCAGACCTACTTAGATTAGGTAGCAAAACCAGGCTTAGCGTCTAAAACCCAGCACCCTATCGCATATCGGTGTCGGTAGCAGCAGAGCCGTGCTCAAGCCGATGCCAGGCATCTTGGCTGGCATACCGAGCTTTGTCCCAACCCAGGCGGCTAGAGCCATACTCACGCTCGTAGCGGGTTCTAAGGTGGGGTTCGGCATCCTGGTAGGTAAGGCCATCCTTCGAGTAGGTTGAGTAGCCCTCATAGCCAGTGCGGTAGGCGGGGCTGTAGTCTTCGTAGGTGTAGTTGGGCTCTACGTAGGGGCGGGTACCGTAGTTGTGTCGCCAATACTCATCTTCCACGGTGGGATCGAGGGTTTCTGACATGCTCTTGCCCAGCAGGCCACCAGCCACGGAGCCGACCACAGCGCCGATGGCCCCGCCAACTGGGCCACCGACTGCGACACCCACGGCGGTGCCAATCGTGCCCGCGCCCGCTGCACCAATTCCAGTACCGACTGGGCGAGCCCCCGTCTCCCCGGTAATGGGGTCGGGGTTGCTGTCGGGATTGCTGTCTGGATGAAGCCCAGGGTCAGCGTTGGGATTCGCATTTAGGTCGCGATTAACCGGATCGCGATTGGGATTAACTCGTCTGTTGGTATTCATATTGATTAAAAAGCCGTGCTAAAAACTGTGGCTTTGCAGCAGCTAACCCGTAACAATAAGCTGCTGCAAAACCTCGTTTAAACAGTACTGGCTTTCTACTTTGGTCAAATCATCTTTAGGGGTGAGATTTGTTAGTCGGTAGAAAGAGAGTTGAGGGTGAGAGAAAGCTGATAGATCACTTTTTTGGGCTGCCCGGTGGCTTTGGCGATCTGGCGGCTGGCATCGGCCCGGGAGAGCCCCTGTCTGAGCAGGTGCTCTAGCTCAGCTTTGATCGCCTGCTCAGATAGCGCCGGAGTATCACGGGCCACGCCTTGAATAACGAGGGTAAATTCGCCCTTGGGGGCCTCGCGTTGATAGTGGGCCAGCGCTTCGCCCAGGGTGCCGCGCCAAAATTCTTCGAACCGTTTGGTGAGTTCGCGGCCCAGGGTGAGGGGGCGATCGCAGCCCAGCACCGCCACCAAATCCCCTAGGGTTTTGAGCAGTTTGTGGGGAGCCTCGTAGAGCACCATGGTGCGGTCTTCTTGGCTGAGGGCTTCAAGGCGGGCGGTGCGCTCTTTGCCCTTGAGCGGCAAAAACCCTTCAAACACAAAGCGATCGCACGGCAGCCCCGCCACGCACAGCGCCGTAATCGCCGCCGTTGGCCCCGGAATGGGGATCACCGGAATCGCTGCTGCAACGCAGGCGGCAATCAGCTCATAGCCAGGGTCAGAAATACCGGGCATACCGGCATCGCTGACCAGCGCCACCGCACTCTGGCGCACTTGCAAATGGTGCAGAATTTCGCCAATGCGGCTGTGGCGGTTGTGCTCGTGGTAGCTGATCTGAGGCGTGGTGATTTGAAAATGCTGAAGCAGCTTGCCGGTGTGGCGGGTGTCTTCGGCGGCAATGAGATCGACTGCCTGCAACATTCGCACCGCTCGAAAGGTCATATCTTCGAGGTTGCCTAGGGGGGTGCCCACCACGTAGAGATGGCCGGGTTTGGGGTCAGAGTCGGGGGCCG
>RECJ01000105.1 GCA_007694115.1 Leptolyngbya sp. DLM2.Bin27 | reverse complement strand
TCTATGCTCTATCCCTGATGCAGCAAGCTCTCTAGGTACGTTGTCACCCGTTGAGGCGGCAAACCGGGCCAGGTCGGCGCAGAATCGGCCAAAGTCGTCGCACACCTGAAGCGGCTGAATGCTGATCAGCCGGGTGGGTAACAGTAACTGAGGCTTATACCAAATCTAAATTGCCCAACCCCGATTCCCACAAGGTCAAATCGTCGGGGCGCATGGCCTGCACCCGGCTGAACTCACCATAGGCCCGCATCCATGGAGTCGTCACCAGAGCTGCCAGCATCACCCAAAAATTTTCTGTAAAATCCCCTGCTTCTGCCGGTGGCCCAGCACCAGCTGTTGCAGCATTTGCCCCTGCCATAGGGGCAGCGACTCGCTAGCTGGCCGCAGCTGGGCCACCTGGGCCAGATCGCTAGCGGCCTCATCTCCGTCCCCGGTTAGCCAGCGGGCAATGGGGTGATCCCACCCCTGGAGAAATTCGTCGAGCATCACCCGGTGGCTGTCATCGACGGGGAAGGGGGTGGTGCTGGTGTCGGCGTCGACAGTGTGGTGCAGCCCTTTGCGGGGCTTGGCGGCGGCGGTCAAGGCTTTGGCGGTGAGCGATTGCCAGGTTTCGCTCAGCAGCGGCGGCAGTGCCCCCAGGCTGCCCGCCTGGGCTAGGTCATGGGCGAGGGCGACCATGTCGCGATCGCCGCTGGCTTCGCCGTAGCGGGCAAAGTCGGTGAGCAGGGGCTGCAACAGCTCGCGCTCTAGCACTGTAGCCAGGCCTGCCACGGTAGCTGCGTCGGCGGCGGCGATGGGGTTGCTGGCGGTTGCCAAATGAGCCAGGGCCGCCGCCAGGTCGTTTTGGCTGTCGGTGCTGAGGCAAAACCAGACGCGATCGCTCACCGCCTGGCGCACGTGGTGCTTGGCCTGTTCTAGGTCTAGTTTGCCTGGCGCACCCTGGGGCGCAGCCTCGGTGCTAGCGGCCTGCCCAGAAGCCTGAGGCGATCTAGGCGACGGGGCTGGCTCAGGTTGGGGAACTGGTGCGGGCTGAGGGACGGGTGCGGGCTGAGGGACGGGTGCTCTGGGCGTTATCGTCGCCTGGGAGCCAGGAAAAGCGGGGCTGGGGCTGACCGCAGGCAGTGCCGCCAGTAGATCGACTTTCTCAGCTTCTAGCCCCTCAATTAAGGCGTCTTGGTGGGCCAGCTGCGCGGCTTGGGCGGCTAGGCGGGCCTCGGCCTCGGCCAGGCGCTGACTGAGCTGCAACAGCTCGACCGCTGCGGCCCCGGCCCGCACCAGGTTGCCGTAGTGGGGTTCGCTCAAGTCGACGGGCTTGGCCGACTCCCCCGGTGGGTAGAGCCAGCCCTGCTGGTTGCCCCGGCTGACCACCAGCCGCTGGCCCTCGGGGTTGCTGATGGTGAGGGTGGTGGTGCCGCTGACGGTGTGGGTGGTGGCTGAGTAGCGGCGGTTGCTGTAGGTAAACTCGGCTGCTTCCTGAGCCGCTGCTTGAGACGTTGCGGGCCTAAAAGTCCCCGGCGATGACGTCTCTGGTCTAGACTCTGCCGGGGATTCTAGCGAGGGGTTGGGGCTGACCATGGACTCTGAGCTAGATGCAGCCGTGGTCGCTGGCCCAAGGGCAGGGGCTGTCGGGGTCGAGCGCTCGGGCTGACGATCGAGCCCGTCTGGTGGAGCCTCTAGTTGTTGGGCTGGGGTGGTGGCTCCGCCTGGTTCACTGACCGCTAAGCGGGGAATGCCGCCAGTCAGCGGCGCACTGGTGGCCAGCTTGGGTAGCGATGGCCCCGCTGGCCGGGCTGGTGGCTGGACGGCGGCAGGTGTGTTGAGCTGGGCAGCATTCTCTGCTGGGCGCACCCCGACCAGTTCTAGCTCGACGGTGGTGGTGCCCTGCCACTCGTTTTGCTTGAGCTTATAGGCCAGGTCGAGCTGGCTGGGCAGGGGGTAATATTCACCCCAGCGCCAGGCGATCGCCTTGATGGTCACGTCGCTGCCCTCTTCGCCCAGCACCAGCTTCAGGTGGTCGCGGTTGCGGCCCACGGTCTGCTGCTCTAGCACCCGCACATTGGGCGTCCAAAACACCGGGTCGGGGTTTTCAATGCCGCAGGGGTGCAGGTGGTCGATCTGGTCAAATAGCCCCTGGTTCACATCCCCCAGGCGGGCCTGGCTGTCGATTTTGACCAGGGGTTTGAGCAGGTCGACGGTGAGGGTCTGACAGGCGTAGTGCGACAGCCGCGAGGTCACCTGGCGCAGGTGCTTGGCCAAAAATGAAAAGCCCCCGGCGGCGCGGTGGCCGCCAAATTTTTCCATCAGGTCGTGGCAGGTTTGCAGGGCGGCAAACACGTCAAACTCAGGGATGCCCCGAGCTGAGCCGCGAATTACTTTGTGGTCGTCGTCTTCGTAGGTGCCGATGAAGACGGGTACGCCGTAGCGCTCCACCAGCCGCGAGGCGACAATGCCGATCACGCCGTGGTGCCAATGGGGCTGAATGACGACTAAGACGCGATCGCGCTCAATATCCACTGCCCCGTTGGCTCGCTGCTGCTCACACCAGGCGATCGCCTCCTGCTCAATGCTCTGGCAGAGGTCTTGGCGGGTGGCGTTGATCTGCTCGCACTGCATCGCCCGCTCCAGGGCCACCCCGACATCGTCGGTGGTCAGCAGGTCGATCACGATCTGCGGCTCGCTGATCCGGCCCACGGCATTGATCCGGGGGCCGAGGCGAAAGCCAATGTGCTCGGGCTTGAGCGGCTTGCTCTGGTCGGCTAGCCCCGCCACCTGGATCAGCGCCTGAATGCCAAACAGGTGCGACCTGGGCAGCAGCCCCAGCCCCCGCCGCACCCAGCGCCGATTGACCCCCGTCAGCGGGGCCAAGTCGGCGATGGTGCCCAGGGTAAACAGCTCTAGCAGCGGCCCGGTCAGATCCTGGGTGCGCCCCAGGGCCTGGGCTAGACACACCGCCAGAATGTAGGCCACCCCCACCCCCGCTACCCCCCGGTAGGGCGAGGTCTCGGGCAACAACTTGGGGTTTAAAATCGCGTTGGCGGGTGGTATCTCAGGGGGAATGTCGTGGTGATCGGTGATAATCACCGCCAGGCCCAGCTCGCGGGCGCGGGCGATCGGGGCCACCGCCGCAATGCCGTTGTCGACGGTGAGAATCAGGCTCACCCCGTCGGCGTAGCAGTCTTCGACAATGCGGCTGTTGATGCCGTAGCCCTCGGCCATGCGGCTGGGGATGACGTAGCTCACCTGGCCCCCCAGCGCCCGCAGCGCCCGCAGCAGTAGGGCCGTGCTGGTCATGCCGTCGGCGTCGTAGTCGCCGCAAATGGCGATCGCCTGCTGAGTATTGATCGCCGTCACCAGTAGCTCTAAGCTCGCCGCCAGGTCAGGAAATTCTGCCAGGGGCGAGGGCAGTTGCAGCCGCTCGGGGTCGAGAAAGTCGGTGGCCTGGGCCGGAGTAGTGATGCCCCGGTTGATCAACACCTGGGTGAGCAGCGGCGACAGCCCCGTGGTCTGGGCCAGGGAAGTGGCCAGGGGCGCATTGGCCGTTGCCACCTGCCACCGCTGGCGCGGCAGCCCGGCTGTATGGGTGGCAGAGGGCGAAGCTGCGTGGGGGGCGAAGTCAGTCACAACACAGGGGCACTAGATCATGTGCGCTTATGATAGCGGGTGAGCTGGGTTTGATATAGAACTGCATCGTAGCTGTCCAGGTTTTCTATGCTGCCTGCGAGGACGAGTGCCCTATGAACACCTCAAACTTTCGTGACTGAGGGTCAAAACCACTCGTCCCCCGCTAGAGAATCTACAGCTTGCGTACGGTGGCCTTACCGTCTTTGACCTCGCCCACCAGCACCTCGGTAGCCACGCCCACAAACAGACCGTTGTCGAGCACACCGGGGATGTTGTTGATGGTTTTCTCTAGCCCGGCGGGGTCGTCGATCGCCGCAAATTTCACATCCAAAATCATCAAACCCTGATCGGTGATCACCGGGCCGTCTTTTTTGATGCCCATGCGCAGTTCAGGCTGGCCGCCGAGGGCCTCTAGGGCTTTGGTGACGGGAGTCACTGCCAGGGGCAGCACTTCTACGGGCAGGGCAAAGGTGGTGCCCAGTTGATCCACCAGCTTCGAGCTGTCTACCACCACGATGAATTCTTTGGCGAGGGAGTCAACGATTTTCTCGCGGGTGTGGGCGGCACCGCCCCCCTTCACCAGGTTCATTTGGGGGTCTACTTCGTCGGCCCCGTCGATGGCCAGGGCAATCTCGTCGCCTTCGTCGAGGGTGGTGAGGGGAATGCCGTGCTGCTTGGCTAGCACCGACGCCTGAAAGGAGGTGGGCAC
Source organism: Leptolyngbya sp. DLM2.Bin27 (assembly GCA_007694115.1). GTDB lineage: Bacteria > Cyanobacteriota > Cyanobacteriia > Phormidesmidales > Phormidesmidaceae > Nodosilinea. The sequence continues at coordinate 452 of RECJ01000105.1, read as the reverse complement.
GCCCTTGATGTTGCTGATTTCGCCTGCGGCCAGCCGCTCGCCGATGAACTGGATGGCAAAGGCGGTAGTCGAGCCGGTGCCTAGGCCCACAACGGTGTTAGACTGCACCCGCGCCGCCGCCTGGCGGCCCACTTCTTGCTTCATCAGCTTGACGGGATCGATCTCGGCCATGGCTGTATCTCCTTGAGGTCAACTGCATTTTCGGGATCTAGCATGACCTAAAGCGGGGCGGCTGCATAGGGAGTGGGTGGGTAGGCGGGTGGATGGGTAGATGGGTGATGGGGGAGGGCAGGAGCGCTACCATCGTAGGGTGGGCACTGCCCACTATCCCTACTGGGCTTTAATCTGTGCCTCAACCTTCAACGTTACTCAGCAGTTTGCCCACTACCGTGAGCACGGCGGGCTACCAGCGGTTTTGGCACTGGCGGGGCTGGCGGGTGCGCTATTGGTTT
>RECJ01000037.1 GCA_007694115.1 Leptolyngbya sp. DLM2.Bin27 | reverse complement strand
GCATTGATATCGGCTAAAATGTGCTTCGGCCTACAGGCGCTCTGCGTCGGGTCGAGTTCTCTGCACGGTAGCCCCTGCTATGACTCAACTCAATAACGGCATCACGCTATTTTTTAGCCTGCTGGTGGAGGCAATGCCCTTTCTGCTGCTGGGGGTGATTTTTTCGAGCGTGCTGCTGCTGTTTGTCGATGAGCAAAAGCTGCTGAGAATGATCCCCAAAAACGTGGTGCTGGCGGCTCTGTCGGGCAGCCTGATTGGGTTTATGTTTCCGGTGTGCGAGTGCGGCAACATACCTGTAGCTCGGCGACTGTTGATGAAGGGTGCCCCCACTGCCGTGGCGATCGGGTACTTGCTGGCGGCCCCAACGGTGAACCCCATTGTGTTTTGGGCCACCTGGATTGCCTTTCGCGATCAGCCTGAAATTGTGTTTTTGCGAGTGGGCTTTACCCTAATTGTGGCGATTACCATCGCGGCCATTTTTAGCGCCCAGGCTGACGTGCGCCCTTTCTTGCAGGACAACCTCACCCGCCTGATGGGAGAACCGGAGCCGGTAGCGGCCCCGGCACCGGAGCTGTCGCCGTTGCTCAAGTCGGGCACGTTTTTGATGCAGTCGCCCGGGCAGGTGCTACAGCTCGATGCGCCCCCGGCCCAGGTGATGGCCCAGGTAGCCACCCTACCGCCCATCGGTCAGCGGCTGCGAATGATGGTCGACAATATGGTGCTAGAGCTGCGAGAACTGGGGGCGGTGCTGGTGGTCGGCAGTGCGATCGCAGCCTTTGTCCAGGTCGCCATCCCCCGCGAGATCATTCTCGGTTTGGGCCAGGGGCCAGTGACCTCGATTTTGGCGATGATGACGCTGGCCTGGGTGGTGTCGATCTGCTCTACGGTCGACTCGTTTTTTGCCCTGTCGTTTGCGTCGACCTTTACCAGCGGGGCGCTGCTAGCCTTTCTGGTGTTTGGCCCCATGGTTGACCTCAAAAACATCAGCCTGCTGCTGACGGTGTTTAAGGGGCGAACCATTTTCTATTTGTGTGTGCTGGCAGCGCAGCTGACGTTTTTGCTGACGCTAGTGATGAATTTCTACACTGGCTAGGCAGAATCAGCCCCACCCCGGCTCCAGGCCGTCATTCCTCCGCCCCGCCCTGCTCGCATGTGTTTCTCTAACCCGCGCCCATGACTTCGACTCCTCGATCTAACGGTTCTCGCGCCCCTAGACGGCGGTCATGGCCCTGGCAGGCCCTGATCGATGCGGTCATGCTGCTGCTGTGGGGCGGCATGCTGCTGCGATTCACGGTCACCGGCCAGTTGTACCTGCTGCTGCACCCCGACTTTATGTGGCTGGCCCACCTGGCCATGGTGCTGTTGTTGGCCATGGGCGCGGCCCGGGTGGTGCAGATTTGGGTGGGCTATCGCCAGGCAAAGGGGCCGGCCCCCCGTAGCCAGGAACACATCGCGCTGCTGCCCCGTCAGCTGAGCGTGGGGCTGCTGATTGTAGTCGCAGCCTTGGGCCTGATCTACACCCCCCGCCCCTTTGCCAGCGAGGCCGCCTTTCAGCGCGGCATTACCGATGTGCTGGGGCAGACGCGATCGCGGCCCCAGCGATTTTCCCTCGGCGGCGACTCCGAAGATCGCACCATTGTCGACTGGATTCGCACCCTCAATGTGTACCCTGAACCCGAAGCCTATGCAGGCCAGGTGGCCAGGGTGAGCGGGTTTGTGGCCCACATCCCCGGCTGGCCCGACGAGTATTTTATGATCTCGCGGTTTGTGCTCACCTGCTGCGCCGCCGATGCCTACCCCGTGGGCCTGCCGGTGGAGCTGCCCCCCGGCACCGCCCGCCCCGCCCCCGACACCTGGCTGGAGGTCGAGGGCACGGTGCAGACCACCACCCTCGATGGCAAGCGCCAGCTCACCATTGGTTCGGCCACCCTGACCGAAATCCCTGAACCCCGCACCCCCTACGAATATTAGCCATGGCCCGTCGCCGCTCCCGCCGTCACCTGCGTACCCCCCGCTTGACCCAACCCCTCGACCGCCTGGCCACGGCAGTCATGACCGGGCTGGCTGTGGTGCTAGGGCTACTGATTCTTTCGGGCGACCATGCCACGGCGCGGGTGCGCGACTTTACTTGGCAAGATCGCCTGGTAGGGGCCGAAGACCGGGCCTTTTTAATCACCTTTAGCCGCCCGATGGATGTGGCCAGCGTAGAGCAAAACCTCAAGCTGGAGCCGCCGCTGCCAGGGAAAGTCAGCTGGGCCGGGCGGCGGATGGCCTACACCCTGATCGACCCACCGCCCTACGGCGAGTCGTTCACGCTCAGCCTAGAGGACGCTAGCGATCGCTACGCCGCCCTCACCGCTGAACCCAGCCGCTTTGAACCCTTCCAAAGCCAGTTTGAGACCCGTCGCCGCGCTTTTCTGTACATCGGGGCCGAGGGCGACGAAGCCAACCGTCTGGTGCTGGCCGATCTAATGCGCCAAGAGCGCACCATTCTCACCCCCAAAAACCTGTCGGTGATTGCCTTTAAGCCCTACTCTCTGGGGGATAAGGTACTGTTCTCGGCCAGCGATGCCAACCAGGAGCGAGGGCTGCTCGATCAGCAGATCTACACCGTCACCACCGGCATTACCCCCCGCCCGCCGGTTGACTTTATGAGCGATCGCCCTCCGATCTGGCAACGATTGTTGCCCCAGCCAGCCTCACGGCCCTCGGGGGAGGTCGACCTGGTGCTCGACAACCGCGACTATCAAAACCTCAAATTTGACCTGTCGCCCGATGGCCAGGCCATCGTAGTGCAGCGGGTCAGCCAGCAAAACCCCGCTGACTTCGGCCCCTGGCTAGTGCGCCCCGGCCACCCCGCCGAGCCGATTGAGACCGAGCCGGGGGGCGACTTTATGATTGCCCCCGACAGCCAGTCGCTGCTGCTGCTTCAAGGCCAGGGCACCGCCATCATTGACCTGGGGGGAGAGCCCTCTAGCGGCCCCCGCCAGCCCCTAGACTTTTTGCCCAACTATGGCCGCGTGCTCGATCTAGCCGCCGACGGCACCGCCGCCGCCATGGTCAACTTCAACCAAGACGACCCCGAAAAGCGCTTTACCGAATCGCTGTTTCTAGTCACCAACCAGGGGCGTGAGGAGGAACTGCTACAGGTGAGCGGGTCGATTCTCGAAGCCCACTTCGACCCCAGTCGGCCAGTGCTCTACGTGTTGGCCACCGAATTGGTAGAAGCCGACGATAACCAGGTGCTCAACCCCGACATTTTGCAAGCCGCCGACACCTACGTCGAACAGCCGCTGCTGCTGGCCGTCACCCTGGAGGGGGTGGTGAGCCCGCTGCTGCGCCTGCCCCAGCAGCAGCGCATCCACATGAGCGTGGCCCCCGACGGACGATCGCTACTGCTCGATCTGGCGTCAGCCAGCACGGCAGAGGGGTCAAAAATCTGGTACCTGCCCCTGGTCAATCAACCCATTGATGAGGCTGACTCCGACGGTGACATTGCGGCGCTAGGGGATCTCGAACCCGCTGCCCCGATTGACTCCAGTGACGCCGCCGCCCCCCCAGCCACCATGCCTGCGGTGGTCGATCCAGAGGTGTTTCCCTTCGGCGGCGTCCAGGCCCTCTGGATGCCCTAGGCAGGCCTGAGCTAGCGGCTCACAATGCCCGACCACTGCACCTGCTTTTCCCCGGTGCGGCGGTAGGAGAAGAACCGCTCTGGTGTTTGAAACGTGCAGTGGGGAGCGATCGCAATCTGCTCACGGCTCAGCCCCAGCCGCTCTAACTGCCACCCATTGGCCAGCCGCACATCGAGGCGAGCTTTGCCCCCAGCCTCATCCTCAAGCAGAGGAGAATTGTCTAGCTGTTGCAGCATCGTCACCAGCGATCCATCGTCCGCTGGGGGATCGTCGAGCAGCGTGCGACCCACCGCCGCCGCTACGTCAGTCGAAACCTGGTACACCGCCCCTGAGATGGCTGGGCCAATGGCCACCACCAAATCTTCCACCCGGCTGCCCTGGGCCAGCAGTTCGCCCACCGCCACCGGCACGATCGCCTGGGCGGTGCCCCGCCAGCCCGCGTGGATAGCGACGGCCTGCCCGGTTGCCCGATCGCCCATCAGCACGGGGCTACAGTCTGCCGAGCAGACCCAGAGGGCCTGGTGGGAGCGATCGCTGATCAGGCCGTCGGCCTCAGCCCTTGACCCCCCAGGGCCAGCCGGGGGCAAAACCGCCGCCGACAGCACCCGATTGCCGTGCACCTGCTTCACCTGCTGAACCGCCGCCTGGGGGGCCAGGGCCGCCACCAAGTCGGCGGGCACCTGGGGCCAAAACTGACGGGTAAAAAAGCCGTGGGGCCAGGGCCGCAGCAGTTCACAGGTGAGAAATTCTTGCCCCTGCCAGGTTTGCCATTGCCAGTCTGCCATGGTGCTCTATCGCTAACGCCTCTACGATGCTACCGCCTCTGCCCCAGCCCGCTCCATTGCCTGCTTCGCCGGGGTCGCCGATTTCCCAGGGCGGCCAGGTGGCCCCGGCAGTCTAGGGCAGCAATGTAGAGTGGGCGTTAAGCTACCCGGCAGGTTTATCAAGTTCTGGGCTAGGGCTGCCCTGCCCCCGTCAATCGATCGCCTGGGGTGATAGCGTAATCGGTATACCCAAACCCATAGGGATACACTCAGTTACACGCTTAGTTGTACGGTACAGAGTTCACGGCCTGCCTGACATTTAGACCGTGCACCCAAGCCCCTTAGGATCATGGATTCAATAAGGTGTCATACTGCCGATTGGGCTCTTATGCTAGG
>RECJ01000111.1 GCA_007694115.1 Leptolyngbya sp. DLM2.Bin27 | reverse complement strand
CCGTGGTCTGGGCCATCGTCGAGGTTGCTGGCGTAGCGCACGATGTAGTGGTGCTGCCAGGGCTGGCCGATCGGTCGCTGCCAGGCCTGGGGGGGGATTTGGGGAAGGGATGGGGTTTCAGTCATCCCAGAATTTTACCGGAGCGGGTTAATTTGGCGGGTTAATTTGTAGGTTGTTGCCCAGCTCGATTATGGCTGGCATAGCTGAGCTGGGGTAAAGCTGCGCCCCAGCGCCATGCCCCCGGCTGAGCGTCTAGCCGACCGCTTACTGAACCTGGGCGGTCAGATCTTCCCAGGCTTGCACAACGGCCTGGAGGGCTGGGGGGGCATCGTCGATGGCCAAATCAATATAGTGGGTTTGGTAATGTCTGGCCGACAGCTGCACCGTGGGGTAATCGGCAAAGGCGGCGGCGGTGACATAGCGCAGCCGGTGGAGGTTGGGGAAGCGCTGGTCTTCTAGTACCTGCTGAAAGGTAGCTAGCTCTGCTGGCGTCACCTGGGTTTCAGCGACGACGGTAGAGTTTTCTGTTTTCAGAAGTCGGCCATCGGCCAGCAGCACCGTCTGATGTTCAATGCCCGCTAAGCCACCCGACTCGACCGAGCGAAACAGGTGGTCTTCGGGCTCCGGCTGGGGCTGGGGCTGGGGCGGAATAAAGTCGGGAATCAGGCCATTGCGGCTGACGGCGGTGGGGTTTTGCACCATGGTCTGACCGTCTTGGTGGGCATGGTAGACCCAGCTTTGATCGCCATCTGTGACCACCAGACGCAGGCCCGAAATGGCGATCATGGTGCACATCTGATTGGGCTCATAGATGCCCATGCAGCCGTCCCAGGTGGCGGTTTCGGCGGCGACAATGTCTAGCGCTGCGGCGGGGCGGTCAACCTCAGCGGCGACGGTTTGGAGTATGCGATCGCGCACCTCCGGCGTCAGCAGCTGATCGATATCGGCAGTTTCACCCTCGGCGGGGCTGGGGGTAACACTTTGCTCTGGCGCTGGCCCTGGGCCAGGGTTGACAGAGCAGGCCACAGCTGTCACCTGAAGGGCAGCTGCGCCCAGGGCCAGCAGGGCGATCAGGGTTTTGGTTTTGAGCGATAGAGAAACCATAGTCTTCACACCGTATTTAGCTTTGTTCTAGTAACATAGCTAGTCCTGCGAGACCGCAAAGCGCGGTTACAGAATTGGTTACGGGTGGTGTTTGATTGGGTTGGGAAGACCTGCCTAACTGGCCCCAAAATCCCCCAACAGGGGGATTTTGGACGGCTTACCCCGATGCACCTTTGGGGGTTAGGGGCAGGGGGGCCTACAGCAGGGTCGGCATGGTGTCGTCGTGGGCCGAGTTGGGCTTGTTGGTGATCCACACCGACTGGTAGGGGGCCAGATCGTAGACCTCGCTTTGATCGGTGAAGCGGTGGCCGCTGATCAGGTCGTACCAGTCATCGGTGCTGACCAGGTTGAGATCGCTCAGGCGCAGCTCTTGGGGCTGGTCGCTGAGGTTGTGCACCGAGAAGATGCTCTGGTCGCGGGTCAGGCTCTGTCGCCAGAAGGCAAACAGGGCCGGGTTCATCGGGTGCAGGGTGTACTGGGTGGCGTTGGGGTGAAACGAGGTCTGCTGGCGGCGGATTTTAATCAGCCGCTTGAGCTCGGCTAGCACCTGGGCGTGGGGGGTAGTGGGGTCGGCCAGGGCGGTTTCTAGCGCCTCTAGATCCCACTTATAGCGGTTGATGGTGCGGTTGTGGCCGGTGGCTTCGACCCCCTCGGTGTAGTTGTGGGTGGCCAGCAGGCTGTGGATATAAAAGGCCGGAATGCCCTCTAGGGCCATCATGATGGTCTGGGAGCAAAGGAAGCGCTCCACCTGCCACTGGTCTTCGCCCTTGACGGTGCCCTTGAGGGCGTCAAACAGCGAGATGTTGATCTCGTAGGGCGACTCGGTGCCGTCGGGGCGGCTGCGCATGCTGATTTTGCCGCCAAAATTGCGCATGGCGGCGATCAGCTGCTCGTACTCATCTGCGGCCAGCAGCCCCTCGGCGGGGCGCATGCCAATGCCGTCGTGGGAGGCGGTGAAGTTGAAGTAGGCGCAGCCGATGGGGGCGGGCGGCATGCTCATCATCCAGGTTTTGAGGTGGTCTGAGCGACCCTGCATGAGCGCGTTCAGCAGCAGCGGCGGCAGGCTGAAGTTGTAGATCATGTGGGCTTCGTTGCGATTGCCGAAGTAGCTCAGGTTTTCGCGGTTGGGCACGTTGGTCTCGGTGATCAGCGCAATGCCGGGGTCGACCAGCTGCAAGATCTCGCGAAATAGACGCACCATGGCGTGGGTTTCGGGCAGGTGCATGCAGTTGGTGCCCTGCTGCTTCCACAAAAAGCCCACGGCGTCGAGACGAATGTAGCGCGCTCCCGCCTCGACGTAGGCCAGAATAATTTTGACGTACTCAATCAGCACGTCGGGGTTCTCAAAGTTGACGTCGATCTGGTCGGCGCTGAAGGTGCTCCACACGTGCTTTTCGCCCTCGGGGGTTTGAACCGGGGTGAGCAGCGGCGAGCTGCGGGGCCGCACTACCTGGGAGAGGTCTTCGCTGGGGTCAGCGGTGATGAAGTAGTTGCGGCCCGGTAGCTGGCCCTGCTTAAACTGCTGAAACCACTCGTGCTCGCTGGAGATGTGGTTGACCACCAGATCGGCCATCAGATTGAAGTGGCTGGCGATGCGCTTGATGTCGGCCCAGCTGCCCAGCTCGGGGTTGACCTTGAGGTAGTCGATGATGGCAAAGCCATCGTCAGAGCTGTAGGGAAAGAAGGGCAAAATGTGGACGCCGGTGATGGTGTCTTGCAGGTGGTTTTCGAGAAACTCAGCCAGCACCGACAGGGGGGCGCGGTTGCCGTCGCAAATGCTGTCGCCGTAGGCGATCAGCAGCACGTTGTTGTGGTTCCACTTTTTGAGATCTTCGCGACCTGAGGGACAGAGGGTGTCTTTGATCAGGGCAAAAATTGTGGTGGTCAACCACTCTGCGGTCTCGGGTGGATAGACTTTTTCTAGCAGGGGCTTAATGTTGTTAGTCACGCGGCAAAGGGGTGGGCTATCGGGGGCAATAGTTGAATTATTTATAGGATAATTTTGATCATTAGTCTGGCCAGGCCTAGGCTGGGCCGACCGATCGTGATGGTCGCCAGAGATAGATTGCTGAGTACGATCTTTAGCTAGAGTCATATCAACCTACAGTCTTCGGTAGTGGTTTACGGTAGTCTTGGTATCAAAATGTCGATGCCGGTGGGAAGACCTTTTCCCCGCCAGCACAGGTTGCTAAATCGCAGGAGTTGGCTCCCCAAGCGCCCAACCGGGGCCCATGGGGCAATGCTCTAAAAATCGTTGACAACCGTTTGGCCCCAACGGATGTTCCGCAACGGATGTTCCGGGTGAGCCAGGATTGACGAGATGCCTAGAAAATTCCCGGTGGGGTTAGCACCAGGAGGATTGAGCGCAGCTGTGGGTAGAGATAGCGGCAATGTCTGAAAATGTGATTGCCGCCAGGCTAGTGAACGATTTCAGATAAGTGTAGATAGATGTTTAAGAGCTGTCAGTGAGCCGTAGGGTAGAAACCCAGCTTGCATTTGCCTCCCCCGCGATAGTTCTGATGGTGGCATAGGTAACGCGATCGCACCCGCACTTCTCCCCGAAGTTCATGGCTTTTTAGGTATTTCTTCGGGGTCTTTACAAAGGCTAAGCACAGAGCTTGACAGGGGGCTGCGTAGAGTACAGGGTTGAGAACGGTGAGCCAGGTGATTTTTCAGACAGCCCTATTGGTTAGAGCACCGATCGGTTTGCTAGGGTGGGCCTGGAATTGACTAATCACCGTGGACCTTTGATGCTGTTTCCCCCCCGTTGGCCAAACTGGAGGATCTGGAAAAACCGCCTGGCCCGATCAGGGCTCTGGTGGATCGGGTTGGCGAGTATGGTTGCGCTGCTGATGGTCGCCTGCAGCCATCCTCGGCCATGGTTTTTGAACGCCAGTCAGACCGCCGGGGGCATCGGCAACCCGGCTGCCAATCTGGTTGACCCAGCCCAGTCATGGGACTTTGTGCCCGCAGTCGATAGGTTTAGCGATGATGCTCTACTAGACCTGCGCTACCTCAATGAATCGGTGGCCGGAGAGACGGGGTTTATTCGCCAGTCGGTGACGGGGGAGGGGTTGGTGACGGGCAATGGTCGCGCCATCCGCTTTTGGCCTGTAAATACCTACATTTGGAGAGACAGTTCTGCCGCGATGGCGGATCAGGCCAGGTTTTTAGCTAAGCGGGGGGTCAATCTGGTGCGCTGGCACGGGCAAATTCCTTCCCTGCAAGCCCAGGACTCGCTCCAAGCCATTGATGAAACCGCCCGCGATCAGCTGTGGCAGATGGTAGCCGCGATGAAAGCAGAGGGCATTTACACGGTGATCTCACCCTATTTTGCGGCTGCTTTGCCCTTGCAACCCCAGTGGCCGCTGCCCCGCGATAGCGACAGTATGATGGGGCTATTGTTTTTTGATGCCACCCTCCAAGAGGCCTATAAGGCCTGGTGGCGGGCTTTGTTAGAGCCCGTCAACCCCTACACCGGCATCGCCCTCAAAGACGACCCCGCCGTCGCCCTCTTGCAGCTACAAAATGAAGATTCGCTGCTGTTTTGGACATTGCAGGGGCTGCGCGGCGAAGATCTCAACCTGTTGACCAACCAATATGGCGACTGGCTAAAGAGCAAATATGGGTCTCTAGATCAGACCCTCGCCGCCTGGGACAACAGCCGCTTTGACGGCGATGACCCAGCCCAAGGGCAACTGGTGCTAGGCCATCTTTTCGAGTTGACCCAGCCCGTCAGCGATCCGGGTAAGGCTCAACGGCTGGCCGACCAAACCGAGTTTCTCACCCTCACCATGACCCGCTTCAATGCCGACATGGTGAGCTTTTTGCGCACCGAGATTGGCACCCAGTCTCTAATTAACGCCAACAACTGGAAAACAGCCGATACGCTGCGGCTCAATGATGCCGAGCGGTATTCCTATGAGCCGGGCGAAGTCATGGCCGTCAACCGCTACTATGGGGGCATCCATAAGGGTGAATATAGCGGCTGGGCGATTGTCGATGGCGATCGCTTTACTGACGAGTCTGTTCTATTCCACCCCGATCAGCTGCCTACCAACCTGAAACAGGTGGCAGGGCACCCCATGCTGATCACCGAAAGTTCTTGGGTGCCGCCCTTGAGCTATCAATCTGAGGGGCCTTTCGTCGTCAGTCTCTATCAATCGCTGAACGGAGTCGACGGATTTTTTTGGTTTAGCCTAGATCAACCCCAATGGCGACAGCCCGCATCGGCTAATGGGTACTTACCATCTCTGGGTAAATGGATCGCCGATACGCCAGAACTGCTGGGTAACTTTCCAGCTGCCGCCCTCATGTATCGCCAGGGCTACATTCAAGCTGGCGAGGTGGTCGTTCAGGAGCACCGCCGGTTAGAGGATATCTGGCAGCGCCAGATTCCGATCATTGCTGAGGCAGACACCTTTGACCCCAACCGAGATATAGAAGCGCTCAGCGCCCAGGCTCAGCGCGATACCCAGGTGCATCCCCTGGCCTTTTTGGTGGGACCGGTAGAGGTCACCTATGACAGCGATCCGGCCCAAAGTCAGGTGATGGATTTGACCCCCTACATCGACGCCACAGCCAAGACCGTCACCTCCATTACCCAGGAGATCACCTGGGACTATGGACGGGGGCTGTGCTGGCTCAATAGCCCTAAGGCCCAGGGGGTAACCGGCTTTTTGCAGGCGGCGGGCTCACTAGAGCTGGCTGACATAGTGGTGACGTCAGGTAACCACTACGCCACCGCTGTAGCCGTGGCGATGGATGATCAACCCCTGGCTAGCTCTCAGCAGATTTTGGTGCAGGTGGGCACCACCGCTCGCCCCACGGGTTGGGGCCAAACGGCTGTGCAATGGCAAGACGACGACGGCAACAGTTACAGCGGCTATGAAGTAACCAACTATGGTGCCGCCCCCTGGCAGGTGGCAAATGCTGACGTCAGCCTCACCCTGCGAAATTCAGCGATCACTCGGGCAGTGGCCCTAGATATGAATGGCATCAGCCAGGGTGAGATCGCGCTCAAGCGCGAGCCGGGGGCGGTGACGATCACAATGCCGACCAATGCAAAGTATGTCGTGTTAGCTGCTGCGTGATGCCCAGGGATTAACTGCGCTCAAGCCTCGCTCAAGCCTCCCCCAGAGTAGCGCTGGCAATTCGCCAGCGTTAGCCACGGCGCTGAAAGCTGATCTCTTGTAGTAAGGCGACTTCTAGGAAATAGTTTCCCAAATGGTGGGCAGTGCCTTCTTGTCGGGAAATCTCCTAAGAGGCCTAATGGGTGGCAACTTGGGTTGCGGTGGCCAAAACTTGGGGCAGGCCGATCTCGCTGCACACTTCGTAGAACGAGGTCACAGGGGGCGTCTCAAACAGGTGGGCGATCTTGCCCAGGGTCTTCTCGTAGACGACGTCTTGGTGGCCGTCCATGTCTTCGATGCTGTCCCACAGAATGATGGCAATGCCGCGATCGCTGCCCGGCTCTTGCAGCAGGTAGGCACCTTGAAACCCTTTGCCGTAGGTCGATACGGCTTTTTCGTAGAGCTGGCGGGCTTCGCTGAAGCAGCCGGGCTTAAATTCACCGATGGCCACGTAGGCGTATTTGTGGCGGAGAAAATCGTCGAAGTCGGTCATGGAATGAAACGAATCCTAGGTGTTGTAGTCAGTCCTAGTGTCGATCAGATGGGCGTCACTGGTCGATTTTCTTACCTAGGCTTTAGATTCTGTTACCGATCTTCTAACAGGCGTTGGCCCCAGGCCGCCAGGGTTTGCCCCAGACCGCGCCGCAGCTGCTGCCAACCCCGCCCCAGGCGCTGACCCCAGCCTTTGGCTCTGGGCAGCGTGACCACAACGGCCCCGGCTTGGTAGGCCACCTGCACCTGGCGATCGCACACACGCTCGGGCAGGGGCACGGTGTGCTGAAAGTAGTTGATGCCCAGCCCCGCCATCAGCGGGCTGCGGTAGCCCGACTGCCGCTGGCCCGAAAAGGTCAGCCCGGTGCTGGTGGCCCGCACCTGCACCGCCTGGGGGTCTACCCCTGGCAAAAAGGCGGTGACGATCAAGGCGTCGGCGGTGGTTTCGATTTCGACCGAGGGCAGCTGGGTGCGGCCTGCGGCGGAAATGCCCAGGGGCATCAGGGCCGCTGCGATCGCATCCATCTGCGCCTGGGCCGCGCCCAAGCTCCAGATCGGGGGTTGAGGATAGGATTGTTGAGCCATTGCCCTAACTCCTGTGGTTGCCACGGTTGTTTCTATACTTAGATCATCGCGGTCAACTCCCGGTTTTACAGGTCGGGAAAGCCCTCAGCCCTGGGGGGTATAACCGCCATGGAGTTGGGGCACCAAGGGGTTAGCACAGGGCTCGATGACGAAAAAAGTCCTTCACATTGACATGGATGCGTTCTACGCCTCCGTGGAGCAGCGAGACTTTCCCCAGTATCGGGGGCGGCCCCTGGTGGTGGGCGGGCGACCCGAGCAGCGGGGGGCGGTGGCCGCCGCCAGCTACGAGGCCCGCCAGTACGGCATTCACTCGGCCATGCCCGCCAGGGTTGCCCAGCAGCGCTGCCCCGAGCTGATCTTTGCGCCGCCCCGCTTTGAGGTCTATAAAGCGGTTTCAGAGCAAATTCGCGCGGTGTTTCACCGCTACACCGACCTGGTAGAGCCGCTGTCACTAGATGAAGCCTATCTGGATGTCACGGTCAATGCCCTGGGCGAACCCTCGGCCCTGGCCATCGCCCGCCGCATCAAGGCCGACATTCTGGCCGCCACCGGGCTCACCGCCTCGGCGGGGGTGTCGGTGAATAAATTTTTGGCCAAAATGGCCAGTGGTCAAAACAAGCCCGACGGCCTGACGCTGATTTTGCCCGAGCAGGCCGAGGCCTTTGTGGCCGCCCTGCCGATTGAAAAATTTCACGGCATTGGCCAGGTCACCGCCCGCAAGATGCATAGCCTGGGCATTGCCACCGGGGCCGACCTGCGACCGTGGGCCGAGGCCGACCTGGTGCGCCACTTTGGCAAGGTGGGGCGGTTTTACTACCGGGTCGCCCGGGGCCAAGACGACCGCCCGGTCAACCCCAACCGCATCCGCAAGTCGATTGGGGCCGAGCGATCGTTCTCGCCCGATCTCACCACCCTGGCCGAGATCACCGCCGCCCTAGAGCGGGTGGTGGCCGAGGTGGGGCGGCGCTTGCGCGACCTGGGCCGCCAGGGCTATACCCTCACCCTCAAGATCAAGTACGCCAACTACCGACAGATCACCCGCAGCCGCACCTTTGCCGCCGCCGTTGGGGCCGAGTCGCCCCTGCTGACCTGGGCCCAGGACATGCTGCTGGCCCATCTTGAGCGAGGGCAGCCCGTGCGCCTGCTGGGGCTGACGCTTTCAAACCTAGAACCCACGGGTGCGCCTGACTACGTGCAGCTTTCCCTGGAGGTGTAAAGGATGCCGGGACAAGAAATTCTTTTTAGCCAGACCTCTACCGAGGGCGATCGCACTCAGATAAAATCCGGTATTGCCCGCAGGAAAGATTGCCCGTGTTGCAGACCACAGGTTTTGAGCCGAGTGAACCACAGATTGATCAACTGCTAGCGCCCTTGGGGCGGTTTGGCGTCGAGCTGGGGCTAGAGCGCATTCAGCGCTTGTTGGCTGCTCTGGGCAACCCCCAAGCCAGGGTGCCGCTGGTACATGTGGCGGGCACCAACGGCAAGGGGTCGGTGTGCGCCTACCTGTCGGCGGTGCTGACGGCGGCGGGCTATCGGGTGGGGCGCTATACTTCGCCGCACCTGGTGAGTTGGCGAGAGCGCATCGCCGTCAACGAGCAGCCCATTGCGGCAGATGCTCTAGTGGCTCGGCTAGAGCAGGTGATGGCCGCCATTGACCCCGACCAGCCCTCACCCACCCAGTTTGAGGTGTTTACCGCCGCCGCCTGGCTGCACTTTGCCGAGGAGGCGGTTGACCTGGCGGTGATGGAGGTGGGGTTGGGGGGCCGCCTCGACGCCACCAACGTGGTAGATCGTCCGCTGGTGAGCATCATTGTCTCCCTCAGCCGCGAGCACTGGCAGCGCCTCGGCCCCACCCTGGCGGATATCGCCCGCGAAAAGGCCGGGGTGCTGAAGCCGGGGCGGCCCGTCATCCTTGGCCCGCTGCCCCCGGAGGCCAAAGCGGTGGTAGCGGCCAGACTGGCAGCCTTGGGCTGCCCGGCGGTGTGGCCGGACCCGGCGATCGCCCTAGGTGACGGTCAAGCCCGCAGTGGAGCAATTACCTATCCGCTGCCGCTGCTGGGCGACCACCAGCGGGTCAACGCTGCGATCGCAATCGCCGCCCTACAAAGCCTGCGCCACCAGGGCTGGGAGATTGCCGATCAGGCGATCGCACGGGGTATGGCCCAGGCCCGCTGGCCTGGCCGCCTGCAGTGGGTGCGCTGGGGCCAGGCCCCTGAGGGCTTTCCCCTGCTGATCGACGGAGCCCACAACCCCGCCGCCGCCCAGGTGCTGCGCCAGTACGTTGACCGCTGGTGGGCTGACCAGCCGGGCGAGGCTCAGGAAACAGTGTGGCTGATGGGCATGCTGGCCACCAAAGACCACGGCGACGTTTTTGCTGAGCTGCTGCGGCCAGGGGATGCGCTGCACCTGGTGCCCGTGCCCGGCCATGAGACAGCAGAGCCAGAGGCACTGGCGGCGATTGCCCGTGCTGTCTGCCCCGATCTAGCCAGGTGTGAGGTTCACAGGGCGCTTGGGGAGGGGTTGACGGCAATGGCGGCCCCTGGGGCGCTGCGGGTGCTGTGCGGCTCGCTGTATTTAATTGGCTACTTTCTTGCCCACGAACCCTATCAAGACGGCTTTGCCGCCGATTTACCCCCAATTGATCGATCGAGCTAGCGCTGGCCTCACCGCTGGCAAGCCAGGGTTGGCCGGGTGAGGCGACTTCTAGACCATAGTTTCTCAAATGGTGGGCAGTGCCCACCCTACGGGGGCTACAGCTGTAGGGTGGGCATTGCCAGCCCTGTCAAGGTGAGGCAGATTTAGGGGTCGATCCCTCGAATTGGCCACTGAGCCTAGGACTGAAGTCCAAGGCTCAAAGCCGAAATCCTCTGAAGCGGATTGGCAGCCGAGTTCCCCAGTCTGCTTTAGCAGACTTTCGCTATGAGCCAGGGAGTTCACTCCCTGGTGGTTGTGGCCGGAGTCCCTTAGCCTATGGGCATTTCGAGAATAGGTTGGCTGGGTTAAAGCTGGTATCGGCTCTGCTAGACATCTCCCTAAACCGTTGAAAATGCTTGCTTTAACCGGCCTAGCTCTGGTATTCTTAGCCCATCGAAGGGGAGTAGCCTCTGACGTTAGTCAGACGTTCTGGGTCAACATGCTGGCGATGAGCCTGGCCCAAACATTGCGCGCCTGAGTTAATTACCAGGTCGCAATTAGCGAGACCTTCACTTAGTTCACGTCTAGTCAGATGTGAGCTTGGTGAGGTCGGCATTTATCTCTCCAGGTTCTCTCAGGCTAGGCAGTTTGCCTAAGAGGGAGCCAAAATGTTTTTTTCTGATTTATTGACCGCTTTTACCGCTGGCCTACTGCTGGTAGGCATAGCAGAACTGGGCGACAAAACCTTTTTTATCGCGGCGCTGCTGGCGATGAACTATTCGCGGCGGCTGGTGTTTACGGGGGCGTTTACCGCGCTGGCGGTGATGACCCTGCTGGCGGTCAGTGCCGGTCAGGTGATTGCCTTTTTGCCGCCTACCTGGGTGCATATTGGCGAAGTGGTGCTGTTTGCCAGCTTTGGCTTCAAGCTACTGTACGACGGGTTTTGCATGGGCGACAGCTGCTCTACTGACGATGAAGAGGCCGAAGCTAAGGCTGCGATCGCAGCGGCTGAGGCGGGTCAGGTTGACCCTAAAACCCTCTCTGCCCTGGGCATTATGGGCAAGACCTTTGGGCTAGTCTTTTTGGGCGAGTGGGGCGATCGCACCCAGATCACCACCGTGATGCTGGCGGCTAGCCATCCGCCAGTGGGAATCGCCCTAGGGGCGCTGTCGGGCTTTTTTCTCTGCATTGGGCTGGCGGTGGTGGCCGGGCGACTGGTGGCGGGCCGTCTGTCAGAGCGGTTTATTACCCTGTTTGCGGGGGCATTATTTATTGCCTTTGCGATCGCCGCCGGGCTGCGCGGCCTAGGCTGAGGTTTAGGCAATTAAGCACTAGCCCAAGTTATAGGTTAATGGGAGAAATAATCCACATTTAGCCATAGGTTAAGGCCCATCTTTAGCATGAGGTTGATCGCAAACCATTGTGGTCTACTAAAGCAGATAGGGTGATATCGATAAAACTGAGTTTTGGAGTGGGGTCAACCGCCCCACGCTACAGGGTAGAACTGTGATGCCTGACGTAAAAAATGGTGCGTGCTCTGTTTTTAGATTCACCTAACTCCATGGGCTAAATGGTTTATATCAACCCTTTAGGGCAGCTCACTCTGCGCTAAAGCCTGATTCTAATCGCCCACTAAATCTGGTTGCCATGGCTCCCCTGAGGGCACTGGCCTGCTTTATGGCGGCTTCTACGGTGGCAGCTAAGGGCTGCGATCGCACAGGTCACCTTAGCCAAACCAGATCTTTAAAGAACCACGTTGTTAAATTGAGGACTACTCTATGAAAATCTTACGCAAGCGCCACTCTACCCTGGGCACAAAAAGGGGTCTAGGTGTGAAAGGAGGCGCTATGGCCCTGGCGCTGACTGCTTTTGCCATCACCGCCTGCCAAGTCCCCGGCGACACCACTACCACGACTACCGACCCGGCCACTACTGAGGAGCCCGCCGCCCGCTATCCGGATACCGATCCCGACGCTCTCAACGTTCAAGTCGGCGATTTGACGGGCAACTTGGAAGACTACATTGGCCAAACCGTTTCAGTGCGAGGCGATGTAGCTGAGGCCGTGGGCCAAAACGCCCTGGTAATCAGGGGCGACGGCCTGTTTGGCGGCGATGATGTAGTCGTCTTCAACGCCACTGGCGAGCCCATCTTGCTGTCTGAGGCAGGGGCCACCGAGCGCATCCAGGTCACGGGTCAAGTACGGGAAGTTGTGCTTGGCGATCTCGTCCGAGAGTACGGGTTGACCTTAGATGAGGCAACCTACGGCGATTACGAAAACAACCCTGCCATTATTGCTGAAAGCGTGGCCCTGGCTCCTGAACTGGGCGACATCAGCGACAACCCGGCGGCATTTTATGACCAGCTAATCGCCATTGATGGCGAAGTTAGCACCCTGTACGATGCCACCACCTTTACCATCAGCGATGCCGGCTTCTTTGGCGGGGCTGATGTGCTAGTCGTGGGTGAGCCTCAGGCGATGGCCAACCTGCGCGATGACGAGCAAGTGGTCATTACTGGAGTGCTGCGACCCTTTAATGCTGCTCAGATCGAGCAAGAGTTTGGCCTGACCTGGGATGAAAACCTGCGTCAAACGATTCTGTCAGACTACGGCGAAGAGTCGGTTTTGATTGCTGAGCAGGTGTTCCCGCTAGGCCGCTAAGGGCTAAGCCACTGGTCTAGGAGTTGACTCCTGGGCGCATTCAGGGATTAGAAACTGCTCTAATTCCTGGGTGCGCCTATTTAACGTAAGGAAGTCAAGGTGGCTAAACTATTCCCGAAATGCCCATAGACTAGGGGACTCCGGCCACAACAATCGTTTAATCGAGCGGAGATCTAGTGAAATTTGGCCACTGGTTGAGCTTAGTTATTTTAGGGGTTTGCCTTTATATCGTTTGGCTAATCCGCAATGTGCTGCTGCTGACCCTAGCAGCCATTGTCTTGGCGGTGGTGCTCAACCAGTTTGTGCGATCGCTCCAAAAACATGTTGCCAGTCGGCGCTTGGCTGTATTCTTTTTTACTCTCGCAACCCTGCTTGTACTGACGCTGGCGGGGGTGATTGTGGTTCCGGTGGTGGTGGGGCAAATGCAAGATTTGATTAATCTTGTGCCGCTAATTATTCGTCAGATTGAGGTCTGGATTGTGGTTTTTAGCAGCTGGGTGCCGGGTCTTTCGGCGGAGGGTTTGGCAGATATTGAAAATATTTTCAATCAGCTTCAGACGATCAACATTCGGCTAGTTATTGATCAATTTTTTATGGTTTTTTCTAACACGCTAACAGTCGCCTTTAATGGGCTGCTGATTGGCGTGTTAACGATTATGATGCTGCTCAACCCAGCGGCCTATCGGCGGGTATTGATCAAGCTATTTCCGACCTCAATGCGCCCCCAGGTTGATCATATTTTAGACAATTGTGAGCAGGCAATCACAGGCTGGTTTATCGGCATTTCGTTTAATATGTCGGTGATTGCGTTGATGAGTCTCATCGGTCTTTGGCTGCTGGGAATTCCGTTTGCGTTGGCCAACGGTCTGCTGGCGGGGTTGCTGGCGTTTATTCCCTACCTGGGGCCAGTGATTAGCGTGGTACCTCCAGTTGCCATTGCCTTGCTCGATACGCCCTGGAAAGCTCTGGCGGTGGTGGTGCTCTACATTGCCATTCAGCAAGTTGAGACCAATGTGCTGACGCCCCAGGTGATGCAAAAACAGGTCTCTCTGTTGCCAGCGGTGATGCTGCTGGCTCAGGTAATTTTTACCGCATTTTTTGGATTTTTAGGGCTGCTGCTGGCGCTACCCCTAACGCTGATTGTGCAGCAGTGGCTAAAGGAGTTTTGGTTTGCAGAAGCGCTGGAGCTGCCCTAGGGCGGGGGGCAGCAGGCAGAGGGCCGAATCGGGGGTGGCTAGGCAGGGTTTGGTGGAGGGCGGTTTACTTGAGCTGATAGTCTGGGTCAGTCCAGCACTGGGGCAGGGCTTCTCCCGAGGGAAACTGGAGCCGCGACTTGGGAAAGTTTTCGGGTGGCTGCTCTTCTTCACCGGCCTGCTGGCGTCCCTGAATGTGGTCGTGGGCTGGGTTAAACAACTCTTCGGGGTTGAGCACTTTGATTAAGGTTTGATCTTGGGTGTCTTGAACGAACATACTGTTACCGCTAGGGGAAGGGGACTGGTGTGGGTGGCTGGGCCTCGAACCGTCAATCAATAGACCTCAATCAATATTTGACCAAGATCTAAGTCGAGGCTTAATCAAAGACTTGGACGGTCAGTGAGCACCCGGTTAATAGGTTTAGATTAGTGGGTTAGATCCGGGGGGGATTCTGTCTGGGGGGGGAAATAGGTACTGGCGAGGATAGGGTGAACCTATGAGACTCGCGGATTAAATTACGCGGGAGAGCTGTCTCGGCTATCTCTAGTCAGGCCAGCTGGCTGACCAAGAACTGCACATCGAGGACTGTATATTAGAATTGTAAATTGTAAAGATTTTTGTGCTCAGCCAGCCTGTGCTGACAAATCTGTGCTCACCCTAGAGCCGGCTGACTTAACAAGAAGTAACATATTTTTTCTACCCTAAGATAGATCGCGCTTTGTGTAGAAAGGTGGAATATGAGTTGAAGCTATGGATGCGAGGCCTACCTTGCTAAATAATTAAATCAGCTTTTGATTTCCAGGTACCTACCGGCATTCTCAAAGGCTCGACAGCATTCCCAGCAGCTGTGGTTTTAGCAGCTGTGAATGGTCTGGGCAAATCAAGACTTTAGGGAGATGTAGAATGCGCCATCCGCGACCGACCCAGGCAGGGTTTTGGGGGGCTAGCCCGATGGCAGTGCGGTTGCGATCGCTCGATTGGTCAAATACAACTCTGGGTGCTGAGAGCACTTGGCCCGCCGGGCTCAAGACCGGCCTGGGGATTTTGCTCAACGCCGATATGCCGATGGTTTGCCTGTGGGGGCGCGATCGCTGGGTGTTTTACAACGATGCCTGCGCCGCCCTGGGCGTGCCGGGCCACAGCTGGCCGGTGGGGCAGCGCCTAGAAAAGTATGAAGCGATCGACTGGCAGCCTTTGGCCGCCGCCACCGACCAGGTGTTTGCCACGGGGCAGCCCCTGTCGCTGACTGTGACCGCCGACGCCAACCCGCTCACCGCCAACTACGACTGGGCACTGAGCGCCATGTGGCACCCCCAGGGCCAGGTCGAGGGGGTGTTTGCCACCGCCCGGCCACCCACTACAAGCTCCCAGTCGCCTAGGCAGCCCTTGGTTGACCGCCGCCGCCCCACCGCCGCCGCCCTGCAAGAGAGCGAAACCCGGTTTCACCACCTAGCCAACAATATCTCTCAGCTGGCCTGGATGGCTGACCCCAGCGGCTGGATCTTTTGGTACAACCAGCGCTGGTACGAGTTTACCGGCACCACCCTAGACGAGATGCAGGGCTGGGGTTGGCAGCGGGTTCATCACCCCCAACATATCGAGCGGGTGGTAGAAAAATATCGTCGCTGCCTCGCCACCGGCGACATTTGGGAAGACACCTTTCCGCTGCAGGGCCAGGATGGGCAGTATCGCTGGTTTCTCTCCCGCGCCATTCCGGTGCGAGACCACCAGGGGCGGGTGCTGCGCTGGGTGGGCTCTAACACCGACATTACCGAGCTGCGCCGGGCAGAAAAAGCCCTGGCCCAGACCACCGAACGCCTCAACCTTGCCCTTAAAAGTGCCCCCATCAGCCTGTTTAACCAAGACCGCGATCTACGCTACACCTGGGTCTACAACCCCACCCTCAACTACACAACTGACCAAATGCTGGGTCAACGAGATGCCGATCTGGTGTCGGCTGAGACCGCTGCCCAGCTGACCCGGCTCAAGCAGCAGGTGCTCGAAACCGGGGTAGGGCTGCGGGCCGAGGTGCCCGTCGATCAGCTGTTCTATGATCTGACGATCGACCCGATTCGCGATCGCCAGGGTCAGGTTGTCGGGGTGACCTGCGCGGCGGTAGACATTAGCCAGCGCACCCAGCTCGAAGCCGAGCGCAAACAGGCCGAGCAAACGCTGCGCAAGAGCGAAGAACAGCTGCGTATGGCCCAGCACGCCGCCGGAGTCAGCCTGTGGGACTGGGATATGCAGGCCGACAGCGTCACTTGGTCAGAGGAGCATTACCGCCTCTACGGGCTAGACTCTAGTGTCACTCCCTCTAAGGAGAACTGGCTCAACACTGTGCTGCCCGCCGACCGCCCCTACATTGAGCGCAAGCTCTGCGAGGCGATCGCCCAGGGCCAAAACCTCAAGGTCAGCTTTCGCATTGCTCACCCAGTCGATGGTCAGCGCTGGATTATGGTCAGGGGGCAGACCTTTTACGACGATCGGGGCACCCCGGTGCGTATGACCGGCATTGCCATCAACGTCACCGAGCAAAAGCGCTTTGAGCAGGCCCTAGTCGAAAGCGAGACCCTGGCTAGAACCCAAGCTGAAGAACTGGCGGCCCTGATGGAAACCACCCCCGCCGCCATCTGGATTACCCAGGATGCCGACTGCCGTGCCATGACGGCCAACCGCATGGCCCACGAGCTGATGGGCACCGAGCCAGGGTCGTCGATCACCCTGATGAGTGCTGAGGGACAGTTTTTGCTGTCGTTTAAAAGCTGTCGGCAAGGGCAAGAGATCTTGCCCGCCGATCTGCCCATGCAAAGGGCGATCCGCACCCGGCAAGAGGTGACCGATGAGATTGAGCTGATCTACCCCGACGGCAGGGTGCGCTACATCTACGGTAAGGCGGTGCCCCTCTATGGCCCCTCAGGGGAGGTGCGCGGGGCCATTGGGTGCTTTGCCGACATCAGCGCGCTCAAACAGAGCGAACGCGATCGCGAACAGCTGCTCCAGCGCGAGCGCATCGCCCGCGAAGAAGCCGAGCAGGCCAATCGGCTCAAAGACCAGTTTTTGGCGGTGCTCTCCCACGAGCTAAGATCGCCGCTCAACCCGATCTTGGGCTGGGCAAAGCTGCTGCAAACCCGCAACTTTGACGCCGAGCGCACCGCCCAGGCCCTGGCCACCATTGAGCGCAACGCCCTGCTCCAGGCCCAGCTAGTTGACGACCTGCTCGATCTGGCCAAAATTTTGCGCGGCAAGCTCCAGCTCAACCCAATTCCGGTCAACCTGGCCACCGTGGTAGAGTCGGCCCTAGAGACAGTCAAAAACGCGGCGACAGCCAAGGCCATCACCATTGAGGTCGACCTCGACGCCACGGTGCGGGCCAGCGGCGACGCGGCCCGTCTCCAGCAGATTGTCACCAACCTGCTCTCCAATGCGATCAAATTTACCCCCGAGGCGGGGCAGGTCACCGTCACCCTCCAGGCGATTGCCGATCGGGCCGAAATCACGGTGCAAGATACGGGCATTGGCATTAGCGCCGACTTTTTGCCCTACCTGTTTGAGTCGTTTCGCCAAGAAGACATCTCGATTACTCGCCAACACGGTGGGCTGGGTCTGGGCCTGGCGATCGTGCGCCAGTTGGTAGATATGCACGGTGGCACCATTAGCGCCCACAGCGCTGGCGAGGGGCAGGGGGCTACCTTTAGGGTGCAGCTGCCCAAGCTCACCCCCCAGGCCCAAGCCAACCCCGCCGCTAGCCTGCCCCTGGCCAACCTCGACCTGACGGGCATTCGAGTGTTGTCAGTGGATGACTCAGCCGACACCCGCGAGCTGCTGACGGTGCTGCTGGGGCAGTATGGGGCCGAGGTGATCACCCTAGGCTCTGCCACCGAATTGCTCGACCGCCTGCGAAACCACCGGCCCGATGTGCTAATTAGCGATATCGGTATGCCCGAGATCGACGGCTACAGCCTGATTCGCCGTATTCGCGACCTGCCCCCCGAGCGGGGCGGCGACATTCCGGCGATCGCCCTCACCGCCTACGCCCGCGACGAAGACCAGCAAGAGTCGCTAGCCTGCGGCTACCAGCGCCACCTGGCCAAACCCCTCGATATCGAAAAGCTAGTGCAAACGGTGATGGAACTGACCCAGGGGTAGGGGGGGGTGCAAGGTTTAAGGTTTAAGGTTTAAGGTCTGCGGTTTACGGTCTACTTTCAGCCTTGCACCGTATACCCTGCACCGTATACCTTGCACCTCAAACCCTGCACCGTATACCTTGCACCTTAAACCGCCCACCGCCCACCCTGCCCCGTCCCCCCATGGCTTCCCAACCCGATTCGCCGTCGCCTTCAAACTCAACTGAGATCAATAGTGCTCAGCTGCCCTTTGCCACCCCGGCCCTAGATTTTCCGGTGGTGGGCATAGGTGCGTCGGCGGGGGGGCTAGAGGCCTTTAGTGAACTATTTAGCCACCTGTCTACCGATACGGGCATGGCCTTTGTGCTGGTGCAGCACCTAGACCCCACTCAGCCCAGCCTGCTGAGTGATATTTTGTCGCGCACCACCTCAATGCCTGTGCAAGAGGCTCAAGAGGGCACCGCCGTTGCCCCCAACCAGGTGTACGTGATTCCGCCCAATCGAAACCTGACGATTGAGCAGGGGCGACTGCGCCTGACGCCGCGAGACTCAGGGAGTCGGCTCAACTTTGCGGTGAATATCTTTCTCAAGTCGCTGGCAGCCGATCAGGGCAATCGGGCGATCGCAGTGATTTTGTCGGGGGGCGACAGCGATGGCTCCCACGGCATCGAGGCGATCAAAGCCGCCGGGGGCATTACCTTTGCCCAGTGCGAAGACACCGCCCAGATCGCGAGCATGCCCAGCAGCGCCATGGCCACCGGGCAGGTCGATTTTGTGCTGCCCCCGGCTGAGATTGCCGTTGAGCTTGGCAAAATTAGCGGCCACCCCTACGTCGCGGGCCGGGCGGCGGTGGCGGCGGTGCCCCCGCCTGGCCAAACCGGCGAAATCAACCTGCTGAGCGTTTTAAACATCATTCAGTCGGCCTTTGGGGTTGACTTTAGCACCTACAAACACGCCACCCTGCAGCGGCGCATTTTGCGGCGCATGGCGCTCTACCAGCTAGAGCACCTCGAGCCCTACGTGCGCTACCTGCAAGCTCACCCCAAAGAGGTCAAGGCGCTCTACGAAGAAATTTTGATCCATGTGACCAGTTTTTTTCGCGATCGCGAGGTATTTGACACCCTCAAGCAAGAGATCTTTCCGCAGCTGCTGCGCGATCGCCCCGCCGACAGCCCCCTGCGGATCTGGGTGGCCGGGTGCTCGACTGGCGAAGAGGCCTACTCCCTGGCCATTGGACTGATCGAGTTTTTGGCCGAGCTGCCACAGGCACAAACTCAACAAATTCAAATTTTTGCCACCGATCTCAGCGAGCCCGCGATCGAAAAAGCCCGCTTGGGCATCTACCGGCCCAGCGAGGTGATGGATGTTTCGCCGGAGCGGCTGGAGCGGTTTTTTGTGCCCACCGAGGGGGGCTACCAGGTCAACAAAGCCGTGCGCGAGCTGTGCATCTTTGCCCGCCAAAACCTCTGTAGCGACCCGCCGTTTTCGCGGCTCGACCTGATTAGCTGCCGCAACGTGCTGATTTACTTTGGTCTGGCGCTACAAAAAAAGATGTTTCCGCTGTTTTACTACGGGCTCAAGCCCGACGGCTTTTTGCTGCTGGGCTCTGCCGAGAGCGTGGGCGGGTTTATTAACCTGTTTCGAGTGGTCAGCTCTAAGCATAAAATCTATGCCAAGCAGGCCTCGGCCCAGCTGACGCCCATGGAGCTAGGCAGTGCCGCCGCCCTCACCCAAGCCACCCTAGATGTGGCCGTCACCCCGCCCCGGCCAGCGGCCCCCAGCCTGTCTGAGGTGGTCGACCGGCTGGTGCTGAATGACTACGCCCCGGTTGGGGTGGTGGTCAATAACATGCTCGAAATCGTGCAGTTTCGCGGCAAGATGGAGCCCTACCTGTCGCCGTCGCCGGGGCAGGCCAGCCTCAGCCTGCTCAAAATGGTGCGCGAAGACCTGCGCCTCGACCTGCGCACCCTGCTGCACGAGGCCCAGCAGTCAAAAAAACCGATCAATAAAACCACCTCGGCCATCAACGTCAGTGGGTTGCTGCGGCAGGTGCACCTCGATATCGTGCCGATCCAGCCCGAGGCGGCCTCCAAGGTGGGCAGTGATCCCTACTTTTTAATTTTGTTTACCCCATGGCAGCCCCTGCCTGAGCTGGCCACCGCCGCCGACTCTGAGCCAGCCCAGCCCCTGAGCCCTGAGCAGGCGCTGATTCGCCACCTAGAGCAAGAGCTGGAAGATAACCAGGCCTACCTGCGGGCGATTATCGAAGAACAGGATGCCACCAACCAAAATCTCAGGGCCGCCAACGAAGAAACCCTCTCTAGCAACGAGGAACTGCAAAGCACCAACGAAGAACTGCAAACCGCCAAAGAAGAAATTCAGGCCACCAACGAAGAACTCAGCACCATTAACGCCGAGCTGCACCGCCGCAATCTTGAGGCCATCCAGGTGGGTAACGATCTAGAAAACCTGCTCAGCAGCATCAAGATCCCAATTTTGATGGTCAATACCGATCTGACCATTCGCCGCTTTACCCCCGCCGCCGCCGATCTGTTTAACCTGCTGGCCGCCGACCTAGGCCGATCGCTGAGAAACATCAACCACAACTTGACCCTCGCCGATCTAGATACCCAGATTGCCGAGGTGATTAGCACCCTCACCCTCAAAACCCAGGAGGTGCAAGATCAGCGCGGGTGTTGGTACGACCTGCGCATTTACCCCTACCACGCCAGCGGCAACCGGGTCACCGGGGCGGTGCTGGTGCTGGTGCAGATCGACACCTTTAAGCGCAGCGCCGAGAGCGAGCAAAACTATGCCGAGGCCATTGCCCAGACGGTGGGCGAGAGCCTGGTGGTGCTCGACGACAACCTGCGGGTGGTGACGGCCAATCAGCGGTTTTACAGCACCTTTCAGGTCAGCCCAGCCGAGACCGAGTCGGTGCGGTTTTTTGAGCTGGGCAATGGCCAGTGGAATATCGCTGAGCTGCGATCGCAGATCGAAGACGTATTGCCCCACAACACTCAGATCATAGACCTGCGCGTCAACCATCGGTTTGAGCGCATTGGCCGCAAAGTCATGAGCCTCAACCTGCGCAAAATCACCCTGGCCGACGGCAGAGAGCTAATTTTAATTGCCATCAATGACCTCACCCCCAGACCAGACCCACCCCCGGCTGACCCGGCCTAGTGCGGGAAGGCGGAAGGCAGAAGGCGGAAGGCGGAAGGCAGAAGGTAGAAGGCGGAAGGCAGAAGGTAGAAGGCGGAAGGC
>RECJ01000113.1 GCA_007694115.1 Leptolyngbya sp. DLM2.Bin27 | reverse complement strand
TTCTGCCTTCTGCCTTCTGCCTTCTGCCTTCTGCCTTCTGCCTTGAAGTACTAGGTCTGGAGCGATCGCCTGCCCTCGGCCATGATCTTGTCATAAACGGCTTCTAGGGCCGGGTTGCAGCCCCGGCACCCGGCCACGACTTGATCGGCCCAATCTAAGTATTCGCGCTTGCGCTCTAGGGACCAGCCGTCGGGGGGCGAGGTGGTGATGTTTTGCACGTTGGCGGTTTTGTCGGCAATTTTGAGCTGCTTGGCCTGGGGCGACAGGTGGGGGGCGTGCTCGACTTGCAGGCGTTTGCGATCGCCCTTGGGCAAGCGCTTGTCATCGGTGACTTCTTCCACCACGCGCCGCACCGCTGGGCCAAAGCGGCGTTCTAGTTCCTCGGGGGTTGTCCCAGTGTCTTCTACCGTGTCGTGGAGAATGGCAGCCTGTAGGGTCACCAGATCGGTCACGCCACCCTCGCTGACCAGCAGCTGCGCCACCCGAATTGGGTGGTTGATGTAGGGCGAAGCTGCTTTGTCTTTGCGGCGCTGGGCGCTGTGCTGGGTGGCTGCAAAATGCAGGGCGTCTAGGAGGGCGCTGGCGAACAGGGGCGAAGCTGAGGTGGGCTGAGTCATGGGAATGAAAAAAAGCGCTTTTGACCAGAATGCCTGATCGGAGGCTGCGATCGCATCTGCCTGCGATCGCAGCTGTTGATTAAAGGACTTGAGGCAAGAGCCCACCGACCCAAAATCCACCAGTGGGATGAGGGGTTTACCCTGGCAAAATTGCTACACTCGGTTACCAATTACCTTAGCTTTGGGCAAAAACCTGGTCACCATGGGGTGGTTGCGTTGACGGTATCCTCTGCGGCATATCCTTTGCGGTATACGTAAAATCGCCTAGACGCCACTGCCTGCCTGCCGCCCCTCACAACGCTCAGGTTTTGATTTGAGAGTCATGCTTCGCTGGATTATTTTTGAGGGTTACTATGCAATCTCGTCGCAAGCGAATGCCTGGAGCATCCACCCGAGGCATGAAAGGTATTTTAAGCTTCTTTGTGGTTTTTCTGGCAGTCGGGTTTTTACTGTTTCAGCTCTTTTCTACTGTCTCATTTGCCTTTGGTGAATCATCTGTGTTTGGGTTGCGCAGCCTAGCCGCCGCCCTGTTTCCCCTGATCGTGTCAGCCTATATTAGCTTTGTTGCCCAGCTGCAAATTCCGACTAGAGAGAGCCGGGCTCCGGTGATCAACAGCTTTGTCACGTTTTTGTTTTGGACTACCATTATTCTAGGCATTGATACAGGGGTGCAGATCGTTGAATTTCCCATCGAAGAGTTGCTCTACTCCCTGACGCTTGCCACCCTGCTTTGGCGCTACAGAAGAAGCTCATTTAGTAGTTTAGTTGCCTGCTGCTACGGTATTTTGGCCGGGATTTTAGCCTCAGTCATTATATTCGGCACGAATTTCGTTAGGATTTAGTATTTCAAGGCAGAAGGGGAAATCCATAGCACGTAAGGGGTTTTGCCTAACCAAATCGGTGATTTATTGCCGCCGGGGTGATGCTCTCGCCAGGCTGCTCTGCTGAACGCCATGCAGTGAGGTTAAACTTTAGCCAAATTGTTACCTGGCTTACCAAATTGCAGCTAGGTTGAACACTAAATTGCCTATGGGATCATGTTTCTCAATGCAGTAAACCTTTGTGACTCAACAACTCAACACTCAACAACTCAGCTTTACCATTAACGGCGAACCTCTCTCTGTTAGCCATGTTTCTCCTGCCATGACGCTGCTAGAGTATCTCCGCCTCAGCGGGCGGGCGGGCACCAAAGAAGGCTGTGGCGATGGCGACTGCGGTGCTTGCACCGTGGCCCTGATTGGCGAAGGGGCCGATGGGCAACCCCACTACCAGGCGGTGAATAGCTGCCTGATTCCCCTGGGGGCGGTGGCGGGGCGGCAGGTGCTGACGGCAGACGGTATTACTAACTGCCACCTTCCCAAAGCTGCCTTTGTCAAAGAACCCGTCACCGCCGACCAGCTTCACCCGGTGCAGGCGGCGATGGTTGAAACCGGCGGCTCCCAGTGCGGCTACTGCACCCCCGGCTTCATTATGAGTTTGTTTGCCGCCTACTACGACGGCACCCCCGACGACCTCTCGGTGGAGGGCAACCTCTGCCGCTGCACGGGCTATATTCCGATTCGCCGCGCGGCGCAGATGGTGGCCGATGCCGCAGCTCAGGATCAATTCTCCGAGCAGCTAGTCTCGGCCTCGACAGACCTTGTGCCCCTGGCCTATACCACCCAAAACAATGGCCACAGTGAGCGGTTCTACCGACCGACCCAGCTGTCAGACGTTCTAGAACTCTTGCAGCACCCCGACGCCACCCTGGTGGCTGGGGCCACGGATCTGGGTCTGGAGATGAGCTGGCACCGGCAGCAGTACCCGATGCTAATTTCCCTAGAAGCGGTGGCGGAGTTAAACCAGATTCACCAAACCGATGAGCTGGTCGAAATTGGCGCGGCGGTGCCCCTCAGCCATATTGAGACCAACCTGCACGGAGTGTTTCCCAGCCTAGATGAGATGATCCACTGGTTTGCGGCCCGCCAGGTGCGCAACCGAGCCACCCTGGGCGGCAATATTGGCACGGCCTCTCCCATTGGCGACCTGCCCCCGGTGCTGCTGTCGCTGGATGCGGTGCTGAAACTGGCTGGCTCCGGTGGAGAGCGCACCCTGCCCCTGGCGGACTTTTTCACCGGCTACCGCCAGACTGAGCTGCAACCGGGGGAGGTGATTGTCTCGGTGCAGATTCCCAAAGCCCTCACCCCTGGGACCGATCGCCGCCTGAGCCAGTCGTACAAAATTGGCAAGCGCGGCACCGACGACATCAGCATTGTGGCGGCGGCCTTTGTGGTGGATGTGGATGGGGAGAACCAGATTCTCCAGGCCCGGTTGGGCTATGGCGGGGTGGCGGCAACTCCGGCTAGGGCGATCGCAGCCGAAGAATTCCTGCTGGGCAAACCCTGGACGATGGCTACGGTACAGGCTGTGAAGCCCCTACTGCAAGAGGCCTTCACCCCGTTGACTGATCTGCGGGGCAGTGCCGAGTACCGTAAGCGGCTGGTGGTGAATTTGTTCGAGAAGTTCTTCGTGGAGTTTTCTTAAGTACAGTTCCCACGGCCCTCACCCCCAACCGCTCGCCCTCCGGGAGAAGGGAGCCGGTCTTCGTAGGGTGGGCAATGCCCACCGTTCCTCATATAACCGACGACCATCCCCCTCAGTCTTCGTAGGGTGGGCATTGCCCACCGTTCAACCTGTGTGATCGCCCATTCCCCATGCTGTGCCCCGTCAGCTTTGTGATGCTGCCCAAGGAGGGTGGTGGGCAATGCCCACCCTACCTCTAACCCCCCTGCCCAGAGGGGAAATCCAAAATTCCCAATCCAAAACCCCTAGCGAGGTATTCCATGAGCCCAGTCGGTAAGCCCAAAAGCCACGAAAGCGCCGTTGCCCACGTCAGCGGCACGGCCGTCTACACCGACGACCAGCGCGAGCCAGCGGGGATGCTGTCGCTGTATCCGGTGATGTCTCCCCACACCAGAGCCACGATCACCAAGCTGGACACTGCTCCGGCGCTTGAGGTCGAGGGCTGCGTTACCGTGCTCACCGCCGCCGATGTGCCCGGCGAAAACAACACCGGCGTCATCGTCCGCGACGAGGTGCTGCTGCCCACCGACGAGGTCAGCTACTACGGCCAGGTAGTAGCTTGGGCCGTGGGCGAAACCGAAGCCGCTGCCCGAGACGCCGCCGCCAAAATTGTGGTGGAGTACGAGCCGCTGCCTGCGATTAAGACGGTGAAAGATGCGATCGCCGCCGACAGCTACCACAGCGCCCCCCAGTTCATTCGCCGGGGCGACCCCGACGCCGCCCTGGCCACCGCCGAGCACAGCTTTACGGGCGAAGTCGAAATCGGCGGCCAAGACCACTTCTACCTCGAAACCCAAGCCAGCTGGGCCATCCCCGATGGCGAGGGCAACCTACAGCTCTACACCTCGACCCAGCACCCCACCGAAACCCAGGAGGTGGTTGCCCGCATTTTGGGCCTGCCCAAAAACCGAGTGGTCTGCACCTGCCTGCGCATGGGCGGCGGCTTTGGCGGCAAAGAATCCCAGGCCAACCCCTTTGCCTCGGCGGCGGCCCTGGCCACCTACAAAACCGGCAGACCGGCGCGGGTGCGCCTGCGTCGCCACCACGACATGATCATTACGGGCAAGCGCCACGGCTTTCTGGGTCAGTACGAGGCGGGCTTTAACAGCGACGGCACCCTCACCGCCCTCAAGGCAGTGCTGACCGCCGACGGCGGCTGGAGCCTCGATCTGTCGCCCCCGGTGCTGGGCCGAGCCATGCTCCACGTCGATAACGCCTACTACGTGCCCAACTTGGTGGTCGAAGGGCGGATCGCCAAGACCAACCGGGTGTCAAACACCGCCTATCGCGGCTTTGGTGGCCCCCAGGGCATGATCGTGATTGAGGAGGTGTGCGATCGCATTGCCCGCACCCTCAATCTGCCGCCGGATCTGGTGCGCGAGCGCAACTTTTACCACGGCGAGGGCGACAGCAACCGCACCCACTACGGCCAAGACATCGTTGACAACCGCATTGCTCGGGTGTGGCAGGAGGCCAAGCAAGGAGCCGACTATATGCCGCGCCGAGCGGCGATCGCCGCCTTCAACGAAACCAGCCCCTACCGTAAGCGCGGCCTGGCCATCACCCCGGTCAAGTTCGGCATTTCCTTCAACAAAGTCACCTACAACCAGGCTGGGGCGCTGGTGCTGATCTACACCGACGGCAGCATTCAGCTCAACCACGGCGGCACCGAGATGGGCCAGGGCCTGCACACCAAAATGATTCAGGTGGCGGCCAGGGCGCTGGGGGTCAAGAGCGATCGCATTCGCATGATGCACACCAGCACCGACAAGGTGCCCAACACCTCCGCCACCGCTGCCTCCAGCGGCTCAGACCTCAACGGCCAGGCGGTGAAAAATGCCTGTGAGACCCTGCGCGATCGCCTCGCCGGAGTGGCCGTGCGGATGCTGAACCTCGACGCCCCCGAAGACATGGTCTTCGCCGACGACTGGATCTACTGCCGCACCTACCCCAGCGCCCGCATCGCCTTCGACGAGGTGGTGCAGCAAACCTACAGCGAACGCATCAGCCTGTCGGCCACCGGCTTCTACCGCACCCCCAACATCTTTTGGGATCCAAAGCTGGGCAAGGGTCGCCCCTTCTACTATTTTGCCTACGGGGCCGCCGTGTCAGAGGTCGAAGTCGATGGCTTCACCGGCACCTTTAAGCTGCGCCAGGTCGATATTGTCCACGACGTTGGCGAATCCCTCAACCCGCTGGTGGATAGGGGCCAGATCGAAGGCGCATTCGTGCAGGGCATGGGCTGGCTGACCATGGAAGAACTGGTGTGGGACGGTGAAGGTCGCCTGCGTACCTTTGCCCCCAGCACCTACAAAATCCCCACCATCAGCGAAGTGCCCGAGCAATTTACCGTGCACATGCTAGAGCGCGCCGCCCAGGATGGCGTGATCTACGGCAGCAAAGCGGTGGGCGAACCGCCCTTTATGCTGGCCATGTCGGTGCGAGAGGCGATCCGCGCGGCGGTGGCGGCCTTTGGCCATGCCGACTACGTGCCCCTGGCCCTACCGGCCACTCCAGAGGCCACCCTGTGGGCGATCGAGGCCGTCAAGGCGACGGTAAGCCAGGGTCGCTCCGTAGAGGTGATGTCTTAACGAGAACAAATGCCGGAGATAGATAAACCACACTATGATCAGCGTAACGGCTTAAGTTGGGCAATCAAACAGCTATGGCACTAATACCCCACGTTGTTCAAAGCGATCCTGACATTCTAGGAGGAACTCCTGTTTTTTTTGGTACTCGCGTGCCAGTCAAAACGCTGCTGGATTACCTTGAGGCTGGAGATTCTCTAAACGTGTTTTTGGATCATTTTCCCAGTGTGAGTCGGAAACAAGCGATTGCCGCTTTGGAATTGGCAAAAGAAATGCTAATGACCTATGCGAATCCTGCTGGATGAATGTGCTCCTCGCCCATTGAAGCGTGAACTGGCTGATTACGATGTCAGCACCGTGGTTGAAATGGGGTGGTCAGGTAGAAAAAATGGCGAACTGCTGACCCTTATGAACCAAGCAGGGTTCACTATTTTAGTGACTACAGATCAAAATCTGCGTTATCAGCAAAATTTACGCCAAGCTGGGGTGGCTGTAGTAGTTTTGGTGGCGCTCAGTAATCGTCTGCCCGATCTACTGCCTTTAATGCCTGATGTTTGTCAGGTGCTAACTTCGATTAGCCCAGGAGATGTAATTGAAGTTGGACACGATTGAAATAATTCTATGGTGAACTGCTTTGAACAACTGGCCCAGGCCCTTGAATATGGCCCGGCTGTTTTAGCTACCGTGACTGGCGTTAAGGGTTCTGTGCCCCGTGAGGTCGGGGCCAAGCTCGTAGTCGATGCCAGAGGCCAAGGCTTTAATACCATCGGCGGCGGTGCTGGAGAAGCTAAAGTGCTGCGCCTAGCTCAGGAAGTTTTGAAAACCGGGGAAAAGCAGGTTGTCGAAATTGACCTGTCGGGCGCACCCCGGCGGCCGACCCAGGGGGTTTGCGGCGGCCACATGCGGGTGTGGCTAGAGCGCTGGCAGGGGGATGCGGCAAAACTTTTGGTGCGGACTATCTTGCGACAGCTCCAGAGCGGTCAGTCCATCACTTTGGTAACGCCCTTTGAGCAAGATAGCGGGGAGCAAGATAGCGGGCCTTACTTGGCAGAAAATGCTGTTCAGATTGACCCTGTGATCGCATTTGTCGAAACCCTGCAACCGCCGCCAACGCTGCTGATTGTCGGAGCTGGTCATGTGGGCATTCAGCTGGCCAAAGTCGCCCATCTCATTGGGTTTCAAATTGCCGTGCAGGACGATCGCCCTGAGTGGGCCAATGCCGATCACTATCCCCAAGCTAGCCAGATTTTTGCCCAGAGCATTGAGGCTGCGATCGCCGCCCTCGCCCCTCACCAAAACCTCTACGCCGCCCTGGTCACGCGCGGCTATACCTACGACCTCGCCGCCCTCAAGCCCCTGGTCCAGCGGTCTACCCCCTGCCGTTACATCGGCATGATCGGCAGCGAAAAGCGCGTGCGTCAGGTCTACCAGGCGCTTGGGTCAGAGGGCATGGCTCAAGCAACCCTAGGCACGATCTATGCCCCGATTGGTTTAGACATCGGGGCGCTGACACCAGAAGAAATCGCCGTCAGCATTGGCGCTGAATTAATTTTGGTGCGGCGTGGGGGCACAGGGCGATCGCTGTCTGAGCCCCTGCGCCAGCCTGCCAGCGTCTAAGGAGATTTCTAGGAAGGCAAATCCCCGTTTTATCAGGCGAACTAGCTACCGTAGGGTGGGCAATGCCCACCATGGGAGAGAAAGTTTTTCAGAAGCCGCCTAAATTGATCTCAAGTTGGCCAAAAGCTGAAGGAGTGGGGACTTAATGCCGCCCAGCGTTCTAACTAATGTAAAACGCTGGGCGCTCATCCAGTCTAGGCACCAGGCATGGTGCCGGTGGTGCTTTTAGAGTCGAGCTTTTCAGCTTTGAAGTACCATTCCCCACTGTTGTCTTGGGCAAAGGTATTTTTCACGGAATTCCAGGCAACCTCGTGGGCACCGTCTTCGCTAAAGCCATCTTCTGACGCTGCGTTGAAGGCAGCCATAAAGATTTGCTTGGCCTCTTGGGGCAGCGACTGAGTATCTTGGGGCAGAGTTTCTGTGTTTTCGTAGGCCATGGGATTGTCTCCTGATCATGGGGTATCTTGCCTAAACCTTAAAAGGCCACAAGGGGGCTCAACCTCTCTCTTCAGCCATAATCCCCGGTGATAGGTTGCCGACAACGGCCAGATATTGGGCGATAATTGTCGCTTAAATGCGCTGGTTTACTATGCGATCGCACTCCCTACCCAAGGCCGAACTCCATATCCACATCGAAGGCTCCCTAGAACCTGAGATGCTAGTGGCCCTAGCCCAGCGCAACGGCATTGCCCTGCCCTACGAGTCGGTCGATGCGGTGCGGGCCGCCTACCAGTTTGAGCACCTCCAATCATTTCTCGATATCTACTATGCCGGTGCCCAGGTCTTGCAGACCGAGCAAGACTTCTACGACCTCACCTGGGCCTACCTGCAAAAGTGCGCCGCCCAGCAGGTGCGCCACACCGAAATTTTCTTTGACCCCCAGACCCACTGCGATCGCGGCATTCCCTTCGAGCTTGTCCACAGCGGCATCACCCAAGCGCTTCACGATGCCAAGACCGAACTGGGGGTTTCCTCAGGGCTAATTCTCTGCTTTTTGCGCCACCTCAGCGCCGAGGCCGCCATGGCCACCCTAGAGCAAGCCCTGCCCTACCGCGACAGCATTATCGCCGTGGGGCTAGATTCGTCGGAGCTGGGGCATCCGCCCTCAAAGTTTGAGGCGGTGTTTGACCGGGCGCGGGCCGAGGGCTGGCTCACCGTGGCCCACGCAGGCGAAGAGGGGCCACCAGACTATATTTGGGAGGCGATTCGCCTACTCAAGGTGTCGCGCATCGACCATGGCGTGCGCTGTGTGGAAGACCCGGCCCTGGTGGAGTATTTGGTCGAGCACCAGATACCGCTGACGGTGTGCCCCCTGTCGAATGTCAAGCTCTGCGTGTTTGATGACATGGCCCAGCACAACCTCAAGCAGCTGATGGATCTGGGTCTGTGCGTGACGGTCAATTCTGACGACCCCGCCTACTTCGGCGGCTACCTGGCCGAAAACTTTGCGGCGGTAGAGTCGGCCCTGGGGCTAACGCCAGAGCAACTGGTGCAGCTCGCCCAAAATTCCTTCAAAGCGTCATTTTTGAGCCCAGCAGAACAGCAGCTGTACCTACAAGAGCTATCGGTTGATTAATGGCTGATGAGGCACCGCAACAACACCCATCACCCCTGAAGCAAATGCGCCAACGGGTGGGTTTAACGCAGGCTGAGTTGGCTAGGCGCATTGGGGTGTCTGACCGGGCGGTGAGGGCTTGGGAAAAGGGAGAGTATCCGCCAACGTTGACGGTGCCGCAGATGCGATCGCTGTGCAAAGAGCTAGCGATCGCATTTGATGAACTGCCCGATGAGTTTGGGCCAAGCAACTCATCCCAATGAAATTGATGCAGTCTGCCCCTGGGCCAAATCTGGCGTGTTTGGGCGGAGGTCATCAAGATTTCAACGGCTAAGTATGGTCAAAACTTACGAATCGCCCAAAACTGCAAAACGCTGAGAATGCTGTCCAGACTTAGCACCGACAGCACGCTACCGGCGCTGCCAACGCTCAAAATGCTGCCTGCACTGCCAATGCTCAAGATGCTACCCGCACTGCCAATGCTAAGAATGCTGCCGGTGCTGCCAATGCTGAGAATGCTGCCCGCACTGCCCAGGCTGAGCAAGCTAAAGTAGCTGCCTCGGCTCAACATAGCGCGGTGCCTTGGGGTAACGGCGCGACCATTGGCAGGGGTAGAGACGGTTTGCTGTCGTTCAAACATGTTGCGGTAACCTGATCAAGCTTGGGTATGGAAAACCTTCTCTCATCATGATTGTTCCTCATGCCAGGCTGCAAAATTGCTGAGGAGATTTCCAGCAGAGAAAATACCTCACTTACGAGTCGTTCTACCGTAGGGGCAAACGGTTGTTTGCCCAATCCAGGGAAGTTCTTTTCGAGACATTGCCTTAGCTATCCTCAATCCGGCCAGCCTTGACCGTCAAGATCTGCGATGAAGCCATCCACTGGCTGCCAAAGGCACCCAGGTGGGTGGTGGTGATAATGGTTTGAAAGCGGTCTTGGATCGCCTCTAATAGCTGATTTTGGCGGTTGAGATCTAGCTCAGCCAGCACGTCGTCGAGCAATAGCAGCGGCGGCTCACCCACCACCTCATCGATCAGGTGTAGCTCCGCCAGCTTCAGGGCCAATACCAGGGTGCGCTGCTGCCCTTGCGAGCCATACTGGCGGCTGGGGGTGTCGTTAATGGCAAACTCAATGTCGTCGCGGTGGGGGCCAACCAGGGTGGTGCGCTGGTGCTGCTCTGCGATCGCCCGCAGCTTGATCTTCTCCAAAAAACTGGCCTCGATTACCTGCGGGTCATCCTCTGCCATCGGCACATTGGGCTGGTAGTGGATCTGCAAGTCTTCTCGCTGGCCGCTGATCGCCTGGTGCCACTGGTGGGCGATGGGGGCCAGCCGCGCGATCGCCCTGGCCCGCCGACGAATCACCCGCGTCCCCAGGGCCGCCAGTTGAGCATCCCACAGGGCAAACTCGGCGGCGTCGACGGCTGGCTTAGCGTCTCCCTCGTTGTCGCCAAAGGATTTTTTGATCAGGGCGTTGCGCTGCTTTAGCACCTGGTTGTACTGGCTCAAGATGTGGGCATAGACTGGCTCTAGCTGAATCAGCAAGGTATCGAGCCAGTCGCGCCGCCCGCCCGGCCCGCCCCGCACCAGGTCAAGATCGAGGCTAGAAAACTGCACCGCATTTAGGGCACCGAGAAAGTCGATCTGCCGCCTGAGCTTCTCGCCATTGAGAATGGCCGTGCGCCGCCCCACCTGACGCAGCACCAGCGAGAGATCGGCCATGCCCAAATCTCGACGGACAGAGGCAGTGATTTGGGCGGCGGGCTGGTCTTGCTGCACGACGTCGCGATCGCGGCTCGTCCGGTGCGACTTCAAGGTCGCCAGCAGCTCCACCGCCTCCAGCAGATTCGACTTACCCTGGGCATTTTCCCCCACCAAGATGGTCTTGGGAGCGGCAAAGTCGATCTGCTGCTCGCCATAGTTGCGAAAATGCCTGAGCGATAGATGGGTGAGGTACAAGGGGCAAAGCCAGGGCTGAACTTGGTTTAGGATACAGGACGGCGCTAATGCCTCGCTCATCCTCCATAGACTATGGACTTACCGACCTTTCAAAATCCAGCCCTGCTGCGGCAGGCACTCACCCACAGCAGCTACGCCAACGAACACCCCAGCGAAGGGCCAGACTACGAGCGGCTAGAGTTTCTAGGCGACAGCATTCTAGAGTTTGTGGTGCGCGATCTGCTGCTTGCCCGCTACCCCCAGATCAACGTAGGAGAAATGTCGAGGCGATGCGATCGCCTGGTGGATGAACCTTGCCTGGCGAAGCTGGCGGTAGAGATAGGCATTCCCAACCACATGCGCTTGGGGGCTGGGGCACAGCACGAGCGCGACAACCCCAGCGTTCAGGCCGATATGTTTGAGGCCGTGATTGGGGCCTATCGGCTCGACGCAGGTATTGCCGCCGCCTACAGCTATGTTGAGGGCATCTTTAACCCGCTGGTTAAGAACGTCCTAAAGCTTCAGATCATCGATCCGGTAACTGAACTGCAAGAATATGTGCAGGCCCATATGGGGGGGGTGTTGCCCGGTTACATCGAGAAGGATCGCCTCGGCCCTGACCACGCCAAACTATTTGTTTTAGAGGTACAGGTTGGTGGCACCAGCTACGGCCTCGGTCAAGGGCGCAGCATTAAAGAAGCGCGCAAAAATGCAGCAATCGAAGCCCTAAGGAGACTTAAGCCATGAAGGCAGCAATTTTAGGCTGTGGCTATGTCGGTCAAGCCGTGGCGCACCTGTGGCAATCCCAGGGCATCAGCGTCACGGCAACGACCACTAGCCCTGAGCGCGTGGCTGACTTGCAGAGGGTAGCCAAGGCTGTGCAGGTGGTGGGTGGCGCAGATGCCGAGGGCATTGCCGCTCTTTTACAAGGCCAAAATACCCTGCTGATCTGCGTGGGGGCCGGTCGCCAGGCCAACTACGAAGCGACCTATCTCAATACCGCCAAAACCGTCGTGGGTGCTCTCGATCAAGCGCCGCATCTAAAGCAAATCATCTTCACCAGCACCTACTCGGTCTACGGCAACTATGGGGGAGCCTGGGCCAGAGAAGATGACCCCGCCAAGCCTGCCACCGACAACGGGCGCATTTTGGTAGAAACAGAAAACACGCTGTTGGCAGCGGCTACGCCTGAGCGAAACGTCTGCATCTTTCGCCTTGGCGGCATCTATGGCCCAGGGCGAGAATTGGCCAAAATCTACCGCCGCGCCGCTGGGCAGACCCGCCCCGGCTCTGGGCACGAAGCCAGCAACTGGGTACATTTAGACGACATTGTGGGTGCGATCGCACTGGCCCAAGCCCAAGCCCTCAGCGGCCTCTACAACCTGGTGCAAGACGAAATCCCCACGGTGCGCGAGCTGATCGACCGCGTCTGCACCGCCAACCATCTCGATCCCGTAACGTGGGATCTGTCTCAGCCCAGCGCTCGGCCCTACAATGTGCGCGTGTCAAACCAAAAGCTCAAGGCGGCGGGCTACGAGTTTCAGCATCCCCGATTTGAGGACATTTAGGGCATCGCGTTAGAAACCGAGTTTCTATTGGGGGGTGTCAATGGGCTGACAAGTGCGGCTAAGAAACCCGGTTTCTCATCGGCCCACAAACTCAATGCTGGCTAAGTGCAGCCTGCCCTGAGCTGCCTGATCAAACACTATTTCCACGCTGGTCACTGCCGCTAGGTCAACGCCCGCGAACTGCCCTAGGGGAATACGGAGAGAACTAGGGTAGAGAGGGGCTGTGTATCCATGGGTCGGGTCGGGCTCAAACTGGCGCAGGGCGGGCACCGTCGAGGGAATCTCAACCCGCGCGGCACCGCCCTGCTGGTCGCGCAGCACCACCGCAAATACCGGCTGCCCCTGGGGCCATGCCCAGGATCGATCGGGGGCGAGACGCAGTTCGAGACTGCTAAAGCGGCTCGCGTCAACGCCCTCTAGGGGCACTTGCAGCGATTCTGGAGCGGCCTCCCAGCCCAGGGTCAGCAGCGCCGGGAAGTGGGGGTAGGGTCTCAAGGACGGCTGGCAGTCGGTTAGAGGCTTACAGAGGGTGGCCTTTAAACCAGGGGTGAGCCTTGCCGCTGGGGCATTCTCGGCTTGAAATACGGTGTAGCGCTGGGTCTTGGGAGACACCAGGGTGGTGAGTACCGGTTGACCCAAGAGTTCCCTAGGGGCCGCCCGGTGAGGTGCCATCCCCACCTCAGCCAGGGCCGCATCCCCAGCAGCAGACCAGACCGTGCGCAAAAAGGCTTGGGTGTACTGGGCCAGAAAGTTTTCTTGGGCCACCCGGGAGAGGCGATCGCGCGATCGCTGCGGGTCACACAGCGACCCGTGGTCGGGCTGGCGGTAATAGTCATCCTCCGCCACGGCGGCGTTAAAAAAGTTGTGATTGGCCCCCGGCAGCAGCAGGCCTAAGACTGGGGTGGTGCGGGGCTGCTGCCGGGCCATTTCGACATAGTAGAGGCTGCTGAGATCAAAAATGTCGCGATCGCATCCCCCCGCCATCACCACCGTCGGCACATCCGGCAGTTGGTAGGCATCGGGCCGCTG
Organism: Leptolyngbya sp. DLM2.Bin27; assembly: GCA_007694115.1. GTDB lineage: Bacteria > Cyanobacteriota > Cyanobacteriia > Phormidesmidales > Phormidesmidaceae > Nodosilinea. The sequence continues at coordinate 7,806 of RECJ01000113.1, read as the reverse complement.
GGCCATGGGGTAGCTGCGAGTCGGGCTGACCAACACCAGCGCCGCGATTGGGCCGAGGCCAGTGGCGATCGCCTCTGCCGCTGTGGCCCGCCGAATAGCGCTCAGCGCCGCCGCGCCGCCCCCCATCGAGTGGCCCACCATGGCCAGACGCGCCAGATCGACGCGGCCCATCAGCGGCAGGTCAAACCCCACCTGATCGCCCCGATGGGCCTGGGCCAACCGGGTGAGATGGGCATCAATAATCTGACCACTGCGCTGGTCGGCTAGCTCATTGCGAGTGACGGCGGTGGCCCCGTAGGTTTCCGTAAAGGCGGCGTTTAAATTGGGCATGATCACGCCATAGCCCGCTTCGGCCAGGGCCTGGGCCAGGTAGGCAAAGCCCCGGTCAAACCGAGGTTCGGGTGCGCAGGGCCAAGCGCTGATTCCGTCGGGTTGAAAATGACATCCGGCGTGGCGGCCATGGAGCACCACCACCCAGGGCACCGGAGCAGCGCCAGCGGGTAGGGCAATGGTTCCGGTCAGGGGCAGGGGCAGGGTGTCAACCGCCACGCCGCTCTGGGTCAGGGTGATATCGCCCAGGTCGTAGGGCCATACCCGCGAAAACTCCCCTAGATCGGGGGTGAGGGTGAAGTCGGGCGGCGGTGCGATCGCCTGCCCTGGCCCCAGCGCCAGACCCAGGGCCAAACTGATCCCCACTAGCGCTAAACCCAGCCTGCCAGCCCTGGGTTGGTGGCCCCGCCGCCAGCCCCCAAAGCCCACCAAGCGGTCGTCTGGTCTAATAGCCGTAGCTCCAGCGGGCCCAGTAGCCGCGCACGTCGATATGGGTAAACACCGAAGAACTGGCCAACCCGCCCCGGCTCCCCCACCAGGGGTTGAGCCGCGCATAGACATCAGAACACCGCACACCGGGCACCACAAAGTCCACCGCATCTCCCGTGAGGTGGCTCGACAGGCGGGCACCCCCGACCGCTCTGTTAGTCGCCGGGTCGCGATACCAGGAGTTGATTTGCAGCGGCTTATCACCGTACATCTTGCGGATCTGCTCCATCACGTCAGCGACCTTGAGAATGCCGTGAACCACCCTGGCGTTGGCCGGGCGGCGGTAGCGCCCCGTAGAGCGGTTGACATGGAGCGCCTCGCCCCAGGTAAAGTTGCCCCGCACCCCATAGCGGTTTTTGGGCTGAATGGGGTCGTTAGAGTAGTAGGTGCCCGAAAAGCCGGGCAAAGTCAGCGGGATGCCTCGATCGGCTGGGTTGGCGGGCCGCCCCGGCCCCTGGTCTTTGGGGTGGTTGCCAATTTCGGTGCCCGAAATCCTAATGTCGGGCATGTAGGCATGCCAGGTGGTGCGGTTTTGAGGGCCGAGAAAGGCACCCTGCAAGGCCACCCGCACATGGTTTTTGTCGGGCTGAGCGTAGGAGTTAAGCAAAAACACCGTGCCCTTCTTGACCAGCACCTTATCGGCATCGCCCAGCTGGCTCGACTGCACCGGAGCCGTTTTAAAGATGGTGTCACCCGCCACTTCCAGGGTTTCGCGGTTGCCGTCAATTTTGACATCGGGGCTGAAGACGTACCATTTAGTAGCCACCTCAGCGCCCCCAATGGCGTCAGCCAGCTCTATCTCAAAGTGATCACCTGCGGCTGGCTTAAACGCCATGAGATTTAGCTGGGTGCCATTTTTGACCAATACCTTTTGAGCCTCGCTCAGCTGCGACGACATTTTAGGCTCGGCTTTAAGCAGCGTGTCGCTCACCACCCGCAGCCGAATGCCGGTCAACATATCAATGTCTGGGGTATAGACAAACCAGCTGCGGGTGGTCTGATCGCCCAATGTCGGTTCGCGCAGCTGCACCTGCCAGTGGTGGTTACCCACATCAATGTAGTACTGAATATCGAGCCGGGTACCGTTGGTGACCAGCACCTTTTCGCTATCGCTCAGCTGGCTAGAGAGCTTGGGCTGAAGCTTAAAGAAGGTGGTGCTCTTGACGCGCAGAGCCAGTGCCTCCGGGCTGGGGGCAGGCCCTTGCCCACCCACCCCTGGGGGCGGTGGCGCGGCTGGTTGTTGGGGCGGCACGGTGGCCTGGGCCGGTGGCGTGGTTTGTTGTTGGGGCGGCACCGGGTCAGCCCCTGCCTGCTCTGGCTCTGGGCCGCCTGCCCCGACTGAGACCGTCATCGCCAGGGGCGCATCTGAGCGCAGAAACCATTCCCGCATGCCCTCGACGTTGAGCACCTGCTCGTTGGGGTTAGAGGCAGAAGGACGCTTCTGAATGCGGGAGATCCACCGGTTGCCCTGCATCAGGTAAAAAGCTTCGTCGGTTTCCTTGACCCAGGTACCCATGGTGGTCGCTCCCGTAGACACAGTCCCGTAGATATATGGGCGGCCAACGCAGAGATTGCCGCCTAGCTAAGAATACTAGAATCTAATCGACGATATGGCTCAGTTTTCTGGGCCAATGCCCCAGTTTTGTTACCCAGAGTTCCTCCACAGCCGCGCCTTAATCAGATGATGACCGAGAAATTTGGGCCTGGAGGTCGCTGTGGCCCACCTCTAGAAAGCCGAGGCCAGCCAGGTCTGGCTTCGGTTCACCCTTGAGCTGACCCCAGCTTTGGTAGATCAGCGGTAGGGCGCTACTGCCGATCAGCAGTGCGATCGCTAAACTCAGCGCCCCATCTAGCCAAAACCAATGAAATAGGGCCATGCAAACCGCCCCCACGATGACCCCCGCTGAGCTGGCCAGATCGGCCACCACATGCAAAAACGCCCCCCGTAAGTTGAGCGACCCGTGGCTCTGACCGTGCAGCAGCCACACCCCAAAGCCATTGATAGCTAGGCCCACCAGGGCGGTGCCCAGCATCGGGCCGCTGACCAGAGCAGTGGGCGGTGCGTTGAGGTGCTGCCAGGCTTCCAAAGAAATTAGCGCCGCCAGGGCCAGCAGCCCCACCCCGTTGATCAGCGCTGCCACCGCCTCTAGGCGCGGCTGGCCCGGTCGGGGGCGGGCTAGGGTGAGCCGGGTCAGCCAGCTGGCCGATAGGGCCAGGCCAATGGCCCCTACGTCGGTCAGCATGTGCCCCGCGTCAGATTGCAGAGACAGGCTGTGGCTATAGCTGCCCACCAGCCATTCCACCACCGCAAACCCCATCACCAGGCTGAGAAATAACCCCAGGCGCTGACGGTCGACGGCATTGAGGTTACAGCGACAGGGCAGAGGCGAGGCGGGAGGAACAAAAGACGACATGGAGAAAACTCTAAAGGTCGTGGCGTGGAGAGTGCATGACTCGACTACGCATTTTGGCATAGCTCCGGAGTTATGGAAGCTGGAGTAGACAGTTTTCCCAGATTTCCTCACCCCTCACCCCTAGCCCTTTGCCCCTCGCCGCTCCCTCCCCCTAACTCCATCATCGGGCTCATCCGTGGATAGACCACCGGCTGCTCCGCCAGTGCTTCCTTGGCCCGCCGTAGAATGTCGGTGCGAAAGGCCGGTTCATCGCGAATATCCATCGGGTAGGCCCGCAGCTTGAGGTAGCTGCCCCAGGGCATTTCGGCCAGCACCACCACAATGGGCAGCTTGAGCTGTACAAAGCGGCTGCTGTAGGCGGCCTGGTAGAGAATATCGATGATGGCCTGCAAGTCGGCCTCGTGGTCAACATAGAAGTCGGTCACCACCTGGGCCTCTAGGCTGCCGCTGTTGGCGTTGATAACGGGGTCATTCCAGGTAACGCTGTGGGGAATGGTGACCAGGTCATCGTCAAAGGTGTGCAGGCGAATGCCCCGCAGCCCGTAGCTCACCACTTCGCCGTAGTGGTCGCCAATGGTGACGCGATCGCCCACCCGGTAGGGAGCCTCAAACAGGGCCACCACCCCGGCAATAATCGAGGTGGCGTAGTCTTTGAAGGCAAAGCCCAGGGCCACCGCAATGGTGCCCGTAATCGCCACCAGGTTTTGCCCCGAGAGATTAAAAAACAGCCCCAGAATGTGGGCAATCAGGGCAATCAGAATAATCCCCTTCCAAAACGGGATCGACTGCTTAATGCCGAGCCGAAACTGTTTTGGCACCCGCTCTGAGAGCCAGTTGGCCAGGCTCTGTACCCCCGTCAGCAGGGCGTAGGCCAGCAGCAGGCTGATCACCGCATTGACAATGCGGTTGACGGAAATTTCCCGCAGCAGGGCGTCTACGGCGTCGTCGGTTTCCCGCAGACTGTCAATTTGGGCCAGGCGGCACCACAGATTCCCCAGATGAAGGCTTAGCAGCAGGGGGCCGATCACGAGTTTTCCTCAGTGAGAAAGTTGTTGGTATCAAGTTCGGTATAGAGCCGCGAGTAGTAGGCCGGTTGAATGCTCAGCCCTGCCTGCGTCAGGCGCAGCAGGCCCGCCTGACGCAGCATCTGTACCCGCACCTGCACCATGCTTTCGGGCTGACCTAGGCTGAGGGCCAGGTGCGATCGCGCCATTTCCCCATGCAGCATCAGCGAGTGGATCACGTAGTGGTCTGCGGCCTCTAGGTCAGGTAACGAGGGCAAGGCAGACTGCACCTGGCGCAGGGACACCGGCAGCGGATCACCCTGATCGGGGAGCTGAGGCTGTTCTGGCCGGTCAGACTGTTGCAGCCGGAGCGACCTGAGCCACAGTGCCCGCGCCACCTCGGGTCGCCCCTCGCACAGATCGGCAAAGGTCGACCAGGAGATATCCCCCACCGCTGAAGCCGATGCATCGGCTTCAGAGAGCGGCTGCCCCAGGGTCTCGGCCAGGGGGGTAATCCAGTCGCAGAGGGCATTGCGATCGAGCCGGGGGAGGGGGCATGTGTAGTTGAGGTAGGCCTCTACCTGGCACACCCGGCTGAGAAACGTCCAGGCCCAGGTGTTGCTAGGTATCACCCAAAAGTAATTTGGCTGGGCGCTGACGGTGTCGCGCAGCCACTCTATGCCCCGCCAGCCGCCGATGCAGCGTAGGTAGCACTGTTCTAGGGGCGGCAGCACTATCACCCGCTGGCGGCGAGCCAGGTCGTCCGGGTCATCTGGGTCGTCGTCATTATCGCTCTGCGCCGCCGATTGCAGCCGGGTCAGTGCCTCAGCCAGCTGAGCCTCAATTGAGAGAGGATCCGCCGGGCGCAGCTGCCAGGACAGAGGTCGCACAATATCTAAGCTAGCCGTCAGCTTGGGGGCATAGTCGGCGGTCAGCGCCGCGTCTAGCACAGCGGCGGTATTGTCCACGGGGCTGCCCAGCAGCACTAGGTTATTGGGGGCATTGAAGTCGCTTTGCCAGGCGGCGATCGCCTCGGCCATCTGATCGGCTACGGCGGTGAGGTAGGAGTCTGGGTAAGGTAGCGCCCGCAGTCGCCGCTGTACCTCCACATTCCACACCGAGGGCAGAGAGCAAAGCCCCTCCTCGGAGAGCTTGGAGGCCGCCTTGGCCCGCAGCAGCCCCGACTGCACCTGACTGACCACATTTTTAAACAGGTTGCGAACCATAAAAATAAACAATAGCGATGCCGCCCTTCCGGCGCAACCCTCTGGCGCAACCCTCCGGCGCAACCCTCCGGCACAACCCTCTGACGCAACCTGCCCGGCATAACCCTTCCTGCCACCCCTAGGGCCGCATGGCCCGAGCGACCTAAAATCTAGAGATAGCTTACGGTTGAATCCAAACCAATGAATCCAAACCAATGACCGTTCTCAAGCTGCTGCTAATCCGCCACGGCCAGTCGGTGGGCAACATCGAGGGCCGCATGGAAGGGACGAGTTCTACCGGGCTGACCCCCCTCGGAGAGCAGCAGTCGCGGCAGCTGGGCCAGCACCTCGCCGATCGCGACTGGCACCCCACCCACCTCTATTGCAGCCCCCTAGCGCGAGCCACCGCCACGCTGACCTGGCTGATCAGCGGATTTAAAGAGGTCAGACCAGCCCATTGTGAGTCCCCGGCAAAGCTGCCCCACCTCTCCGGTGCTGGGGAACGGGCTGGTCAGATCACCCTGGTTCCAGGTCAGACCACCGCCATCGATCTCTGCGACGACCTGACAGAATACGACTCTGGCATTTTTACCGGCCTGACCTGGGCCGAAGCCAGCCAGCGCCACCCCGACCTCTGCCACCGGCTCGAAACCAGCCTCGACTGGCTGCCCATCCCCCAGGCCGAAACCCTCGATGCGGGCCGGGCTAGGGCGCAGCGGGTGGTCGACCACCTCATTGACTCACACCGCAACGGCGATCGCATTCTCGTCATCAGCCACCAGTGGATTTTGCAGCAGATTATCGCCCGACTGCTGGGCTGCGATCGCGCCTGGGGCCTGCCCATGGCCAATACCGCCTGCTTCGAGTTTGGGCTTGATCGCGATCGCTGGCTCCAGTCTGGCCCCAACCGCCTCAACACCGAACTCTGGCGCATCCAGCAGTTCAACACCACCCCTCACCTCCAGAGGCCAAGATGATTTTGGATTTACCCCCCTCTCCTCAACGGATCTGGGCAGACACATAGGTCTGCCCCTACATATCCACCCCCTACCTCACCCACTCCCCTTCACCGCCGCCCCGATATACATCACTCGCATATCGTCATCAAAGCGAGCCTCAAATCTGCCCGTCGCCTGATACCGCCGATAGGCCGCAATAATTTCGCCCACGGTGCTGCCAAACAGATTGAAGCCATCCATCTGGGTTTCCCCAAAGCCCGCCTGGGCCAGCATCGTGCTCAGCTCGTCGGGGGTGATGAACTTCTCCCAGTCGTGGATACCTGCCGGGATCTGGCGCAGAATATTCTCCAGCAGCCAGATCATAACTAAGCGCGATCGCGCCGTGCGGTTGATCGTGTCAAAGCAAAACCAGCCGCCAGGCCGCAGCACCCGGCTAACTTCTGCCACCGCCCGCTGGGGGTCAGCCACATGCTCTAGCACGTCCACACAGACCACCACATCAAAAGCCGCCGACTCAAAGGGCAGGGCTTCCGCCACGCCACAGCGGTAGGTAATTGGCAACCCCCCGGCCTCAGCATGGGTCTGGGCCGCCGCAATGCAACGCGCCGACTGGTCGATGCCCCATACCTGGGCCTGGAGGTGGGCCAAAAATTCGCAGGTAAAGCCGCCGCCGCAGCCCACATCTAGCACTTTCAACCCCTGCCAGGAGGGAACAATCTGATCAAAATACTTAAACCGCAGCGGGTTGAGCCGGTTGAGCGGGGCAATGGTGGCGGTTGCATCCCACCAGCGGTGGGCCTGCTCGTCGTAGAAAGCAAGGTTATTGCGCTGGATACCCAAGACTCTTTCCCTAGAAATTTCTCAGAGTGCTAAAAGCTACAGAAGCCTTGAATACTATACGCACTCTTAGAAAAACTGGATACGGGCCTCGAGAATGTAGGCGTCTGTTAGCTGAGGCACCCCCGCCGAACTGGCCGGTTGCAGCCGCAGCCGCTGCTGAACCACACAGCTGACCAAATCATCTACGGCGCTGCGGCCCGTGCTCTGCAACAGTCTGACGCTTGAGATCTCGCCGCTGGTTTCCACCCGGATCTGCATTTGCACCGTAGCCGTTGTCATTCCCGCCAGTTGGGCCTCTAGGTTGGCTAATCTGCAGCTTGAGGCCAAGGGCTGGATGTCGATTGCCGAAGCGCCCAGCAGCTGGGGCGCAGTGTCAGGAATATCTCTGCCGCTGGGGTCGAGGCGCAGGCCCACGGGCACCACCTGTCCGCCCTGGCCAGCGCGGCCCCCAGGCGGGACTGCTGGGGCCGGCTCTGGGGCCGGAGAGACTGGAGCCGGGGAGACCGGGGCCGGGGAGACTGGAGCCGGAGAGACCGGGGCCGGGGAGACCGGGGCCGGGGAGACT
>RECJ01000115.1 GCA_007694115.1 Leptolyngbya sp. DLM2.Bin27 | reverse complement strand
GCGACTTCGTGTCGCACAAACCCAAAAATTTAGCCGCCCCAGACATGTGCAGTTCAGGACGGCCAGGTAAAATCACCTTAGCCTCCGAGACAGCGTGCTCTGTCGAAGGGGTCAGCCGCTGGTTGGAGGGCCTAATCTCCTTCCAGCGGCGTTCGACCAAATTTTTGGGATGTTTAGACTGCACGCACACAGCCTTAGCTCAGTAATCTAGTTCAATCGCGCCCCGGTGGCAAGTAAGAACTGTTACCGTTATTCAAATTTTTTAGGAGCAAATCCCGCAGGCGTGGTGGGTGGCTTTGGGGGTAACGTCGCTGCTCATCAGGCGCTCTACCAGGGTGTTTGCGTCTTGGTCAACGGCTTGCAGGGTATCGGCATCAACGGCATGGAGATGATCGTGGTGCCGGTAGGTCAGGTAGGCGCTGGGCTTGCCTGTGGCGCGGCTGTAGGCCCAGGGCTAACATGGCCTGGTCGGCCTTGAAATCGAGCACAAAGTTCTCATCCACCAAATCCACCACGCCGTTGAGGCTGAGGTCGCCCACGGTGAGTGAACCCGGGGGTTCCCCATGGGTTGCGCCCGCCCGATGGGCGGCATAGGCCGGCGAGTGGCGAAAGGCTGGGGCCAGGGTTTTTCAGGCGGCGAAGCCCTGGGGATGCGGGCGGTGGGCAGTGGCCCAAAAGTCGCGTCTGGGGTGCTGTCTAGGGCGTGGCCGAGCAGCCGCGCGGTGCCCTTGAAGGGCAATTTGGCATGGAGCGTGTCTACCAGCAGGCTTAGCCAGGTTTTTAGGTGCTGTAGGCGTATGCGATCGCAGGGTTCTGCCAACAGGGGTGACTCTGCGATCGGCTCGGGCGACGTCGATTAGCTGGGCGGTTCGCTCAGAGGAGGCATTGACATGCTCCCCGACCTAAAGGCACGGGGATTCTCCGGCTAGGCGAACAACCTAAGTTGCTCACTGTACGGATGGCTAGACGGTTCAACGGACATTGCTGGCAAGCCAGTCTTACACGTCCTCCCCGCCCATTAAAGTCGGCATGCCCTGCCGCTGATACAATTTTACCATTCTTGTGCCCTAAAGGGCAGGGCTTGAAACCCATCGCATCTTGGTCACCGTCGAGAGATAGGGACTGTTTGGGCGGTGCGATCGCACTGAATCCGCCTTGGCTAGCCCCGGTTGAACTGGGTCAACACCGTTTGCCCCTACGCAAGCCACCGGTTTGGAATCGGGGTTATGGGATGCGGACTGGGTATGACATAGCATCCTCTTTCTGCCTCAGAGTACTAGCTTCTCTCCTAGAAGAGCAGAGAAGCTAGCAACGTCCGCTGTCAAATTTCCGCCTTTAAAGGAGGAGAAATATAGGGCGAGGACAACTCCAAGCTAGACAAAGGCTAATAAGGAAAAACTACTCGCGAAGTGGGTCTAATGTCAATGTGAAGAAAACCTTTACGCTGACCCAGACCTATACCGGTAATGGCAGGTTCCTCCTTAATGATTTGCAGCAGTTTTTGAAAATCTCTGTTCAAGGGATAAACATCCATGGCTAGCCCATGGATATGCTGGGAATTTGGCACCCCAATCTTGAGTTCCGCAGGCCGATAACCAGAAGTAACCGCAATAGGAGAGCCAAACCTACTTCTTACCCGACCAAATACTTTAGCTAGTCGTTGAATGTTTTGAACCCGACCAACCGTATTAGGAATTCGACGTGGATCAAGTCCTTTGGTCATTTCATCCCAGGTAAGTGGTACATCTGGCACGATATATTCATGCTGAAATACTTGACCCACTAGGGGTAATACAACAGCCCGTCCTTCTTTTCGACCCGATTCGACTAGAGGTTTTTGATTTAAACCCTCTGGTTGCTCTGTTACTGCTTGGCGCTCGCCCAATTCAGCCAGGGCGCTAATGGTAGATGTTCCCACTAGCGATGGATATTCAAGCCACAGGTCGGCCTTAAACTCAGCTAAAGCCTTGTGAGTTTTTGGCCCAGGAATCCCATCCACTTGGTTGGCTTCTAGGTAGCCTCCCACAGTCAGCCTAGACTGTATCCAGCGAACTGTCCTATCTTCTAATTCGGACAGTTCAACAGTTTTATCAAGTACGGGAATATCTACTGTTCTTCGGTCTGAGATCATTGAGTTAGTCATGACCTATCTCCATTGAGGCTAAACAATCAAAACTTGGTGTTCATCCGCACGAGACTGCCGCCTAGACTGGCCAAGTAACAGACTTGCAAGCCCTAAGCACAGAGGAACTGTGGGCAATTAAAAGGATGAACTGTGCAAACTTATAGCCATGCCTGAAAAGGCTTGGCTCACCGCCAATCTATGAGAAGAACGGCTGAGGTTAGGTGCTCTATACGACAAGAACTCTGAAGTGAGGAGTGTGATTTGACTCGTTGTCGATAGCCGATTTCAGGGCACATCACTATCCTATGCAAGTAACTCTGCACTTCTAGCAATTTTTACGTTTTCGTAGTCATTCTGTTGCTTTTGTTACAAACCGTTCTGTGTAGATATCGCTACGCCACAGGATTCTGAAGCTAAGCAGCGGGCACCGCAACGTAGGCTGAGAGCAGCCTCTCCCCTGGGGGTTGCAGTACGGCCACAACTGGAAGGTCGCCGCCGACAACTTTCGCCTTAAAATCGAGGGCGACAGCGTTGGCTTAGCTACCCTAGCTACCCTAGGGCTGGCCCTAGGAAAAATGCCTGCTCAGGTATTTTGGGATGCCCTCTCAGGCATAATTGCATAACTTAAGCTGGGCGGAGGCCGAGTTCAATCGAGATACACCCTCAATACCCCTGACCCTGAATACCCCTGAAATGGAAAACAATCAGTTTGCAAAGCAGGCCCAGTCTGGAACTGGGTTGGCGCTGCCTCCTGCTCAAAATAAACTTAGTCGAAGGGGGAGTGGCCTGGCCGCTGTGGGGGCGATCGCCCTGGGTGCGGCTTTGGTGGCGGCCCTCTCGATCGGCACGTTGAGCTGGCAGGGCTGGCTGGCGATCGCCGTCACCCTAGCCGCGTTTCTGCTCAATGCCCTCACTAGCCTGGCGGCAGAGGCGATTTTTTTGGGGGCGCTGGCGGTGCTGATGCTCAGCGGTGTGCTCGATACGGCCACGGCCCTGGCGGGGTTTAGCAACCCCGGTATGATCACCGTGGCGGTGCTCTACATTGTGGTGGCGGGCTTGCAGCAGACCGGCGGGCTAGATATCGTGTCGCGCACGGTGCTGGGGCTGCCCCAGGGGCAAACCCAGGCCTTGATTCGGTTGATTGTGCCGGTGGTAGGTCTGAGCGCCTTTTTGAACAACACTCCGATTGTGGCGATGTTCATTCCGGCGGTGGGCGACTGGTGCCGCAAGCTCCGCATTAGCCCCTCGAAACTGATGATTCCCCTCAGCTATGCGGCGATTATGGGGGGCATGTGTACGCTGATTGGCACCAGCACCAACCTGGTGGTGAATGGGCTGCTGATCGCCGAAACCGACCTGCCGGGGCTGCGGATGTTTGACCTGGTGCCGGTGGGGGTGCCCTGCGCCGTTGCCGGTTCTCTGATGCTGATTTTGGCCCAGCGGTGGCTGCTGCCCACCCGCAAGCCCGCCATCACCGAAACCGACGACCCCCGCGAGTACACCGTAGAAATGGTGGTGGCAGACGGCAGCCCCCTGGCGGGTAAAACCGTCGAGCAGGCTGGGCTGCGCCACCTGCCGGGCCTATTTTTGACCGAAATTCAGCGGGGAGACCAACTGCTGACGGTGGTGACGCCCCAGGAGGTGCTGCGCGATCGCGACCAGCTGGTGTTTGTCGGCATGGTCGATTCAATTGTCGACTTGAACCAGATTCGGGGGCTCAAGCCCGCCACCGACCAAGTGTTTAAGCTGGACCTACCCCGCTCCGAGCGATCGCTGCTCGAAGCGGTGGTTTCCAACACCTGCCCCCTGGTGGGGGTAACCATTCGCCAGGGCCAGTTTCGCAGCCGCTACGGGGCGGTGGTGCTGGCGGTGGGCCGCAACGGCGAGCGCCTGCCCGGCAAGATTGGCGACATTCGCCTGCGCCCCGGCGACACCCTGCTGCTAGAGGCCAACCCCTCGTTTTTAGAAGAGCGCCGCGCCTCCCGCGACTTTTACCTGATCAGCCCGGTGCCCAACTCCGACCCGCTGCGCCACGACAAAGCGGCGATCGCCTTCGGCATTTTGCTGGTGATGGTGGTTCTCGCCACCTTTGGCTGGATGGATATGCTCCACGCGGCCTCCCTGGCGGCGGTGCTGATGATCGTGACCGGGTGCTGCTCGTTTCAGCAGGGGTTTCGGGCCATTGACTGGTCGGTGATTTTGGTGGTGGCGGCGGCCCTTGCCCTGGGCAAAGCCCTGGAGGTGACCGGGGCGGCGACAGCCTTTTCGGGGGCGGTGCTGGGGGTGGCGGGCAGCAACCCCTGGGTGGCCCTGGCGGCGATCTACGCCATCACCAGCCTGCTGACCGAGGTGATCACCAACAACGCGGCGGCGGCGGTGGTGTTTCCCATCGCCCTCTCCCTCGCCCAGAGCCTGGGGGTGAGCTTTATGCCCTTTGCGGTGGCGATCATGATTGGCGCTTCGGCCAGCTTTAGCACCCCCATCGGCTACCAGACCAACCTGATGGTCTACGGGCCGGGGGGCTACAAGTTCACCGACTTCATGCGGGTGGGCATTCCCTTTAACCTGATGTTCTGGGGGCTGACGGTGCTAATTGCGCCGAGGGTGTTTCCGTTTTAATAACCTACCCATGGTTCAGGCTCCTAGCCAAAAATCCTGTGATATTCTCAGGGGAACGATTGGCTTGCCAGCATGAATTAAGCTTTTGAGGCCAGCGCAATTTACCCTGTGAGTTTCTGGGTTGAATAAATATCTATGATTTTATCTCGACGGTGGTTTAACCGAGCCTGCCTAGGGGTAGCGGCGGCCCTAGTGGCAGTGGCCTGCGGCGGCGGCGGCGGTGCCGATACGGTGAGAGTCGGCTCTAAAGACTTTACCGAGCAGCTGATCATCGGCGAAATGTATGCCCTGGTGCTCGAAGAAAACGGCTTTACCGTCGAGCGCAAGCTGAACCTGGGCGGTACCCCCGTGGCCCAGGCGGCGATCGAGAGCGGCGAGATCGATCTCTACCCTGAGTACACCGGCACCGCCCTGCTGACGGTGCTCAACCTGCCCGCCAGCAGCGACCAGCAGGAGGTCTTTGACACCGTGCAGCGAGAATATCAGGAGCGCTTTGGCCTGGTGTGGCTCGACCCCTCGCCCATGAACAACACCCAGGCGTTGGCCATGACCGAAGCCCAGGCCAACGCCCTGGGCATCAGCACGATTTCTGACTTTGTGGCCCAGGCCAGCAGCCTGACCTTAATCGGCCCGCCCGAGTTTGAGGTACGCGAAGACGGCCTGCCGGGGCTAAAAGCCGCCTACGGCGATTTCTCGCTGGCCAGCTATAAAGCGGTGGATGCGGGGCTGCGCTACCGGGGGCTCGTTGATGGCGAGGCCGACGTAGCGGTGGCCTTTGGCACCGATGGCGAGATCAATGCCTTTAATCTGGTGGTGCTTGAAGACGACAAGAACCTGTTTCCGCCCTACCAGATTGCGCCGGTTGTTCGCCAGGCAGCGCTTGACGCCAATCCCGGCATTGCCGACGCCCTCAATCAACTGTCGCCGTTGCTCAATGACGAGGTGATGCGCGAGCTGAACTATGAGGTCAGCGGCAACCAGCGCGAACCCGCCGATGTGGCTCGCGAATTTTTGGTCAATGCGGGTCTGATGGCTGAATAGACCTCACGGGAAAGGATAGGGGTATCGGGTATCGGGCCTAATCCCCACTACCTAACACCCGACACCTAACACCCGATACCAACACCGCGTACTTTTCACCTTCTGACCCCCAACATCTCCTATGGGCACCATTCAGTTTGACGATGTTTCGCTGCGGTTTGCCGGGGGGGGGAACCCGGCGGTGAACCGGGTCACCTGCCAGGTCAATGCGGGCGAAATTGTGGTGATTTTGGGGCCGTCGGGCTGTGGCAAAACCACGCTGCTGAAGATGGTCAACCGCCTCTACGAACCCACCGGCGGCAATATTTTTCTCGACGGGGTCAACATTCGCAAGATCAAGGCAACGCAGCTGCGGCAGCAGATTGGCTATGTGATTCAGCAGTCGGGGCTGTTTCCCCACATGACGGTGGCGAGCAATGTCGCCGTGGTGCCCAAGCTGCTGGGCTGGGGCACGTCTCAGATTCAGGCGCGCATCGATCAGCTGCTGGAGTTGGTGAAGCTGCCGCCGGGGGAGTTTCGCGATCGCTACCCCGCTCAGCTTTCGGGCGGGCAGCAGCAGCGGGTGGGCATTGCCCGGGCGCTAGCGGGCAACCCCGGCATTATGCTGATGGATGAGCCCTTTGGGGCCATTGACGCGATCACCCGCACGGCGTTGCAGGACGAAATTTTGCGCCTTCAGGGGCAGCTGAAAAAAACTATTTTGTTTGTCTCCCACGATGTGGAAGAGGCGCTGCGCCTGGCCGATCGCATTTTGATCATGCGCCTGGGCGAGGTGGTGCAGTTTGATACCCCCTTTAACCTGCTCACCCAGCCCGCCGATGAGTTTGTGCATACCCTGTTAGGGGCCGACGATATGGTGCGCCAGCTGGGCCTGCTGCGGGTGGGCGCGGCGATGATGGCGCTGCCGCCTACCTACAGCGATGGCCACAACCCTACCCTCTCCCATTTAGACAGCCTGCGCGATGCCCTATCGCTGATGCTGAAGACGGGGGCACCCGCTCTGACGGTGCTAGAAGGGGGCAACCCGGTGGGGTTGCTCACCCTCGAACATATTCGCGAGTCGGCGGTGGCGGGGCCAGGGGCAGGATCAAGATCAGGGGGAACCCGACGATGAGCTATCTGATTAACAACCCCGGCGATGTGATCACCCTGCTGCTGCAACACCTGCGCATGACCAGCATTGCCCTGGCGATTGCGATCGCCCTCTCGGTTCCCCTTGCCCTGCTAGTCACCCGCCTGCGCTGGCTGACTATTCCTGTGCTGGGCAGCCTGGGGGTGCTCTACACGATCCCTAGCCTGGCGCTGATTATCTTTTTGGTGCCGCTGTTTGGCCTCAACGCTACGTCGGTGATTGTGGCGATGGTGCTCTACACCCAGGTGATTTTGGTGCGCAATCTGACCGTGGGCCTGGCGGGCATTAACCCCGCCGTGCTAGAGGCGGCGCGGGGGATGGGTATGAGCGTAGCCCAGCGGTGGTGGCGGGTGCAGGTGCCCCTGGTGCTGCCCGTGTTTTTGGCCGGGGTGAGAATTGCGGCGATTGTAGCGATTGCGATCGCTACAATCGGAGCCAAGTTTAACGCGGGGGGGCTGGGCAAGCTGCTGTTCGACGGCATTCAAACCAACCGCTACGACAAGATCGTGGCGGGTTCGATTGCGGTGGCGGGTTTAGCCCTAGTCATTAATGGCCTGCTGCTGGCCCTAGAGCACTACGCCCAGCCCCAGCGGCGGTTAAAGCAGAAACCACAGTCCCTGCCTGGGCTAGGCCTTCGTCAGTAGCTCTGTAGCCTTGGTATCGATCACAGCCGGTGCCCGGTTAATCCCCGGCAGCAGGCTATCGACCATCGCGTGGCTCTCTTCTAGCAGGTAGTTCAAAAATGTTTGCGACACCACTGAGAGCTGCTTGCCCGCCAGGTGGGCCACATACCAGCGGCGATCGATGGGGAAATGGTCAACATCGAGAATGGCAAACTCGCCCCTGGTGCCCTCCGAGATAATCGTGTGCAGCGACAGCACCGAGATGCCGAGACCGCCTGCGATCGCCTGCTTGATGGCCTCGTTACTGCCCAGTTCTAGCCGCACCTTGACATCGACGCTGTGCTCGGCAAATAGCTTTTGTACGGCATGGCGGGTGCCCGAACCCGGCTCGCGCATGATGAACTGCTCACCGTCTAGGGCTTGAATCGGCGCTCGCGCCTTGCCCACCAGGGGGTGATCCTGCGGCCCCAGCACCACCAGCGGGTTTTCGAGAAAGGGATAAATCTTTAAGTCGGGCTGGTCGGGGGGCGTACTGATGATGTAAAGATCATCGTCGTTGTTGGCCATGCGCTCTTGAATCTGCTGGTGGTTGGTCACCTTGAGCGAAATATCAATGCCGGGGAAGCGCTGGCAAAATGGCCCCAGCAGCCGGGGGACGAAGTATTTGGCCGTGGTGATCACCGCCAAGCGCAGCTGGCCCTGCTTTAGCCCTTTGAGATCAGACACCGCCATCTCAAACTGGTCGAGACCGTTGAAGATCTCCTGGCAGGTTTCGAGCAGCTTTTGCCCCGCCTGGGTGAGGTAGAGGCGCTTGCCGATCTGCTCAAACAGGGGCAACCCCACCGCCTTGGTCAGCTGTTTTACCTGAATCGACACCGTAGGCTGGGTGAGGTAGAGTTCCTCAGCGGCGCGGGTAAAGCTGCCGTGGCGAGCCGTGGCTTCAAAAACTTTCAGCTGATGCAGAGTAGCGTGAATCAACGGGTAACCTCCCCAGTCGCGTTAGAGCGCAACGAAACATAGACTGCATTCTATCAAATCAAGCCGACTTGTGTTGTTTTTTCTATGACTACTGCTACGGGCCAGGGGCAAATCCGTGGCCACTAGGGTGTTGCTGCCATCGTCCCATAGTTCACTGTGACACTTTTGCCCCCTGCTACGATCCAGACTCGTTTTAGACAAACCACTGGTAGGTTCATAGATACAAAGCCCGCTACTGATTACTGGGCCGATTACTGTGCCGACTACTGGGCCGACTACTGGGCCGACTGCTGCCATGCCAATGTTCACCGCTCAATTTTCCATGCCCCGCTGGCTGCTGCCGGGGGCTCTAGGGCTGACCCTGAGCCTGGTTGCAGGCTGCGAAACCTACTTCGCCACGGGCGACACCATCACCACTGGCACCTACGAGGCTACGGCCACCGTCACCCAAACCTGGCGGGCCGAGTACGCCCGCAGCTTTGACCGCCGCCAGACTATCCACATGCAGACTTTTGCGTCAAACTCTCTGGTCAACCGCAACGGCGTGCGCCCCGAGGGAGCCGCCACCGGCCCCGATGACAATGGCCTGTATTGGCCCCCCTTGCCGCCGCGCCCCACCGCCGACGAACTCGACGACCGCAAACGCGAACCGATCGAACAGCGCACCGATCCCGCTATCCTGCGCGAAGTTGACTATGCCATCACCTTTGACTACGACGGTCAGCGCCGCACCCTGCCCACCACCCGCTCGGTCTACCGCGAGGCCTCGCGGGCCTTTGCCGATCAGCAGGCGCTTGAGATCACCTTTGGCCCCGGTGAGCAGAGCATTGGCAAAGCGCGGCGGGTTGCGAGTTTTGATCGGTAGCCAAAATCCTTGTCGTAGAGCGATACTCGCTGTGGAGCCTGGGGCATCGGGGCAACACCTAACAAGCCTACTCTCAGCATAGTCCTAGGCGCATCACCCCTAAGCCCTTGGGCAGGCTTCGCCAACACCCCACCACGTCTCCTAAACCCCGGCCCCTCGGTAAATGCGGGCGGCCTGCTCGGGGCTGAGGCGATTGGCCCCCGGCCAGTAGGGCTGCACCGGCTCTGAAAATTTGGACTGGCTAGCAGCGGCGGCCCCGGCCTTAGCCCCGCCCTCAAACTTGATTGACAGCCCGCCGGGCCTTAGCGACTTCGCCTCTTCAAGATTGGAGTAGATTTTGCTGTGGGGCGGCACAAAGGTCTTGCTCTCTTCATCGTAGGCCAGCAGCTGGGCGGTTTCGAGCTGGTAGATCCAGCCGTGGATGTCGAGGATGCCCGCGTGCAGCTTGGAACGCACCGAGGGATAGGTTTGCAGGTTGTCGATCTGGGTCAGCACATTTTGCGCCACCAGCATATCGAGCTTTTCTTTTTTGCCCAGGTGGCCGTAGTGATCTTCTACCAGCTTGCGGGTGGCCTCGGTGTGGTGCAGCCAGTGGTAGACCAAGGGCATTTTTTCTTCCAGTTCGCCGATTTGCAGCAGCCCCTTCATCGCCCCGCACTGGGTATGGCCGCAGACAATCACCTGACGGATGTCCAGCGCCTCCATGGCGTATTCGATTGTGGCCCCTTCGCCGCCGTTGGTGGACTCATAGGGCGGGATGATATTGCCTGCATTGCGAATGATGAATAGGTCACCAATCTCTGACTGGGTGATGATCGTGGGGTCTACCCGCGAGTCAGAGCAGCCAATAAACAGCACCCTGGGGTGCTGCCCCTTGGCCAACTGCTTGATCAGCTCCTGGTGGTCGGGAATATAGTTTTCCTGAAACTCACGCAGACCTTGCAGTAGCTTTTCCATAGGGCAGATCAAAACCAGGGCAAAACAGCAGGGCAGGCTTAACCAATGCCTAGGCCCCCGTCTATTGTTATCCCATATATAAGGCCCCGTCACGGCAAAGATTTACTTATCGGCGCAATCACCGCTGCTTGTGAGATCGGGCCACCGGGCAAAACACAGGTCAATTGCCCAGCCAGCAGCCAAATCTAAAATTTGGCGCAATAATGGGCGTGACTTTTATCGCCATCGCCATGCGCAACCCCCTCTCGCAGCTCAAAACTTTGCCCTGGGCTATTTTGATCCAGGTGGCGCTGGCGGCGGTGGTGATCGCCACCGCCGTCGACTTGCTGCTGGCCCAGGGGCTGGTGTGGTTGATTGACAACGTTGGCAGTGGCCTGCTGCCGCTGATGCAGCTTCTGTTTATGGCCCTGCCCATTGCCGCCGGGTTTGGCATTGGCGCGTTGGCGCTAAAAATTTTGGAGCGCTGGTTTACCAGCATCTACATCGACCGGAGCATCCTGTGGGCGCTGATACCTTGCCTGGCGCTGCTGTTGTTTGTCAAAGGGTTCCTGCCGATTCCGACCTTTTTGCTATCTGTGTCTTACCCGCTGGTGGTGGGATTGCTGCTGGGCGTTTTTGTGGTGGGCAAGCGCCACTGGCAACGCTGGTAGCGGCAAAAGCAACCGGGGCAAGCTAAATCAATCTTGTAAATAGATGCATTGCAAAAATGCATTGAGCTATAAACCAACTTATGAACCTCTTTTGGCCCAGTTTGTTGATGGGTAGTTTTTTAACCCTGGGGCTGCCGGCCCTGGCCGAAAACCCTCGTTTAGATATTGACTATGAAACCACTACCCTAGATGGGGCCTCAGTTGAGCAGGGTGCTATTCGAGTGATCGCCAGCTATACCCCCATCGACTATCAAGCCGACGAGATTGGCCACAACTTGCGGTATCAGCTATTTTACAACGGCGAGCTGAGACTCTCGGTTGAGTCCACCGCCGCTATGTTTGCGGGCATTGAACTGATCGATCTCGACGGCAACGGCACCGCTGAGGTGGTGGTGCAAACCTTTACCGGCGGGGCCCACTGCTGTATGGCTTACACCACCTATGCCTGGCAAAATGAGCAGTTTAAGCCGATCTATTTTGACTATCTCGATGCCGGCGGTGGCCGCTTTGAAGACCTCAACGGTGACGGCAAAACCGAGTTTGTCACCCTCGACAACGCCTTCTTTTACAGCTTTAGCTCCTACGCCGGGTCGTACCCGCCCAGCGTAATTCTCACCTATGAAAATGGCCAATACCAAGATGCGACGGCTGAGTTTAGCGCCCACCTCGAAGCGGTTGTCGCCAACATGCGCGAGGTTATAGAAGACCCAGAGTTTGCTGGGCGAATCGACAAAAATGGGGTGCTGGCGGGCTATGTGGCCCAGAGCATTCGTCTAGGGCAATATCGGCAGGCCTGGCAGTATATGCTGACCCATTACGATCGCACCGATGACTGGGGCCTCTACACCTACACCGATGCGGCTGAGGTGGTTCAAACCTACCCCGATTTTCCCACGGCGCTCTACGCCTTTTTGCAGGATTTGGGCTATCTCGATGCCAGCGGTAGACCCCAGTCCATGGTTGATCGCTCCCCGGTGGTGGCCGAGCGCGAGCAGTTCTAGGCTGACGCAAAGAGGGGTAGGCCACTGCGACCTACCCCTCTTTGCTAGGGTTCACGGTTGGCGGTGTAAGGGTCAATGCAGACCGTAAACCTTATACCGTGAACCTAGCCAAGGACTGGCTGAATCTAGAAGCCCGTGCGGCGGTAGTTGCCGCCGTTGCCGCTGCCGCTGCGGGCGTCGTCGCGGGGGCGAGCTTTGTTGACCCGCATTTCGCGACCCATCCACTCGGCCCCGTCGAGGGATTCGATGATCGTATCTTCTTGGGCTTCAGCGGCCATGTCTATAAAAGCAAAGCCGCGAGGACGCCCGGTTTCGCGATCGGTGGGCAGGCTAACCCGCTTCACGTCGCCGTATTCTGCAAACACCTGCTCTAGGTCTTCACGGGTGACATCGTAGGACAAGTTACCAACATAGAGTGACATAGAATTGTCTCCTTACTGTACAAATGCAGCGAGTAAACGGAGACAAAGCTGTATCGGAAATCAGAAATGAAATGAAACAAGCGAAATCTACCGAAAACTAACCAAGACATATTTTAACATTACACTCCGCCAGTCGGGGAGCCTCAGGCTGGTGAGTTGTCGTGGACTTTAGGTGTCGTACATCAATCCTTCGGGGGCTTCGGGGTTGT
Source organism: Leptolyngbya sp. DLM2.Bin27 (assembly GCA_007694115.1). Taxonomy (GTDB): domain Bacteria; phylum Cyanobacteriota; class Cyanobacteriia; order Phormidesmidales; family Phormidesmidaceae; genus Nodosilinea. The sequence goes on along the minus strand of RECJ01000115.1, from coordinate 53,948 downwards.
CTTCTAGATACTGATCAAAGCCGGTTTTCTTGGGCTTCTGGTGCTGGTGGGAAACCTCGGCCCGCATTTCTTCGACTACGTCCCAGGCTGCTGCCGCTTCAGACGAGGTTTCGCCCTTCTCAGCCGTCATTTGGTGGGCGTAGTCGATCGCCTTTTGCAGCTCGTCTTGAAAGTCTTTACTGTCAACGCTCATGGTGATTCTCCTCTAGTCGATCAATCCAGGCAGTGGTCAGACCCATCGTACCCCCTCGCTGAGGGCGGTGTCGAAACGTCAATGTTCAAACACGCCCTGGTACTGGAGCAGGTCTAGGGCGACAAAGGTGGGCAGGCAGCTAAAGCAGTCTTGGGCCAGCTCCCAGCGGCCCTCGCGCTTGAGCATGGCGGTGAGGGTGCGGTGAATGCCGTGGAGGTAGCGGACGTCGTTGGCGGCGTAGCTGAGCTGCTCGTCGGAGAGGTGCATGGCGTTGCCCCAGTCGGAGCTTTGGGCGGTTTTGTCGAGTTCGATGCCCTCTAGCTCGCGCACCAGCTCCTTGAGGCCGTGGCGGGGGCTGTAGGTGCGGCTGAGCTTGCTGGCAATTTTGCTGCAAAACACCGGGGCCACGGTAATGCCCAGGTTGTGCTTGAGGGTGGCCAGATCAAAGCGGGCGAAGTGAAATAGCTTGAGAATGTTGGGCGCTTCGAGCAGTGCTTGGAGCAGGGGGGCCTCGGTTTGGCCTAGCTCAATGCGCACGACCGCCACGTAGCCTTCGGGGTCAGAGAGCTGCACTAGACAGAGGCGATCGCGCAGCGGCAGTAGCCCCATGGTCTCGGTGTCGAGGGCCATAATGTCGGCCTGCCTGTAGCGGTCTAGCAGAGCGGGGGTGAGATCGCGATCGCAGATTTCAAAACCGTCGGCCATGGTACTCCTAATTGTTGATTTCTAAATCGGGCTGCCAGGGCAACCAGTCATGGTCTAGAGCCTGCTCAAGGGTAAACCAGGGCTGTTCAGGAATTGTGATGCCATCAAAGGCGCTAGCTTTCAAAAATATCCGGCGGGCCTGTTGGTATTGGGGCAAAAAGTTGTCCTCCAGGTAGCGCCTCAGGCTAGGGCTATCCTCCAGAATGGTGCTGATCCTGATGCGGAAGTTTGTGATTTCAAGATTCCATCCCCGAAAGCAGCGATCGCGTTCAGCCTCCCAGTAGCAGAGCTTGAAGAAGTGCTCACACAGTCGCAGAAGATAGCTTTTGAGCGATCGCTTGTCACTTCTGCCCAAGCTTTCAATTTCCTCAATCAGGTTCTCCAAATCAAGCGCATCGAAGTTGCGAGATTGCAGATAGGCAGCGGTCTCATCTAACCAGAGCTGGTAGTCCTGGTCGTAAAGCGACTTCGGCTGGACGTTGGTATTTGCGCTCATCTGCAATCCCCCCCAGTTGAATCCGTGACTTGGACCATTCAGCCTAGAGCAGCGGTACAGTATGGCTAAAAACCCGGTTTCTTTGTCGCTGATCTAACAACATGACTAGCCTTCTGGCCCAGCAACCGGGTTTCTGTACCGACGTTCTAGGCAGTCGCCTACTCCAGACCGCCCAACGCCTTGGCTACCGTATTCACATCCTTGTCGCCCCGGCCCGAGGAGTTGATCACCAGGCGGGGGTTGCCAGAGAGCTGGGGGCAGAGGGTTTCGAGATAGGCGAAGGCGTGGGCGGTTTCGAGGGCAGGAATAATCCCTTCCAGGCGCGACACCCGCTGGAAGGCGTCGAGGGCCTCCTGGTCGGTGACGCTGTAGTATTCGGCCCGGCCCAAGTCTTTCAAAAAGCTGTGCTCGGGGCCAACGCCAGGATAATCTAGCCCGGCGCTGATCGAGTGGGCCTCGATCACCTGGCCGTCGCTGTCTTGCAGCAGGTAGCTCATCGCCCCGTGGAGCACACCCACCCGGCCCGCCGTCAGCGTCGCCGCATGCTTGCCGCTGGCCACGCCGCTGCCCGCCGCCTCAATGCCGATCATCCGCACGCTGGCGTCGTCGACAAACTCGTGGAACAGGCCCATGGCGTTAGAGCCGCCGCCGACGCAGGCCATCAAAATGTCGGGCAGACCGCCAAACTTTTCGACGCACTGGGCGCGGGTCTCAACCCCAATTACCGCGTGGAAGTCGCGCACCATCATCGGGTAGGGGTGCGGCCCCGCCACCGAGCCGAGGATGTAGTGGGTGGTTTCCACATTGGTTACCCAGTCGCGGATCGCCTCGGAGGTGGCATCTTTGAGGGTGCCGGTACCCGCCGTGACGCCGCGCACCTCGGCCCCCATCAGCCGCATGCGAAACACGTTGAGCGACTGGCGCTCCATATCCTGCACGCCCATGTAGATGACGCATTGCAGGCCAAAGCGGGCGCACACCGTGGCGGTAGCGACCCCATGCTGGCCCGCCCCGGTCTCGGCGATGATGCGCTGCTTGCCCATGCGCTTGGCCAGCAACACCTGCCCCAGGGCATTGTTGATCTTGTGCGCCCCGGTGTGGTTGAGGTCTTCGCGCTTGAGGTAGATATCGGGGCCGCTGCCGTCGGGGCGGCGGTAGTGGGCGGTGAGCCGCTCAGCAAAATAGAGCGGGGTGGCCCGGCCCACGTAGTCGGCCAGCAGCCCGTCTAGCTCGGCCTTAAAACCCGCTTCGTCGCGGTATTGGTAAAACGCCTGCTCTAGTTCGCTGAGGGCGGGCATCAGAGTTTCGGGCACGTACTTGCCGCCAAACTGGCCAAAGCGGCCCAGGGCGTCGGGGCGAGAAAGGATGGGAGATAGGGTTTGGCGGGGAGATAGCGGCGTTTGAGTCACGGTGGCAGGGGGGTGAAGGGTTTGGTTTAGCCCTAATTATAGGGAACGCCCTGACCCAACGCTAGCCGATCAGGCGGTACGGGGCAGCGGCGCTGCCTCGGTCTGCCGCCGCTGGAGCGAGTGAATGTGGTGAAATAATTCCCAGCAGTATTGCTCTGGCAGTCCGCAGGTGGCCGCTCCCCGCATGACCACGCTGGAGTACCACTCGTTGGGGGCGATTTCGGCGTGGGTTTTGTTGACCACAGAATAGGTGCGCGTTGACGCAAAGGTGAGCCCGTTGGCGGTAACGGTGACGATCTCGTGGCGGTAGCCCTCTTCGCGCCGGTCGAGGGCGGGGCTGAGCCGCCAGGGCAGGTGGTAGAGCACACCCTGCACGGTCGCCCCCGGATGGGCCACTACGTCGAGTACGCCGCAGTCGCGCAGGCGCGATCGCCGAAAGAACCCCAGCCGATAGCCGGTCAGGGTGGCGGGGCCAACTACGTAGGCGTGGGTGCTTTCGCCCAGCGATCGCTTTAAATCGACCGGGCACATGCAGGAGCCGTAGGCAAAGTAGTAGAAGCGATCGTCGGGGCTCTGGGGGGGGCCATTGCGGTGGGCGGGGCTAGCCATGGGCGGTCGTTGAGAGCTGGGGTTGAGAGCAAAAGCTTCCTGGGGCGGAAGCTCTCTGGCAATTGATCGGCAACTGAGCGGGCGGCACCAGGGCAACTGCCGATGGATACCGATTGAATCTACGGTTTCCCGGTCAAGATACCGATGTTTTCTGTAGCTACTCTGTTTATAGCACTATATTTCTGAGTGCAGATATTTCTTAATTGAGCTTTGATAAGTCTTTAAAGATGTCGCGTTGGCTAAACACCCGGTTTTTGGTCATGGCTTAGGGAGTCTGCCAGGTCAAAGGTAATACTGAAGCTGCCTTGGTTAGCCCCGGTTGGGCTGGGCAAACACCGTTTGCCCCTACGCAAGCCGCCTTTTGGGCATCGGGGTGATACGATGCGGATTTCGTATAACAGGGGTGTGGGGCATAGGGTTAAAGGACTGCCGTGAACCGTGAACCCTACACCGCAACTCCAACACCATCGGCAGTCAATGAGTGACAGCCCCTAGGCAAAGGCTGAGCCGCCAAGATTGGGGGGCACATCTTGCCAGCGCCCGTTGCCGACGGCCCGCACCGCTTCTTTAAGGCTGACGTCGCCGGTATAGAGGGCGCGACCGACAATCACGCCCTCTACCCCCTGGGCCTCTAGGGGCAGCAGGCTCAGCAGGTCGCGCAGGGCACCGACGCCACCGGAGGCAATCACCGGCATGGTGACGGCCTCGGCCATGGCCCGCAGGGCGGCAAGGTTTGGCCCCTGTAATGTGCCGTCGCGCTGGATGTCGGTGTAGATCACCGCCGCTGCGCCGCGCTGCTGCATTTGCTGGGCGAGAGCGATCGCATCGACTTCAGAGGTTTCGAGCCAGCCCTCGGTGGCGACTTTGCCGTTGCGGGCGTCGATGCCGACGATGATCTGGCCGGGAAATTCGCCAGCTAGATCGCTGACTAGGTCAGGATTGTTGACCGCAGCAGTGCCGAGGATGGCGTAGCGCACGCCCAGAGAGAAGAGATCGGTGACGCGGGCGCGATCGCGCAAGCCCCCCCCCACTTCGATGGGAATATTGACCGCCCGGGCGATCGCCTCGATCGCCTGCCAGTTCTCGGGCTTGCCCGACTTGGCCCCGTCGAGATCGACTAGGTGCAGTCGGGTTGCGCCTTCGTCGGCCCACTGCCGCGCCACCTCCACCGGATTGTCGTTAAACACTTCGGTTTGGGCATAGTCGCCCTGGTACAGCCGCACACAGCGACCGTCGATCAAATCAATAGCGGGGATCACTTCCATGGGTAGCGAAGATGTAAACGGTAGGGGGCTGGTGGGCGGCAATGGCAAGCAGCGGCAATGGCAATAAACTGTCTGCCAAGGGCCCTGGGGGATCACCTGGGGGATCACCGGGGGGATCACCACCCTGGCCCTCATCCACTGAACAGGCTAAACCACCCCTGCTTGGGCCTATTCATTCTATCGGCCCAGACCCTATTCACTGGCCCCACATTCCCGTAAACTCCTAAATGCGAATCACCACCGCCCCAACATAACGACACCATGCTAGACCTGACCGGTAAAAACGCCCTGGTAACGGGTATTGCCAACAATAAGTCCATTGCCTGGGGCATTGCCCAGCGGCTCCACGCCGCCGGGGCCAATCTGGGCGTCACCTACCTGCCCGACGACCGGGGCCGGATGGAAGGCAAGGTCAAAGACCTGGTGGCCCCCCTCAACCCCAGCCTGTTTTTGCCCTGTAACGTGCAGGATGAGGCCCAGGTGGAGCAGGTCTTCAGCACCATTCAAGAGAGCTGGGGCAAGCTCGATATTTTGATTCACTGCCTGGCCTTTGCCAACCGCGATGATTTGACCGGTGATTTTAGCAATACCTCCAAGGCGGGCTTTCAGCTGGCCCTCGACGTCAGCGCCTACTCGCTGATCACTTTGGCGCGGGGGGCTAAGCCGCTGATGACCGACGGCGGCAGCATTGTCACCCTCACCTACCTAGGCGGCGTGCGGGTGGTGCCCAACTACAACGTCATGGGTATTGCCAAGTCGGCCCTAGAGATGAACGTGCGCTACCTAGCTTCTGAACTCGGGCCAAACAACATTCGCGTCAACGGCATTTCCGCTGGCCCGATCCGCACCCTGGCCTCGTCGGCGGTGGGCGGCATTCTCGACATGATTCACCACGTCGAAGAAATCGCCCCCCTGCGCCGCACCGTCACCCAGACCGAGGTGGGCAACACGGCGGCGTTTTTGTGTAGCGACCTATCGACCGGCATGACCGGGCAAATTCTCTACGTGGACTCGGGCTACTGCATTATGGGTATGTAGCATGGCTTCTAGCGAGACCCAGGTTTACCCGGTGCGCTGGCAAGACGACCACCTGGTGCTGATTGACCAGCGGCAGCTGCCGGAGCGCTACAACATTGTGGCGATTCGCCGCTGTGAAGATGTGGTGCGATCGCTGCGATCTGGCATTGTCCAGGGCGGCTCGGCCCTGGGCTTGGCGGCGGCCTACGGGTTATATCTGGGGGCGAACGAAATTCGCACCGATGACCCCACGGCCTTTTGGGAGCGGATTGAAGCGATTGGCGAGCAGTTTAAGCAGACCCGGCCCGACAAGGCCCATCTGCGCTGGGCGGTCGATCAAATGCTGGCGGTGGTGCACCATGCCGATGCGCCGATTGAGACCCTGCGGCAGCGGCTGCTGGCCCAGGCTCAGACCATGCAGCGCGACGACTTTACCCTCTGTCAGGCGATTGGCGACTATGGCCTGGGGGCGCTGCCCCAGACCCCGGCCCGGCTGACGGTGCTGACCCACTGCAACCACGGGGCGCTGGCCACCTCGGGCTACGGCACCTCGCTGGGGATTATGCGATCGCTGTGGCAGGCGGGCCGCCTAGAGCGGGTCTACGCCGCCGAAACCCGCCCCACCCTACAGGGGTCACGCCTCACCGCCTGGGAATGTGTGCAGGAGAGCATTCCGGTGACGGTGGTGACCGACAGCATGGCCGCCCACTGCATGCAGAAAGGGCTGATCCACGCGGTGCTGGCGGGGGCCGATCGGATTGCGGCCAACGGCGACACCCTGAGCAAAATTGGCACCTACAGCCTGGCGGTGCTGGCCCAGGCCCACAGCATTCCCTTTGTGGTGGCGGCTTCGGTTTCAACCATTGATACTGCCGTGGCCAGCGGCGACGCCATGACCATAGCCGAGCACCCCCCCGAGGAGATTTACCGCCTGGGCGATCGCGTCACCTCTCCCAACGGCGCAGAGTTTTATAACCCCGCCTCGGATGTGACCCCGGCTGGGCTGATCACGGCGATTGTGACCGAGCAGGGCATGGTTGCCCCCGACCGCCTTGCCACCCTCCAGCCGGGCTGAGCTAGCCCCCAACATTGCTGGCTCTAGAGCAAACGCAGATCATGGCAGATCATGGCAGATCATTGGCCCGGCATTATTATTAGGGGAATCGTCGCCTCCCACCGTTTTTGCCAGCCCCAACTATGCCCACCCCGCGCCCTTCGGCCCATATCCCCCAATATTTACTCACGGTTGTTGCCATCACCGCTGCCGTGATTGGCGCTAGGTTTTTGGTGACCTGGGCCGGGGAGGTATTTTTGCACTCCATTCCCATTGTCGGGGGCTGGCTTAAAAGCTTAGAGATTGTTGAGCTGAGCGTGATTGTGCTGTTTGCGTTTTTGGGTTTTGGGGTGGGTGGGGCCAGCCGCCATCTGTCAACCAAAACCTCGACCGGCATCAAGGCGATCGCCCTGCTAGTGGTGCTACCCCTGGTTTTCTTTAGCAGCTACTGGCTGCGTTACCACCTGTGGATTAACCAGCTCACCGCCGAGTCTGATCTGACCCGTGACGAGATCACTGTCCTGGCCAACCAGGCGCTCGAACGCGAGGGCGGCAACAGCGGGTTTTGGGGCCACTACACCACCACCACCCGGATGCCGATTTTGCCCGCCAATGTCGCTGAGCTTCAGCGCATGGTCGAAGACCAGAAGTGGTTTCGCTCAGAGCTGACCCGCTTCAGCGGCATTCAGCCGGGGGTATTTTCGATGATCTTTGATGGGGCAGGCTGGGGCATTCGGCTGTTTTACATGGGTCTGGCGTTTCTCACCGCCGTGATTTATTTTTTTAAGGGGCTGGCCTGGGCCGACACCGCCCGGCTGCGTAAAGTTGCCCAGGGGGCAATCATCCCGCGCAAGCTATGACGCTTTGCGTTCGCCCTTCTGAATCGGGGGTGAATAAAATGATTAATGGCGAGGACTGGCAATGACCACTGTGGCCGCCGTAATTTTAGCAGGGGGCCGCAGCTCTCGCATGGGCCATGACAAAGCTCTGATTGCCCTCAGCCCAGGGGCAGAAACCCTGATTCAGCGCGTCTGCCGGGTGGCCTTGGCCTGTGCCGATGGGGTGACGGTAATCACCCCCTGGGGCGATCGCTACCGCCCCCTGCTGCCCGCTTCGGTCAAGGTGTTGGTCGAGCAGTCTGCCCTAAACCCAGAGCGGTCGCCCGGCCCGGTGGTGGCGCTGGGGCAGGCGCTGAGCGAGCTAAGGGCGGCAGCCCCGGTGCCCGACTGGGTGCTGCTGCTGGCCTGCGACATGCCCAATCTCTCGGCGGCGGTGCTGGGCCAGTGGCGCGATCAGCTGGCCGAGGTGGCTCCCGAAGCGGTGGCCTACCTGCCCCAGCGCCAGGGTCGGTGGGAACCTTTGGCTGGGTTTTACCGGGTCAGCGCCCTAGCAGACTTGCAGACCTATATAGACTCTGGAGGGCGATCGTTTCAGCCCTGGCTCAACCAGCGCCCCGTCACCCCCATTGCCTTAACCAAACAAACAGCGGCCACGCTGATCAATCTCAACACCCCCACCGATTTGGCCCAGTGGCAGCGGCAGGCTACTCCGTAGGGGCAAACAACCGTTTGCCCCCAACCAATCGGGGGTAGCTAGGCGGGATGTCGTATTGGTTCACATCAGCGGCGGCACCGTCAGCCCCTTGAGCACCCTGGCGGTGGCGGTCAGCCCCTTGCCCTGCACCAGCACGACAAAATTCCCTAGCCCCATGGGGTTGATCAACTGGTGCAGCCGGTCGCGCCGCTGAATGGCCAGATTGACGGTGGCGGGGTCGCTGGCCTGGATCTGTCCCAGGGCGGCGATGCGATCGCCTAACCCCAGCGCCATCAAAAACATGCCCTGCTGGGTGGCCCCCAGGGTGTCTAAGCCGCAGCGCTCGCCCTGGCGCTCTAGGGCGGTGAAGTTGACGTGGGCGGTGATGTCTTGGTGGCCCAGGTGGCTGTAGGGGTTGTCGTGGTGGGCGTGGTGGTAGTAGCACTGGATTGTGCCCTGGGCTCGGGCGCGGCTGTAGTAGCGGCTGGCGGGGTAGCCGTAGTCGACGGTGAGCACGTAGCCCTGGCGCAGCTTGGTGGCGACGGTTTTCATCCAGTCCAAAGCGGCCAGGTGCACTTCGGTGCGGTAGCCGGGGGCGTACTGGGGGTCGGCCAGGTCGATGCCCACAAAGGCAAAGTAGTCGGCCAGTCGCGGCGTCGAAGGGGTATCTACCACCTCCTGCAGGAGAGGGTCTGCGCTGTCAGCCAGGGTGACGTAGACCTCCTGGAGACCCGCTGCGGTCATTACCACCTGGTGGACGGGCAGGGCGTCGACCAACTCGTTGGTAAACCAGCAGCCGGTAATGCTGTCGTCGGCGATGTCGGCCAGCGTCACCCAGGCCACCCGCCCGGCCCAGGGGGCGAGATGGTCTTGCTGGGCAACCCGCAGTCGGTCAGATTTTTCGACAATTTGGTAGCTGAGGGCGGCAAAGCAGGCCGGAAAATGGTTTTGCAGGGCACCCAACACATCGGCAGCTATTAGCCCCTGGCCCGCCCCCATTTCCACCAGCAAAAAAGGCTGGGGACAGCCCAAGTGCTGCCACATCTCGGCAAACTGGACAGCCAGCAGTTCGCCAAAGTCATGGCCCAGGTGAGCTGAGGTCACAAAATCGCCCTGGTGCCCTAGCACCGCTTCTTTGGTGGTGTAGTAGCCCCCCTGGGGGTGGTAGAGGGCCAGATCCATAAACTCGGCAAAGGAGATGCGGCCTTGGGGGGCGGATTGGATGCGATCGCGCAGCGCCTGGTGTAGGGCGGGGTGGTGGGGCATGGGTGGTGGGGTGGGGCTTATGGTTGGAGCTGTTGGCGCAGTTGGTCTACAGAGTTCGCCACGGCTAGGCATTTGGTGCCGCGACAGACCATGCCCACGGCTCCGGCGGGCAGGTCTGGGCTGAGGGTGAAGACGGTGGTGGGCCAATACTCGATGGCTAGGTCGGCGATCGCCGCTGCTGTAGCTTTGACCACCGTGCCGTGGTGGAACCAGTTCAGCCCGGCTAGCAGGCTGGGGCAGGCGCGGGGCAGCTGCTCGATCACGGTGCCAAAGGCTTGCAGGGTGCGATCGGCCCGGTCTAAATAGTCTAAATTGTCGGTGAGCAGGGCGAGGCGGACGAGGTTGGCCACCGCCACCCCATTGGCCGCCGGGGTGGCATTGTCTTGGTAGGGGCGCTCCTGCACCAGCAGCGCCTCGCCGCTGTCGGTGGGGGCGCTAAAGTAGCCCCCCTGGTCGGCACTCCAAAGCCAGTGGTCAAACTCCTGCTGGATGGAGATCGCCAGCGTCAGCCAGTCGGTTGCGGCGGCGGGACCTAGCCCCACCACATTGGCCTGGTGCAGGTCGAGGCAGGCTTTGATCAGCAGGGCGTAGTCCTCTGACTGGGCCAGCACCTGGGGGGTGCCGTCGTAGCCCAGCCGGTGCAGACGGCTGCCGACCCACTGGTGCTGGCGAATATACTCGGCTGCCCGCACCGCCGTGGCCAGATAGTCGGGGTTTTGCAGGGCGATCGCCGCCTGGGCCAAACCTGAGATCATCAGGCTGTTCCAGGCCACGATCAGCTTGGTGTCGGTGACCGGGGGAATCCGCCCCGGCCAGCCGTGGGTTTTGGCCACCTGGTTGCTGGTCGCAGGCGGGAAGGTCGCTAGCTCGGCTGCCGGGGTGCCGTAGCGGAGGGTGAACAGCTGATCTAGAGCCACTGTCACCGCCCTGGAGAGGGGGCCGGGGTGACGGCGTTGCAGCACGATCTGGCCCTCAAAGTTGCCTGCTGGGGTGACGGTAAAGGCTTCGGTCAGCTCTTGTAGCTGGTCAGCCCTCAGGGCCGATTCTAGAATTTTGTAGGGCCAGGCGTAGAATGCTCCTTCCTCGGGTTCGGCGTCGCTGGCGGTGACAAAGTTGTCGGCATCCTGGGCAGCGTAGAAGTAGCCCCCCGGCCCAGTCAGCTCGCGGCGCAGCCAGGTGTGGGTGAGGGCGATCGCCCGCTCAAAGGCTGGTTCTCGCTGCCCGCTGGCCCAGAGATCGGCCAGATACTCTACGATCAGGCCGTTGTCGTAGAGCATCTTTTCAAAGTGGGGCACCGTCCAGGTGGGGTCGACGGTGTAGCGGTGAAAGCCGCCGCCCACGTGGTCGTAGATGCCGCCCAGGGCCAGATCTCGCCCCCGCTGGCCGCACAGATGGGCCAGGTCTAGCTCCAGATCAAAGCGCCCCCCGCCCAGCACCGCCCCGGCGTAGGGAATCATCGGAAAGCAGGTGCCCTGATCCTTGGGCAGGAGCAGTTGGGCGTTGGTCGTCAGCCCAGCGGTGAGCACCGCCGTCGAGGGCACCGTCGGGGCTGCCGACAGCTGCACCCCCTGGTGCAGGTTGCCGATCACTGTCTCGGTGATTTCGCTCAGCCGCGCTTTCTCCTCGTCGTAGAACTGGCGCAGGGCGTTGAGCACCTGCAAGAAGCCGGGCCGCCCATACTTTGGCTCTAAAGGAAAGTAGGTGCCGCCGTAGAAGGGCACCTGTGTGACCGGATGCAGCACCACGTTGAGCGGCCAGCCCCCCTGACCCGTCAGCATTTGCAGTGCCTGCATGTAGATGCTGTCGAGATCGGGTCGCTCTTCGCGGTCGACCTTGATCGGAATAAAGTTGGCGTTGAGGTAGGCTGCGATCGCATCGTCAGAAAACGCCTCGCCCTCCATCACCGTGCACCAGTGGCAGCTAGAGTAGCCAATCGACAGAAAAATTGGTTTGTCATCGCGGCTGGCCTGCCCCAGGGCCTCGTCGCACCAGGGCCACCAGTCGATCGGGTTTTCGGCGTGTTTCCGCAGGTAGAGACTGGAGGAATCGGCCAGGCGATTGGTCATAACGGCTCGGCGATTGGGGGCATGATCACCCTATCATGCTGGCTCAAAACCAGTAGCCACAGCTGAATGGAGGCACCCTAGTCTTTTTTCTCCAAGCGAAATAAAACCACGACGACGGCAATTACCCCTAGCTGCACGCCCAGGTTGGGCAGCGCATTGCCCACGTCGCGCCCGGCCAGCAGCTGGGTAAAAAACGTCACCGCCCCGATTGCCCCCGAGGCCCCTACGGCCCCGTAGATAAACTTACGCAGCCCCCGATAGGGAGCCTGGGCCTCGGCCTTGAGCCGGGCATATTTTTCGGTACTCATGCCCTGGGGGGGCTGGTCTCGGGGAGCGGGGTCAGGCGTCATAGGGGAGCAATGATGGGTTGAAGGCGCTTTGTTATCCTACTGGGTCTGCCTAGCGGCTGGCTGGGTCTGCCTAGCGGCTGGCCCGGAGGGCCGTGGTGGCAAAGGCCTGGCCTAGGGTTTCGACCCGCTGGGCAGCGGTCTCGGGCGGCGGCGGAATCCACAGCGACTCGTAGAAGAAGAACGCCATACCGGCGTAGGTGCGATCGCGCACCGCCGCCATTTGGTCAGCAATAAAGTCCATCTTCACCGGGGCGGCCCGCAGCCCGCTGAGGATGCCAACGCTAACCGGAATTTTGCGCCGCGCCGCCTGAATCGAGGGCTTGTTCATCTCCCACATAAAACGGTTTTGGTCGCTGCGGTAGATCTGCACCACCAGCTCATCGACAATGCCCCGGTTGACCCACTCGGGCCAGTCTTGCAGATAGTTGACGTAGGCAAAGGGATAGGGGTTGGGCGAAATCGACATCACCGCGTTGGGGCGGCGGGCCTTGACCAGCTTGTAAACCTCGGCCAAAAAGTCAGAGATTTTGTTGGCCCGCCAGGCCACCCACTCGGCGTCTTGGGGGTTGTTGGGGGGCACGCGACCGCCGTGCTCGGCCCGGTAGAGGTTGATCGTGTAGGGGTCGTAGCCAAAGTCGACCGGCAGGCCCAGGTGGTCGTCAAACTGAAAGCCGTCGACCTCGTAGTTGCTCACCAGGTCGTTGATCAGCTCCAGCTGAAACTTTTGCACCTGGGGGTGAAAGGGGTTCATCCAGCGGCGGGGAATACGGTTGCCCTCCATCCAGATACCGGGGTCATCGACCGGGGCATCGTCGGGCAAAAACTCATCCACTTGGGCCAGCTGCTGGTCGGCCCGGTGCTTTTCGCGGGCCAGGTCGCTGGTTTTGGCCTGATCCATCGCCGTGAGCCCCACCCCCTCGCCAAGCTGGCCGCTGCGGCGAGGGGCAGCGGGGGCTGGCTCTACTCGCTTTTGGGTAAACCAGTCGGGGTGGCGGCGGTACAGCTCGTAGTTGGCCGGGGCCATAAAGCCAAACTCAAACCAGGGCACCACCGCCATGCCCCGGGCGTGGCCAAAGTCGATCGCCTCCTGCATCATGTCGCGATCGCTCTCGCTGGCTGGGCCTGGGGCGCGCAGATCGCCCATCAAATGCTGGCTCACCCCCAGCTCGCGCTTGGCCGTGGCGCTGGGGTAGAGGGTGTGGCCATAGTTCCACACCACGGGGTAGAGGGTGTTGAAGTTGAGGTCGGCCAGGCGATTCACCGCCGTCTCCAGCGCCTCAGTTGAGAACAGTACCTGGCTGTCGATGTTGGTCAGCCACACACCGCGAGTTTCGCGGGCGGGCGCAGCCACAGCGGGGGTTTGCGCCTGGGCAACCCAGGCCGGGTCGATCCATCGCCGCAGGGCCGGATTGGGCGCTGCCCGACACAGCAGGGCAGCGGCTTCGCCCCGAGTCAGGCGCTGGGTAGGGTTGAGGCGATTGCCCTGGGGATAGTTGACCACCACGCCTAGGGTCAGGGCGCTGGCCACTCCCTCACGGGCGTACCCAGGCACCTGACGGCCATCCTCTAGGCTGGCGTTGATCAAGGTGTTGGCGGCAATCTGGTAGCTGCCGCCCAGCTTGGTGGCCAGGGCCATGATGGCCTCGGCCCGCACCAGGGGGCGATCGGGCTGAAAGTATTGGTCGGGGTAGTGGGCCGCCACCGTGGGGGCGGTAGTGGCCCCGAGCGCTCGCTCCAGCGGGTTGGCCCAGTTCGGCGCTGGCCCCGGCGGCGAAATTTGGTTGAGCAGAGCCACATAGTCGCCCCAGAGAATGGCCTCGTCGGGATAAAACCGCCCGCTGCGGTCTGGGGTCAGCATTCTCGCCTGGGCCAGGCCAGTAATACAGTCTTTGGTCCAGTGGGTTTGAATGTCGGTGGGAATGATCGGCGGTGGAAGAGTGGGAACTTCGTTACCGCTGGGGAGAATTTGCTTAGGAGCAGCTTGAATTGCAGTAGTAGCAGCAAACGGTGTCGCTGCATTGGCGACCAAATGCAGTGGTGACAGCCCATGAGTGGCAAAAGTTAAGCCTAAAGACACCAAAAAGCAGGTCAGCAGCCTAAAAAGGCCATAAAGATTTATCCGATCAACCTTCATTTAGTTCTCCTAGCGATCTCATCCTGAACCATCTCTCTTACCTAGCCACTTCCAGCAATTCTTTTGCCAAATCAAGCGAACTTCTATCTAACTTTGAATTTTCACTTTCTACAATATAGATCAAGGCTTTGACATTGAGGTCTTCCTTGAAAATTCTCTTTAACTTGCTTATTCTTGATTGGAGTGAGTTGTAAGTATACATTCCCAATGGGATTAACTCCGTCAGATCTTCTCCGTTTGCATAGGCAGAATAGTTATCCAGAAAAAATTTCTTTCCGATTGATCCAAGAAGTTCTTTGAGCGATCGCCCTTCATCCTCCGAAATAAATAGATCATTCCGGCGTCTTTCGATACCGCCTGAAGTTAAAAAATTAACAATGTATTCTTTGTGTTTGGGGAAGTCGGAGTTAGCCTTTAAAAAGCCCTTGAACTCTTCAATCTCAGGGATATGAGGAATGAGATTTTCGTAGGGCTCGTATAGAGAAATGCATAGGTCTCGGATTGTACCTTTAACAAGCTCTACTGCCCCATGGGAGTCAGGGTCTTTATCCATCAAATAGTTAAAGTGTGCTGGAACTAAAACAATATTCCAAAGCGAAGAAAAAAATAAGGGGTGAGATGCCAATCCCCAAACGTGGGAGATAATATAATTCTTGACAGAACTATTCTTCCCAAGACTAATAGTTTGATTTAGACGAAGTTTGATTTGACGTCTATTTTCATGATTACCATCATTGTCAATTTTTATATTAAAAGCTGGATACTTTGGCAAGCATGTTTTTTGGTGCCTAGTCAGGGTAATCGCTTCTGCTTTATTCTGAATGCCTAAAACTTCATGGTGAGAAGGCGAGTACCGAATCGGTAGCTTGCCCCCAGATCGATAAAGATCAACTATTTCAGCATTCCTCGACTGAACAATTTCTGGAGGGATAAATAATGTGCTTTCTATAAATGCTTCTACAAAATTGTCTTGCCCCCCATATAGAGAAACAAGTTGATCAATTCCATCAATCATGTTGATGCTTACCCTCCACTCCGTTTAGCCTGATAGCCCTTGGCTACCAGCAGATCTACTAGCTTTTGGGCATGGTCGCCCTGAATCTCGATGGCGTCGTCTTTGGCGGTGCCGCCAGTGCCGCACTGGGCCTTGAGCTGCTTAGCCAGGGCCGTGAGCGCATCGGGGCTGTGCTGAAAGCCATTGACAATGGTGACGGTTTTGCCGCCGCGCCCCTTGCGGCTCACCTGCACCCGCACCGTCTGCTGGTTGGGGGGGCGGTCAGGCACCGCCCGCGCCATCGGGTCAGCCGGGCCAAACTCCCGGTAGGCGTGGCGGTCGCCCGCCCCAGATTTAGCCCCAGGTTTTGATTTACCTTTAGCCATACGCGTTCATATAGACTGCCTGATTTATACCATTTGGGGGGAGAAGGTTTGCGGTTTGCGGTTTGCGGTTCACGGTATACGGTTTGCGGTGCACGGTTCACACCGTAAACCGTGCACCCGATCCCCGACACCTGACACCCCTTCCCCCCTGCCCCCGCTACACTACAGATAAAACCATTCCCGCGCCCTATGCAACTTCACCTCAAGGTCTGGCGACAGGCTAGCGCCAGTGTCCCCGGCCAGTTTCACCGCTACACCGTGGCCGATGCCCACCCCGATATGTCGTTTTTAGAGCTGCTCGATGTGCTCAACGAGCAGCTGATTCACGCCGGGGCCGACCCGGTCGAGTTTGACCACGACTGCCGCGAGGGTATCTGCGGCTCGTGCGGGGTGATGATCAACGGTAAAGCCCACGGCGGGCGGCCTGAAACCGCCACGTGCCAGCTCTACATGCGGCACTTTAACGACGGCGACGAGATCACCATTGAACCTTGGCGAGCTAAGGGGTTTCCGGTGATTAAAGATCTGGTGGTTGACCGGGCCGCCCTCGACCGCATTGTCATGGCCGGAGGTTATGTTTCGGTCAAAACCGGGTCGGCTCCCGAGGCCAACGCCATGCCCATCCCCAAGGCCCATGCCGATGCCGCCTTTGACTACGCCGCCTGCATCGGCTGCGGGGCCTGCGTCGCCGCCTGCCCCAACGCCTCGGCGTCACTCTTCACGGCAGCAAAAGTCGCCCACCTGGCGCTGCTGCCCCAGGGCCATCCCGAGCGCCACCAGCGGGTGCTGGCGATGAGTGACCAGATGGCCAGCGAGGGCTTTGGCGACTGCTCCAACCACGGCGAGTGCCAGGCGGTGTGCCCCAAGGGTATCTCGATTGATGCGATCGCATCTATGCGCCGCGAGTATGTGCGGGCGACCCTGAGTACCTAGATCTGCGATCGCATCTTTACTGCTCTTGCCACACCCGCACGGTGCCATCCCACCCGGCGCTGACTAGAGTTTTGCCATCGGGGGCAAAGTCTATGCCCCACACCCAGCCCTCGTGGCCCGTTAACACCGCCACCAATTGGCCCTGCTCCATATCCCACAGGCGAATGGTGCTGTCGTTGCTGGCGGTGGCCAGCAGTTTGCCGTCGGGGCTAAAGGCCAGGCCATTGACCGGGGCCGGATGGGCCTTAAAACATGTGGTTTGGCGGCCGCTGTTGAGCTTCCAAAAGCGCACGGTGCAGTCGGCACTGGCGCTGGCCAGCAGCCAGTTGTTGGGGCTAGCCGCCACTGAGAGCACTTCCCCGGTGTGGCCGCTCAGCACCCGGTTAGTGCCTTTGCCCTTGAGCCGATACAGGCGGATGGTTTGATCTTGGCTGCCGCTGATCAAGGTGCTGCCGTCGCGGCTGACGGCGATGGCTCGCACCCAGTGGGTATGGCCGTTGAAGTGATGAACCAGGGTGCGATCGCTCAGCCGCCACACGCAGAGTTTGTGATCTTGGCCGCCGCTAAATAGGTACTTGCCATTGGGGCTAAAGGCCACGGGCCGCACCCAATTGGTTTGACCTTCCAGCTGACCGAGGGATCGCCCGGTGGCCAGATCCCACAGCTGAATGATGTTGTCGTTGCTGACGCTGGCAAAGCAGGTGCGGTCGGGGCTGACGGCCACTGACCGCACCCAGGCCCGATGGCTGTCAATGGTCTGAATGGTGTGGCCGGTGACTAGGTTCCACACCCGCACGGTCTTGTCGCCGCTGCCGCTAATGATGAAATTACCATCGGCGCTGACGGCCACCGTCCGCACCCAGCTGCTGTGGCCGGTGAGCACGCGGGTGCAGCTCCAGGTTTGATCGCTAGTTTGCCTGGGGTGGTCGGCGGCCTGGTTGAGGGCGGTGGCCCTATCTACCAGGCCGCCGACCGCAGCGTCGTCAGCCGAGTCGCCCTGGGGCAGAGATTCGGGGGGCATGGTAAGGGTATGCATCGATATAGCGGCTATCGTTTGTTGGCGACGGTGCGCACAGGCTCAGACTGCTGCTATCCCCAATCCAGCTCGGGATTAGCTTTTCCATAGGTAAAACTCTATGCCTATGCTTTGGCCGAGATTGAGTTTGCACGCCACTGTTGACTACACCCTGCCAGCATCCTATTCCGAAAATTGAGCTTTAGGTGATGCTGCTGCATCTGCCGGGCTAGCTTCTGGTACGCCCATCAAAAAAACGGCGGTAGACAGGGCAAGGTGAGACCCAGGCGGACAGAGGGCGCTTAGCCCTGGGAGGGTAGGGCAAACTTGTCCAGTAGGCCTAGGCAGGGCTTGGCGATCGGGTAGGCGTAGTCGCGCACCTTACTGGTGCCCAGCCCCAGGGCGACCACGGCCTCCACCAGCTTCACCCCGGCGGTCACCCCTTCGATCACCGGCACCCCTAGGCTAGCGGCCAACTCAGCGGCCAGATCCGCCATACCGCCACAGCCGAGCACAATGGCCTCGGCTTCGTCCTCGGCCAGGGCCAGGCGGCACTCCTGCAAGATCTGATCGTAGGCAGCGCTGCCGGACTCTTCTAGGGCCAGCACCGCTACCTCGGCGGCTCGAATGCTGGCGCAGTGGGCGGTCATGCCGTAGCTGGTGACCAGGTGTTGGGCAATCCCCTTGGTGCGCCCCAGGGTGGTCACAACCGAGAACCGGGGGGCCACCAGACTGGCCACATGCATCGCCGCCTCGGCAATGCCAATCACCGGCCCCCGGGCCAGTTCCCGGGCTGCCCCCAGGCCGGGATCGCCAAAACAGGCGATCACATAGCCATCGATCCCAGCGGCTTCCCCCCGCCGAATTTCGTCGAGTACGCCAATTACACTCAGGGCCTCGTCGTAGTGCCCCTCAATTGAAACCGGGCCCATGGCCGGGTTGCAGGCCAAAATTTCGGTGGTGGGTGCGGCCACCTGGCGAGCGGCTACACCAATTTTCTCGGTCATAGTCGCCGTGGTATTCGGGTTGATCACTTGAATTTTCATCGGGTATCCATTGCCTCTGCGGGGCTAAAACTGCCTTACTAGCATCCCCGACCGGGGGGCACTGTCAAGCCGATGGCCAGCCTGGGCCAGCTTAACCATCAAATCTGTTCATGGCTAGATGAAAGCCATGTTTTGTGTTTTTAGATACAGAAGAATTAAGCTGGCAGTGTTGCTAACAAAGGAGTCTACCGATGAAGTCCACCTACAGAGCGCAAGTCTACCCCCGCTTCTATGTCTCGAATGGGTCAGTTTACACCCTGCAAGCGCTGAGCGAATCGGTCAAATCTCTGTACCGCAGCGTTGCCGGTCGCCTCGGGGCCGCTAGCGAGCCCTACGCCTGGGCGACCCACCGTGAAGGGCAAACCCGGTGGCATGCCATTGACCCCATCACCGGGCAAACCGTCTGCGGCGTCTCCGAGCCAGCCCTACGCCAGTGGCTCGACCATCTCTATACCCAGCGTTAATTCTCAGCCCGCAGAGGTCAGGAAACCTTCAGCCAAAGCAAGTACCTCACCTATGGGTTGTTCTATCGCCGGGGCCGTTGGGGCAAACGGTTGTTTGCCCCATGCCGGGCAGTTCCTTTTGAGCAGTCAAAACTGTCTCTTTGCCCCAGCAGCGGGCTTTTGAGGCCGATTTAGATGCTCTGCAATTCAGACCCCAGCGATCAGCTGTCCAGAGCTTGACCATCCACCTTTCGAGAAAATGTGATCTGATATACAGAAGCTTAACAAAACTGTTTGTATACAGAATACATGTCCAGGCTTGAGTATTGCTAGACCAATTTACCGCCTGAAAGTTTACCTACGGTTTGCTGGTATAAACCAGGCCTCAGCCGGCTCCTATGACCGGTTAACCTTACCTTTCATGCTGTCTACTGTCTAGTTTTCAGGTTTTTTAAGGAATGGTGGAAGAGTGAATCAACGCTTGATCAGTCGAGTATCGCGTCGATCTGTGCTGGGGGCCGGATTATTTTTAGGAGCCAGTTGGGCCTTAAAGGGCTGTGACGCTTCAACCCCTCAAGGCCCCGCCGCTACCGATGCCGACGGCGGTGACTCGGTGGGTGGGGAACTGGTGGTAGCCTCCTTTCCGGGCACGACCGACAGCCTGTTTCGGGAGGGCTTAGCCCCCGTGGTGGCCGACCAGACCGGGGTGCGTATCAGTGCCCAGCCCCTGCTGGCCTTCGAGCAGATCGCCCGGGTTAAGGCCTCCCCCAACAATCCTCCCTTCGACGTTTTAATTTTAGATGACGGTCAGAATGCGATCGCCCTGGAAGAAGATCTAATCCAGCCCTTCCCCGCCGACCAGAGCCCCAACGCCAGTGATGTGGTACCTGCATTCCTCAGCGCCCAAGGGTTAGCGCCGATCTTCTATGCCCAGGGCATTGTGCTGGCCTACAACACCGAACGGGTGCAGACACCGCCCACCTCCTGGGATGTAATGCTCGATCCAAACCTCAACGCACAGCTGGGTTTGGTCAGTCTAAACAGCATCTTGGGCACCTCCTTTATGGTCGAGTTGGCCAAGGCCCGAGGGGGCAGCGAGTCTAACATTGAGCCAGCCTTTGAGGCGGTGGCGGAAATGCTGCCCCGGGTCAATGGCGTCGCCGCCAACCCGGGGGCGCTGCTGACCCTCTTCCAGCAGGGCGAAGTGGATGTAGCGCCGATGTGGCACAACGATGTGCTCAACCTGGTAGATCGGGGTGTGCCCCTGGCGATCGCAGATCTAGAAACGGGCATTGCCGCCGCCCGCTACAGTCTCAACATCGTCAAAAATCCCTCCGCTGGGCTAGATCGAGCCGTGGCCTACGTAGATGCCATGCTCAGCCCCGAGGCCCAGTCCCAGGTGGTGGGTGACCCCTACTTCTACATTCCCTCCAACTCCACGGTGCCCTTTCCCCCCGAGCTGACGGAAACCATGGGAATTTCGTCGGTGGATGACTTTATCGCCCTGGCCCACAACCTTGACTGGGTCACCATTAACCCCCAGCGGGCCGAGTGGATCGAGCGCTTTAACCAGACCGTGCAGGCCTAGGGCAATGGTGATTTCAGGCAATCCCGACATGCTCACCCTGGTGACGGCGGAGATGGATAACCCCGCTCCCTATCACCTGCTCACCAGTGTGGTCGCGCCTAGGCCAATTGCCTGGGTGTCTACCATCAGCGCGGCGGGGGTGCCCAACCTGGCCCCCTACTCATTTTTTAATGCAGTGGCCGGGTTTCCCCCTACGGTGATGTTTTCGGTGGCCTACCGGCGCAGCGAACCCAGGGAAAAAGACACCCTGATCAACGTCAAGGAAGTGGGGGAGTTCGTTTGCCATGTGGTCGATGAACCGCTGGCTGAGGCCATGGTCAAAACAGCGGTGGATCTGCCCCACGGCATCAGTGAATTTGATGCCGTGGGGCTCAAGGCAGTACCGGCTACGGAGGTGCGGCCCCCAAGACTTGAGGGAGCGCCGGTGGCGATGGAGTGCCGGGTGACGCAAATTGTGCCGGTGGAGGGGGCCACCAACGTCATGGTGCTGGGCCAAGTGCTGCGGTTTCACATTCGCAAAGATTTATACAGAAGCCAGCTGGGGTTAGTGGATACGGTGCAGATGCAGCCGGTAACTCGACTGGGGGGGCCGGTGGAGTACACCAAAATTGGCGAGTTGATTCACCTACAGACCCCAAAGAGTCTGGGGTGAGCCTAGCGCTGAGACAAGTTTCTCTGGGCAGGGTTTAGGGCTTGAGATCAGCACTTGCCCTGCTGTGCACGGTTTTGATGGCAATTTCCCTTTGGAGATAGATCTAATGCAGTCAGTTCAAACCACCCACACCACCGCAGCGGCGGCGATCGCGTCAGAGCTAGGGGCCGACTCCCACAGCCTCTCCCTCAGCCAGGTGATGCACCAGTTTGGCTCCTTTGTGGCCCTCAAAGACATCAACCTCGCCATTCGGCCTGGGGAGTTTGTGTCGCTGCTGGGGCCGAGCGGCTGCGGCAAAACCACCCTGCTGCGGATTATCTCGGGCTTTCTCGACCCCACTGCGGGCAATGTGCTGATCGACGGTCAGTCGGTGAAGGGTCTGTCCCCCAGCCAGCGGGGCACGGGCATTGTGTTTCAGAACTACGCCCTGTTTCCCCACATGACCGTGTGGGACAACGTCGCCTATGGGCTGCGGGCCGGGGGCAAGCTGTCGCGGGGCCAGGTGTCTAACCGGGTGGGCGAGATGCTGGACATGGTGCAGATGAGCCACCTGGCCAAGCGGGTGCCCAGCGAGCTGTCGGGTGGTCAGCAGCAGCGGGTGGCGATCGCCCGGGCCCTGGCCGTCGAACCGCGCATCATGCTGCTCGACGAACCCTTCAGCGCCCTCGACAAGAGCCTGCGGCTCGACATGCAGATTGAGATTCGCCGTATCCTCGGCGAGCAGGGCATCACCGCCATCTTGGTCACCCACGACCAAGAAGAGGCCATGAGCATGTCCGATCGCATTGCGGTGCTCTCCGGCGGCGAAATCCACCAGTTTGATAGCCCCATCAACCTGTACGACCGCCCGGCCACCCACTTTGTCAGCTCCTTTGTGGGCACCTGCAACCACATCCCCGGCGAGGTGCTGGGTCGCTCTGAGGCGGGCTACCGGGTGCAGGTGCCCGGCGGCGAGCTAGATGTCGCCACCGACCAGCCCCTGGCCCCCAATGGCAAAGTCACCGTTGCGGTGCGGCCCGAAAACCTGCGGGTGCAGCCCCAGACCCATGGCCACACCCTCACCGGCACTGTGGCCATGTGCCTGCCCCTGGGGTCGGTGATGACCTACGACGTCACCCTGGCCGACGACCTGCACATCAAGCTCACCCAGACCCGCACCCTGGGGTCTCAACCCCTCAAAACGGGCGATCGCATCCATTTGGATCTGGTCTCACCCAATGCCTGTGCCGTTTTCCCGGCCTAGAAAATTTTTACGCTACTGATCGTCATTGGAGACCAATTTTTTATGGCTAGAGAGCAGACATTTCACCTCAGCCGTCGCACGCTGCTGGGAGCCGGTCTCTTTGCCGGCACCAGCCTGCTAATTAAAGCCTGCGATACCACACCCACCCCGACGGCCTCCAACGGCGGTGGCGGGCGATCAGATCTCGTGGTGACCACCTTTGCAGGCAGTTGGGAGCAGCTCTATCGGGATGTGATTGTACCCGCTTACCAAGCCAAGGCCGGGGGCAGCGCCAATCTGGTAACGATGGTCTCGCTAGAGCAGGTGGCCCAGCTCACCGCATCACCCCAAAGCCCCCCCTTTGATGTGGCCTTAATTGACGAAGGCCCATTTAATGCAGCTTCCAAAGACCTATTTGAGCCCCTGTCTCCAGAGCTGCTCAGTAACTATGACCAGGTAGCCCCAGAGCTCTTGAGCCCCGATGGCTGGGCACCCACCACGGGTATTCAGGTGATTGGGCTGGCCTACAATCCCAATGAAGTGTCTACTCCGCCGACCTCCTGGGAAGATCTCTACGATCCGCAATACCGGGGTCGGGTGTCTATGCAGGGGATGCAAACCACCCAGGGCACCTCAGTCATGGTGCAGTTGGCCAAGCTGCGGGGCGGCAGCGAGTCTAATATCGAACCGGCATTCCAAACCCTGAATCAGGAACTGCGCCCTAACCTGGCGGGGCTAGCGGCCAATTCAGGGGCATTGGCCACCCTGTTTCAGCAGGGTGAAATTGTCCTAGCGCCCCACGACCTCAACAATGTGATGGCTCTCCAGGCGCGGGGGGTAGAAATTGAGTGGGTGGCACCGCAGGAGGGTGCGATCGCCATGCGGCCCTCCCAGCAAGTGGTAGCCAACACCACGGCCAACTTAGAAAGCGCAGCGGCCTTTATTGACGCCAGCCTCAGCCTAGAGGTGCAGACGGCGATGGCCCAGGCTCCCTACAACTTTCTGCCAGTCAACCGTAACGTAGAGCTCTCGGGGATTTTAGCCGAGAAATTTGGCTCTACCCTCGACGAAGCCCTGGGCACCCTGGTGTTTTTAGACTGGTCGCAAATCAACCCCTACCGAGCTGAATGGATCGAGCGGTTTGACCGCGAAATCCAAATCTAACGATTTCTAGCTATCCCCATCCAGCTGTACGCGAACTATGAATATCAGCCAACTGCTCAAGCCTCAGGGGGGGCAGCTAGCCCTCCCGCTGGCAATTTTTTTACAACTGTTCTACGTGGTGCCCCTGGCGATCTTGATTGCCACCAGCTTTCAGGGCGACGGGGGAGGGGTTTCCTTCGATAACTACACCAGGTTTTTTGCCAGTGGTGTCAACGTCAAAGCCCTCACCGACACCTTTTTCCTCGGCGTTCAAGTTACCATTGCCTGTCTGATCATCGGCTACCCGGTGGCTTATTTTTATGTCAGCGCCCCTGCCGCCTGGAAGGGGATCTTGACCTTTGTGATCATGCTGCCGCTGCTCACCAGTGCGGTGGTGCGCACCTTTGGCTGGGTAGTCATCCTCGGTCGCCAGGGATTGATCAACACCGCCCTGCTCAACTTGGGCATCATTGAAGACCCGATTCGGCTGCTGTTTACCCACAACGGTGTGCTGATTGCCCTGACCCAAATCTGGCTACCGATGATGGTGCTGCCGATCGTTGCCTCCCTCTCCCAGATTGACTCGCGCCTGGCCGCCGCCTCTAGAAGCCTGGGCGGCGGGGCCTGGCGCACCTTCTGGCAAATTACCTTCCCGCTCACCCTGCCGGGGATGATCTCCGGGTCGCTGCTGGTGTTTGCGCTGACGGTGAGTTCCTTTGTGACGCCCTCGATCATCGGCGGTGGCCAGCTGATCTACCTGCCGACGCTGATCTATCAGCAGGGTATTGTGCTGCTCAACCAGCCCTTTGCGGCGGCGGTTTCAACCCTGCTGCTGGTTATGGTGATTGCGGTGGTGCTGCTGCTCAGTGCCCTGGGTAAGCGCAGTCGTCGCTATATTCGCTAGTTGTTAGGCCCCTTTACTCGGAGTTGTCATGTCATCCACATTGGTTAAGCCAAAGGTTCGGCCGGCCCAAGGTTCCAACGCCCCCCTGCGCCAGCTCGACAGCGTCTCATTTCAGCTGGTGATGCAGATTATGGCCTGGCTGGGTCTGCTGATTTTGACCGCCCCCACCATCATCGTGCTGCTGGCGTCCTTTAGCTCGTCGGCCACCCTTCAGTTTCCGCCGCCGGGGTTTTCCTTGCAGTGGTACGTGGCGCTGTTTAATTTTCCTGAGCTGCGGGCAGCGGCACTCAATAGCTTTCAGGTGGCGCTGGTCACGGCCATCGTCTGCGTGGTGCTAGGGGTGGCGGCCTGCCTGGCCATGATCAGCAGCAAGGGCCGCTGGGTATCGGCGATGGATGCCCTGGTGATGTCGCCCCTGGCCCTGCCGGGAGTAGCCCTAGGTTTGGGGATGATGTCGTTTTTTGCCATGATGGGCGTGCGGCTGTCGCTGTTTACCCTGATCGTCGGCCACATCGTGATCTGCACCCCCTACGTGGTGCGCAATGTGCTGGCCAGTCTCACCCAGCTGGGTTCATCCCTCCAAGAGGCCTCCATGGCTCTGGGGGCCAACCCGGCCTACACCTTTTTTAAGGTGACTCTGCCGCTAATTAAGCCGGGGGTGCTGATTGGGGCGTTTATGGCCTTTCTCACCTCCTTCGACAATGTGGCAGTGACGTTGTTTTTGTCCGATGCCAGAACCGAAATGCTGCCCATTCGCATGTGGTCGATGATTGAGAATGACCTGGATGTGCGGGCGGCGGCGATCTCCGGTGTTTTGATCTTTCTCACCGCTCTGCTGATGATTGTGATGGAGAAGGCATCGGGTCTGTCAAAGGCGCTGATCGACAATCGCGCCCATTAGGGTCATTGCCAGTTTGTTCCTGACTCTGCCCAGCGGGAAATCCCCGCTGGGCTTTATTGTCTAGGCTGGCTCAGCTGGGAGCTGACGACAGGACTACACCGGCCACCAGCAGGCCCGCCGCTAGCAGCCGCCTGGCGGTAATCGGCGATCGCGGCAGCCCCAGCCAGCCACAGCGGTCAATCGCTAGCCCGGTGCAGATTTTGGCCGTAAATACCGCGCTAATTAGGGTTTGTACCCCTAGCAGCGGCACGAGCACTACTGACCCGGCAATGTACAGCACATTGAGAATGCCGGGCATGAGGTAGAGGGGCCGCCAGGGGGGAAGATCAGCGGCGGTGGCCTGGGGTGCGATCGCTAGCCCCAGCAGCGGCAGCAACAATACCCCCGGCCCCAGAAAGAACAAGGTGGCTGTGAACACCCCCGCCGCCTGTCCTAGGGCCGCATTGATCGAACTGGCCCCGCTGAGTAGCCCCCCCACCGCCAGCACCGCTAGCACCGGCAGGGCCGTGGGGCGGGGCGGGGTGAGTCTAGGCGGTAGGGCGGTGACGTGGATCGGCGACAGCGGCGGCTGGCCAAAACGTTCCACATTCAGCAGGATCACCCCCACCAGTAGGCAGATTACCGCCATCACCCGCAGCGGTGTAATCGGAATCACCCGCAGCCCCGCAAACCCCACCTGGTCAAGCCACAGGCTGATCAGCATTTGGCCGCTGAACAGAGCTGCCATGGTGAGCGTGGTACCCACTAGGGCGGTGACCCGAATGATCACCATGATCATCAGGGCGTTGAGCAGCCCGGGGGCCAGCAGGTAGGGGCGCTGAATCAACAGATCGACGAGCCCAGACCAGGGCAGGCGATCGTCAAAACCCAGCATCAGCAGCCCAGATAGGGCAGTGCCCAGGCTGAGAAATAAAAATGTGGCGCGAATTAGACCGATCTCACGGCCAATGAAGCTGTTGATTGCCCCAGAAATACTGCTGCCCACCCCCAGCAGGGTGGCCGTGCCCATAAGCAGGAAAAAAACCATGGGTTCAGTCAGATCGACGTCAGACTATGTCCCTAGGGAAAATACCACAATCCAGGCAGGCCCCACCAAATCGCCTGGGGGGCCGTAGGGCGAAGTAGAAAGCCGGGACTGCTGGACACAGGTGTAAATTCAAGTATCCATGTTCCTCGCCGGGACGCACAGCTGTGCGCCCGTACCCCGGTTCATCCTGTCGTTTAGCCACCATTCAGCCATGCCAGAAAGAGAGGCTGCGATCGCAAAACTCTGATTAGAATCCTCCCCCTACGGATGCCAGTTTGCCTGCCGTCGTTATACTGTCGTTTGGCTTACGTCTTGGTCGTATCTTGGTTGTGCTTATGGAGTCGAGATGGCTTACCTTGGGGTTGACCTCAGGGGCTTTGGCCACTCTGGGTGCCCTGGTGGTAGCGGCCCCGGTCAGGGCTGCTACCCTTCAATACTGGTCGTTTAATGCCCAAACCAATCAGCTAGTCTTTACCACCGATAGCGAGGTGCAACCCAGGGCTCAGCTGCTCATTAACCCCACCCGGATTGTGGTCGATTTGCCCAACACCCGGCTGAGCGGCAAT
Source organism: Leptolyngbya sp. DLM2.Bin27 (assembly GCA_007694115.1). GTDB lineage: Bacteria > Cyanobacteriota > Cyanobacteriia > Phormidesmidales > Phormidesmidaceae > Nodosilinea. Next base: position 27,031 of record RECJ01000115.1, on the reverse strand, counting down.
ACTGTGCCCCAGGCCGTCGGTGGCGCGGTGCGCGAGGTGCGAGCGGGTCAATTCGACAGCCAAACCGCCCGCATCGTGATCGAACTCGCTGCTGGCTACAGCCTCAATCCTCAAGATGTGCGCGTGCAGGGCATTCGCCCCAACCAATGGGCCGTACAGTTGCCGACGTTAACCCAGGCGGTGGTCCCGCCTACGGGGGCGATTCCAACGCCTACCGCCACCACCAACCAGGTGCAGGGCAATACGGGCACTGGCGCTCAGGCCACCCTCAACGGTGTGGTCACCACTGGCGATGGGTTTTTGCTGCGGGTCAGCGGCGACTCGCCCACCCCCACGGTGCGGTTTACCACCGACCGGGCCGACAACCGCTTCGCCGTGATCGACCTGCCCAATACCGCTGTGGCCGCCGATCTGCGCCCTGAGGCACTGCCCAACTACCGCTACAGCGTCGTCACTTGGGATGTGGCCCAGCAGCCTACCAACCCGCCCTCTACCCGCATTACCCTCAAGCTCGCCCCCACCAGCCCCGACTGGCGTGCCCTGCGCAACAACAGCGGCGTGATTTTGCTGCCCCCCAGCGGCGTGCCGATTAGCAGCGTGGCCGATGAACCGCCGCCCCTAGCGGCGGTGCCCAGCTCGCCCGCCCCGGCCCAGCCCGTCCGGCCCCAGCCCGTCCGGCCCCAGTCTGCCCGGCCCCAGCCGGCCCCGGCCCAAGCCCCACCCAACCCCACACCGCCCCCCACTCGGTCAGTCGAACCGCTCCAGCTACCATCGGTGCCCAGTGGCCGGGTAGTGGTGGCCATCGACCCCGGACATGGTGGGCGCGACCCCGGCGCGGTTGGCATTGGTGGCCTGCAAGAAAAGCAGGTGATTTTCCCGATTTCGCTGCGGGTGGCCGAGCTGCTTGAAAGCCAGGGGGTGATGGTGGTCATGACCCGACGGGAGGATGTAGCCGTTGACCTGCCGGCTCGAGCCGCCATTGCCAACCGGGCTCAGGCCAATTTGTTTGTCAGCATCCACGCCAACGCCATCAGCATGAGTCGGCCCGACGTCAACGGCATTGAGACCTACTTTGCCTCAGAGTCGGGGCGGCGGCTGGCGGCGACCCTCCAGGCCAGTATGCTGGCGGCGACCGGCATGCGCGATCGCGGCGTCAAACAGGCCCGCTTTTTGGTGCTGCGGCAGACCACCATGCCCGCCGCCCTGGTCGAAGTTGGCTTTGTCACCGGTGCCCAAGATGCCCCCCGCCTGGCCGACCCCGCCTGGCGCGAAACCATGGCCCAGGCCATCGCCCGAGGGATTTTGCAATATATCCAGCAGGGGCTGTAGGGGGCACATGGCCCACTGGTTTAACGGCACCTACTCCCCCGACGCCGCCCTCACCCTGGCCGCCAACGACCCCGCGCTACTCTACGGGGCGACGGTGTTCACCACCCTGCGGGTCTACGGAGGCAGCCTCGACCATCCCCTCACCGCCTGGACCGCCCACCGCCAGCGCCTCACCCAGGCCCTACAAGACTTTGGCTGGCCCCACCCCGACTGGCAGGGGGTACGCCAGGGGGCCGAAACCTTATCCCATGCCTACCCCGTGGTCAGAGTCACCTGTTTCCCCGACGGTCGCGAACTGGTGACAGGGCGCAATCTGCCCGCAGATTTAGATCAAATCCAAACCGCAGGTATTGCCGTCTGGGTGGCCCAGGGCGAAACCTACAGTCGCCCCCTGCCCGGCCACAAAACCGGCAACTACCTGGGAGCCTGGCTGGCCCTGCAAGCGGCCCAGCGGCACGGTGCTAGAGAAGCCATCTTGGTCAATGCCCAGGGCCAGTGGCTCGAAACCAGCACCGGCAACCTCTGGGGCTGGGCCAATGGCCAGTGGCACACCCCTGGCCTAGGGGCAGGCCTGCTGCCGGGAATCGCGCGATCGCACCTGCTTGACCACCTGAGACGGCAGGGAAAACGGGTTAATCAAGCCCCTTGGCCACCGGGGATAACCCAGCGGTTTGAGGCGCTGGCCTACAGCAACTCAGCGGTGCAGGTGGTGCCAATTCACACAGTTCTAGGCGATCGCAGTAGACTAGAACTTGACCCGCAACACCCCAGCCTAGAGGCTTTGCGGACAGCCTTTCAGGACGTTTAAGCCCTAATTTCGGCATCTGATTAGCTCAATCCGACAGATAGCGTTAACATAAGTTAATATCTTTCTAATCATTGACGTTCGTTTAAACATCAGTCTCAGAATCAGTAGTCTCAGAATCAGTCATCGAGCAACGGTTCCTGAGCAGCGTTTCATTCTCAGAAGTAAGTGGAGGCATTAGCCCGGTGAACAAACGGTGGAGAAATGCAGGCCTATACGCCCTGCTGGTCGTAGTAGTCATTGCCCTGGCAACCGCAATTTTTGACGGTTCTGGCCCTGAAACCCAGACCTGGCGCTACAGCCAGTTCCTAGACGCAGTGCAAAATAATCAGATCGAGCGCGTCAGCATCAGCGCCGATCGCACCCGCGCTCGATTTACAGACCCAGAGGGCAACGGCCAGGTGATTGTCAACCTGCCCAACGACCAGGAGCTGATTAGCACCCTGGAAACCAACAACGTCGACATCATCGTCACCCCTCAAAACGACGATAGTGTCTGGGTGCGCGCCTTTAGCACGCTGCTGATCCCGATCTTGCTGCTGGGGGTGCTGTTCTTTGTGCTGCGCCGCGCCCAGAGTGGCCCCGGCAACCAGGCGATGAACTTTGGCAAATCCAAAGCCCGGGTGCAGATGGAGCCGCAAACCCAGGTCACCTTTGGCGACGTGGCCGGTATTGAGCAGGCCAAACTAGAGCTGACCGAAGTTGTCGATTTCCTCAAAAATGCCGACCGCTTCACCGCCGTCGGCGCGAAGATTCCCAAGGGGGTGCTGCTAGTTGGCCCTCCCGGTACCGGTAAGACCCTGCTGGCCAAGGCCGTAGCGGGCGAAGCCGGGGTACCCTTCTTCTCGATCTCCGGTTCTGAGTTTGTTGAAATGTTTGTTGGTGTGGGTGCCTCCCGCGTCCGCGACCTGTTTGAGCAGGCCAAGGCCAACGCCCCCTGTATCGTATTTATCGACGAGATTGACGCCGTCGGTCGCCAGCGGGGCGCAGGCCTCGGCGGCGGCAACGACGAGCGCGAGCAGACCCTCAACCAGCTGCTCACCGAGATGGATGGCTTTGAGGGCAATACCGGCATCATCATCATTGCCGCCACCAACCGCCCCGATGTGCTTGACGCCGCCCTGCTGCGTCCCGGTCGCTTTGACCGTCAGGTGGTGGTCGATCGCCCAGACTACGCCGGTCGGCTCGAAATCCTCAACGTCCACGCTCGCGGCAAGACCTTCTCTAAGGATGTCGACCTGCAGAAGATCGCCCGTCGCACCCCTGGCTTTACCGGGGCCGACCTGTCTAACCTGCTGAACGAAGCCGCCATTCTCGCCGCCCGCCGCAACCTGACCGAAATCTCCATGGATGAGGTCAATGATGCCATCGACCGGGTGCTGGCTGGCCCCGAGAAGAAAGACCGGGTGATGAGCGAAAAGCGCAAGGAGCTAGTCGCTTACCACGAAGCCGGTCATGCCCTAGTCGGTGCCCTGATGCCCGACTACGACCCGGTACAAAAAATCAGCATCATCCCCCGTGGTCGGGCCGGTGGTCTGACCTGGTTTACCCCCAGCGAAGACCGTCTGGAGTCAGGGCTCTACTCCCGCTCCTATCTGCAAAACCAGATGGCCGTGGCCCTCGGTGGCCGGATCGCTGAAGAAATTATCTTTGGTGAAGAAGAAGTCACCACGGGTGCCTCTAACGACCTCCAGCAGGTGGCCCGTGTCGCCCGTCAGATGGTCACCCGCTTTGGCATGAGCGACAAGCTTGGCCCCGTGGCCCTTGGCCGCCAGCAGGGCAATATGTTCCTGGGGCGCGACATTTCCGCCGAGCGCGATTTCTCTGAAGAAACCGCTGCCACCATCGACTCTGAGGTGAGAGGCCTAGTTGATCAGGCCTACACCCGCGCCAAGCAGGTGCTCACCAGCAACCGCCACGTGCTCGATCAGCTGGCCCACATGCTGGTCGATAAAGAAACCGTGGACTCTGAAGAGCTACAGCAGCTGCTGGCCACCAATGATGTCAGCATGGCTGCCATCATCTAGACCGAGATTGTTTGCTTTGCTGGCGAGTTGCGATCGCTAACAACTTGAGATCACTTAAATGACAAGAGGCGTCCTAGGGGCGTCTCTTTTTTTATCTGCCGTTGATTTTGTTGACAACTCAGCAAAATCAACGGCAGATAAAAACCCAATGTGAGCCGCTGTATCTCTGTGGGCAGACGCGAAAAAATAGTCAATTTGATAGGTTGGTGCAAATTATACCGAATCTGAATTCCATACCCCCGATACCTAACAGGCCAACCTGTAGGGGAAAACGGCTGTTTGCCCTGAGGAATCGGGGGTAGCCAGACAGGATTTCGTATTAGATCGCTGACCTAAAACTTCTCTTTTCCGCCAAAGCTATGAAAGTCTCTGCATTCGTGCCCCTGTTCAAAGAAACCTTTAAGGAATGGGGAGAAGACAAAGTCTCTCGATTAGCAGCAGCATTGGCCTACTTTACGGTTTTCTCTATTGCTCCGCTACTGATCATCGCAATTTCAGTGGCGGCGATTTTTTTTGGTGAAGAGGCCGCTAGGGGGCAAATTGTCGATCAGATTCAAGGCTTGATGGGGCCAGAGGGGGCAGCGGCGGTTGAAAGCATGATTGCCAATGCCAACCAGGCCCAGGGAGGACTAGTTGCCACCATTATTGGCGTTGTCACCCTGCTATTTGGCGCTTCAGGGGTGTTTGCTCAACTGCAGGATGCGTTAAACACGATTTGGGAAGTTGCGCCCAAGCCAGGTCAGGGCATAGCCAATTTTGTCCGGTCGCGCTTTTTGTCCTTTGGCATGGTGCTGATTATTGCATTTTTGCTGCTGGTTTCCTTGGTGATTAGTGCGGCTGTGGCTGGTGCTGGCACCTATGTGTCTGGCATTGCCCCAGGTATGGCGGCGCTGTGGGAATTCATCAATTTCTTAATTTCCTTTGGGGTGATTACCCTGCTGTTTGCGGCGATCTATAAGGTCTTACCCGATGTCAAAATCGTCTGGAGCGATGTTTGGATTGGGGCCGCCGTAACGGCTTTGTTGTTTACCATTGGCCGCACCTTAATTGGGCTTTATTTGGGCAATGCTGCGGTCGGTTCGGCCTACGGTGCCGCTGGTTCGCTCGTGGTTTTGCTGGTTTGGGTGTTTTATTCTGCGCAGATACTGTTGTTTGGCGCAGAGTTTACCCAGGTCTACACTCGCCGCCACGGCTCTCATATCCGCCCGGCTGAACATGCGGTGTCGCTGACCGACGACGGGCGGGTGCAGCAGGGCATTCCCCGCAATCAACAGGTGGAGGCAATTGCGCGCCATCAGTCAGAGGCTACCGCAGACCCAGCGTCTGTTCCGCAACCACACCGTCGTCATTCATCGTTGCGAAAAGGGCAGGGTTCAACGTCATCGCCTCACCCGGTTGCGGTGATCTTGGGGTCTGTGGTTGCCATTGTTGGCACGATGCGCCGAGGAAATCGCCGGGGTACAGGAGGTCGCCGTCGCTAGCTGGCCAAGGCTGACCAAGATGCGATGGGTTTCAAGCCCTGCCCTTTAAGGCACAAGAATGGTAAAATTGCATCAGCGGCAGGGCATGCCGACTTTAATGGGCGGGGAGGACGTGTAAGACTGGCTTGCCAGCAATGTCCGTTGAACCGTCTAGCCATCCGTACAGTGAGCAACTTAGGTTGTTCGCCTAGCCGGAGAATCCCCGTGCCTTTAGGTCGGGGAGCATGTCAAAGCAACTGACAGTATCTGAGCCGATCTGTTAGTCTACGGGCATCTGGTCAGCTGATTGCCCCCCGCCCCTTACCGATGAAACCGATTCATACCTCTGAAACTCTGCCCTTGGCCGTAGACTTTTTAACCCCTGATCACCTGCAACATCCGGGAAAAATTGGTTTGACCATTGCCCCCGGTCGTCAGGATGAAGACAGCAAAACCGTCTGGCGGCGAGATTTACAGGCTGACTTAAACCGACTCAAGCAGCACTATGGCGTCGACCGTCTGGTTTGCCTGCTAGGGGCTGACGAACTCGACGACCTAGGCATTGCCACGCTCCTAGACGATGCCCAGGCGCTGGAGCTAACCACAGAAAACTTACCCATCGTAGACGACGATCTGCCGACTTCTCTAGAGGCGTTCAACGCTTTAGTCGAGCGCATTTTGGCGGCTACGGCGGCGGGCGAAACCGTGGCGGTGCACTGTCGGGGCGGTACCGGACGCACCGGAACGGTGGTGGCAGCCTGTCTGGTGAAGCTGGGCTACAGCGCTGAGGCTGCGATCGCAGCCGTTCAGCAGGTGCGATCGGGGGCCTTGGGCGTCGCTGCCCAGCGAGATTTTATCTGCCGCTTTGATGCAGCTCAAACCTGAGCACCGCAGGAGCTGGGGCCGCTGCGGTGCTCAGAGGTGATTTGGCTCTGTTAATGGGTGCCTGGGGCCAGTCACGCCTGGGGTAGGGTGCCTCAGCCACCAGCGACGGCGGGCACAATGCTGACTTCGTCCCCATCGCCGAGGGGGGTATCTTTGCCGTCGAGAAAGCGAATATCTTCGCTATTGACGTAGAAATTGATGAAGCGACGCAGCTCGCCAGTGTCATCGCAGAGCCGCGCTTTAATGCCGGGGCAGCTAGTTTCTAGAGCATCTAGCAGCTCGATGATATTGCCGCCCTCGCACTCAATGGTGGCTTGATCTTTGGTGAACTTTTGCAGCGGGGTGGGAATGAGTACTTTTACAGCCATAGCAGTCAGTAACGTGAATTAAAAAACCTAGGGATTGGAGGGTACAGGGTTTACGGTGCAGGGTTTAAGGTCTGCGGCCTGTAGTCAACGGTGGGGGGAGAAGAACTCGCCTGGTCCCTTACACCACAAATCTCGCACCTTACACCGCAAACCGTAAACCCCTACACCGACAACTGCTGCCACTCTAGGCGCTCTAGGGTGCGAGAGCGCTCTAGGGCGCGCTCAAAGCTGTCTAGCTTGGGCTCGATGGTGAAGGGTTCGCCAATGTAGCCCTGAATGGCTTCTTGGGTCTTAAGGCCGTTGCCGGTGATGTAGACCACCGTCGACTCGTCAGGGTTGATTTTACCCGCTTCCACCAGCTTTTTGAGCACCGCAATGGTAGTGCCCCCAGCGGTTTCGGTAAAGATGCCTTCGGTTTCGGCCAGCAGCTTCATGCCGGCGATGATCTCGGCATCGGTGACATCTTCGATGTTGCCGTTGGTCTTGCGGGCAATGTCGAGGGCGTAAATGCCGTCGGCGGGGTTGCCAATGGCAATTGACTTGGCGATGGTGTTGGGCTTCACCGGGGTGACAAAGTCGCGGCCCTCTTTGAAGGCCTGGGAAATAGGAGAGCAGCCTTCGGCCTGGGCACCGCTGAAGCGCACCGGCTTGTCGTCAACTAGGCCCACCTTCACAAATTCTTGGAAGCCCTTGTAGATCTTGGTAAACAGCGAACCCGAGGCCAGGGGAGCGACAATGTGGTCGGGCAAGCGCCAGCCCAGCTGCTCGGCCACTTCGTAGCCCAGGGTCTTGGAGCCTTCTGAGTAGTAGGGGCGCAGGTTGATATTGACAAAGCCCCAGCCCTGGGTGTTGGCTACCTCAGAGCACAGACGGTTGACCTGGTCGTAGTTGCCCTGCACCGCCATCACCGTGGGGTTGTAGATCAAGGTGCCCAGCACCTTGCCAGCCTCTAGATCGGCCGGAATAAAGACACAGCAGTCGAGGCCAGCGTGGGCTGCGATCGCAGCGGTAGAGTTGGCCAAGTTGCCCGTACTCGCGCAGGAAACCGTCGTAAAGCCCAGTTCCCGCGCCCGGGTCAGCGCCACCGACACCACCCGATCTTTAAAGCTCAGGGTGGGCATATTGACCGCATCGTTCTTTATATAGAGTTCCTTGAGGCCCAGCTGCCGCGCCAGGCGGTTGGCCCGCACTAGGGGGGTCATGCCGGTGCCGACATCAATGGGGTTTTCGCCAGTCACCGGGAGAAAATCTTTGTAGCGCCAGATCGACAGCGGCCCCGCCTGAATGGTGGCACGGGTCACCCGCTGGCGAATCGCCTCATAGTCGTAGGCCACCTCAAGCGGGCCAAAACACACGTCTTCGCACACGTGCTTGGCACCCAAGTCGTAGGTCTCGCCACACTCTCGGCACTTGAGCGCTGAGAAAGTGGGGGTAGTGGCAACGGAGCGTTCAAGGGATAGCGTCATGGCGGTTCTCTAACTCTTTCTCTACGGCTGGGTGGGGGTGCCTGGGGCGGCGGCCAAAATTTCTCTGACTGTGGTTAAGACCGTAGCACCAGTCACAATACCTGGTCAAACATACCCGACTAAAAGAGTCGGGTATAGCAGATGGCCAGAATTCAACTCTGGAGAGCAATAAAGTAGTGTGCTATACAAACAGTCCCGTGGCAGTTAAGGTTAAGTGATCTAAAGTCATGGAACGTTTGCATTATCTGACATGTCAGACCGGCCAAATTGCTCTATGCTTGGTGCCCAATAGTATTCCGTATTAATAGTGCTCCGTATTAGTCATGTGGCCATGCGGTCTAAGGCCGCAGCTAGCCAAGTCGGTGCAGGTAGTTTCTGTGATGCTCTTAGCAGAACCCTATGGTAGTGACCCAAGATAAGCCCCTTGCCAATGTTTTTCGCCAGCTGTCCGGGGGAGCGTTTCCTCCGGTAGTTGAGTCCTACGAGCGAGGCAAGACTATTTTTTTCCCGGGTGATCCGGCTGAGCGGGTCTATTTTTTGCTCAAGGGCGCGGTCAAACTGTCGCGAGTATACGAGGCTGGAGAAGAGATTACCGTCGCCCTACTGCGCGAAAACAGCGTGTTTGGCGTCCTGTCGCTGATCACCGGCAACCGGTCTGATCGCTTCTATCACTCCGTCGCCTTTACCCCCGTCGAGCTGCTGTCGGTACCGATCGAGCAGGTCGAGCAAGCCCTAGAAGAAAACCCCGAGCTGGCGCTGCTGATGCTGCGGGGTCTGTCATCGCGCATTTTGCAGACCGAGATGATGATTGAAACCCTGGCCCACCGCGACATGGGGTCGCGACTGGTCAGCTTTCTGCTGATTCTCTGCCGCGATTTTGGCGTGCCCAGCCAAGACGGTATCACCATCGATCTGAAGTTATCTCACCAGGCCATCGCCGAAGCCATTGGCTCGACTCGGGTGACGGTGACGCGGCTGCTAGGCGATCTGCGCCAGGAGGGCATGATTTCTATCTATAAGAAGAAGATCACCGTCCACGACCCGGTCAATCTAAGCCAGCAGTTTACCTAGGCATCGCCTGGGCAACGGTTTAGAGTGAGCACAGCGGCCTAGGTGGGCCGTCAGCTGCTGGTGAGATTCAGGCGTATAGGCCTTAACCCATGCAGTAGAGTAAATGCAAACTCCCCTGTGGCTGGTGCATGGTTTCTGGTTACGTACTAATTCTCGCGGTTTTAATGCTGGGGGGCTTGATTGCTACCCTAGGCGATCGCGTGGGCACAAAAGTGGGCAAGGCGCGCCTGAGCCTGTTCAATCTGCGCCCTCGCCAGACCGCTACCCTAGTCAGCATCGCCACCGGCAGCGTCATTTCAGCTTCAACCCTGGCCCTGCTGTTTGGGGTGAGCAGCCAGCTGCGCACGGGGGTATTCGAGCTGGGTAGAATTCAGGCTGACTTGGCCAACGCCGAAGCCAATTTGGCCTTGGCCCAGGCCACCCAGGAGAGTGTGGAGTCCGATCTCGAGTCAGCCACCGACGAGCGGCAGCGGGCGCTTGCCCGGCTGCAAGAGGTCAACCAGTCGCTCGATCAGGCGATCGCCCAGCAGGAAGCGACCGAGAGTCAGCTCCGCCAGACCCGCAATCAGCTCGATACCGTGTCCCAGCAGGCGGCGACCCTGCGGGCAGCCACTGACGCCCTGCGGGTGCAGCGCGACAACTTGATTCAGCAGCAGGCGGCCATCGGCAGCCAGATTGCCGCCCGTGACCAGCAAATTGCCCAGCTTGATCAACAAATTGCCGCCCGTGACCAGCAAATTGCTGCCCGCGATCAGCAAATTGCCGAGCGGGAGCAGCTGCTGGCCAGCCTCGAAGCTGAGCAAGTCTTTTTAGAACAGCAGGTGGCCGACCTGCAAAACCAGTTCCAGGGATTGTTTCGCGGCAATATTGCCCTCAACCGTAACCAGGAAATTCTCGTCGGGCAGGGGCGGGCCGAAAATCGAGAGCAGGCCGAGGAGTTTGTAACCGAGTTTCTGCGGGAAGCCAATCGTCTGGTGTCTCGGGCCATTGCCCCTGGAACCGTGATCGACCAGCAGATCCTGCTGATTGGCAACCGTGAGGTAGAAGCGCTGATCAATCGCCTGGCCACCGGCGAAGACTACGTGGTGCGGCTCCTGTCTGCCGCCAACTACATTACCGGCGAACCCTGCATTATACAGCGTGGGGAACCCTGCGTGCAGGTGTTTATCGATGCTACCCCCAACGAGCAGATTTACGCCGCAGGCGAACGGTTGGCCACCGTAGCCCTAGAGCCCCCCCCTTTGGATGAGCGCCAGCTGGTCGAACGCATCAATCTGCTGCTGGCCGCGACTCAGTTTCGTGCCCGCCAAGATGGCGTGGTCAGCGACGCCCTCCAGGTGGCTGACAACCGCCCCGAAACCATCCTCAATTTTCTTGAAGCCGTTCAGCAACTGGGCCGAGCTGTCGATATTCAGGCGATCGCAGCGACTGATATTTTCACCGCTGGGCCGGTGCGGGTTCACCTGGTGGCGGTACGCGACGGCCAGATTCTGTTGCAGACCAATGACCCGGCGATCCCCCTGGGCGACAGCAGCCGCCTGGGCCAGCGCCAGCGCCGCTAAACCAGCCTTAGGATCCAAGACGAATTATTTGTCATGGCGAATATTTAATAATGTCTAAATAATTTTGCAGATAGTTACCATCTGCCCCGACTTCGATACTCTGGGGATCACTTCTGTTTAGAATGACCTACAAATTCGCTGGCGATGCGCTAGCGGCTAAATAAACTAAATCCAGGTTCAGACCTGTAGTATTGTCCCTCGGAGCAATACAGATTCTGTCTGTACCTGGGGGTGGTTAGTTTTAACTCTGATCCGCCTAAGGGCGAGTGACACTTAACATACCTGGAGCGATCCCATGAAATTTGAGGATATCTATCAGTTCTTTGAGGATCCACCGCCCATTTATCTGAATAAAGAGCTGGCCGTTTGCTACGTGCTGTCGATGTTGCTGCAGCAAGATTCCTATGGCACTGAGTTGATCCAGCGTTTAGCCATCCAGTATCCCCACTACCGCCTGTCCGATACGGTTCTTTACGGAGCGCTTAAATTTTTAGAAGACGAAAATGCCATTGACGGCTACTGGAAAAAGGTAGAGGGCCGAGGTCGGCCCCGGCGCATGTACCGTCTCAACCCCGACTGGCGGCTACAGGCCGAAGAACTGGCCGAATTTTGGAAAATCTACATGGGTAACCCAGTGCAGCCCTCCTGCACCCAAAGCCCCGCCTTTTCCTCCCCCCGACGATAAATCAGACAATCTGGGCCTACCTGAATGATCCAACATTCCGTACCCTAGAAAGGTACTCCCGCCTGACCCAGCTGTGACCAACACCACAACCTACTCTATTTTGTTACTAACCTTGCTGATGATAGTGGGGTTAGTCTTTTTCATTCGCGCGTCTACCAAAGACCGCATTGAAACGCTCACCCTTGAGCGTCCGGTTGATCCCCTGGTGCTCTTGCAGGAGTTGACCCACCACTTTGAGTCTCGGGCCTACGTTCTCACCGCCGCCGAGGCGGATACTCAGCGGGTGACGCTGCGGGGGCGAGTGCGTCCGAGCCTGTTTTTGGCCGGGTTTTTGACTGCGCTAGCGACGGTTGGCGCGCTCTGTTTTGCCCTGGTCTTGGCCAATCTGTGGCCTGCCTACGGGGCTTTATTTTTGGGGCTGCTGGGTCTAGCTCCGCTGGCGGGATGGTTTTACTGGCGCGGCTCGGATCGCGATGAGGAAATTTGCCTAGAGGTGCGCCCTAGCACCGCTGACTCGAACGCAGTTCCAGCGGCAGCGGTAACCGTGACCGCCCATCGCGATGAACTGATTGCTCTAGAGCAGGTGTTAGGGCGTCAGGGCTAACACCTGCGCCCCAGCCGTGCGGCTGGCTGTGGGTCACAATCCACGCAAAAAAAGAGCTAGCCCTTAAGGCTAGCTCTTGCGGTTATTTAAGCCACTGTACTGGGGTTGCCGTCGATTAGATTTCCGTCAGATTTCCGTCAGATTTCCATTCAACGGCAACCGACAGAGTCTAGTGAGCCAGGGTCTCTAGGGCTGAGGCGTTTTCTTCTTCGTCTTCGCCTAACAGCACCCGCAGACTGGGGAAGAGAAAATGGTTCTCTTCTACGTACTGGGCACCAAACAAACCCTTCTCGGCCCAGAAATACCGATCTGTGGTGTGTTCATTCCGCTTGACCAGCAGCAGCGCTGGGGGAGCGATACCTTCGGAATGAATAAAGTTCCGGGCTGCGGTTACAGGTTTTTCATTGCCGCTCTCAATACTATACTGAGGAACAGCCTCTAAAATTCGACGGCCTTCTAAGCGACGACGACTCTTACGCTTGCGTCTCCTTGCCAAGTTGCCTACCTCCCTCTCATTGGATATTTGGATGTAGTTTCGGTTACAAAATTTGCTAACCAGGCCAAGTATATAGGCTCAAAATAAGAATTTCAACTTCTTCTAAAAAGTCGGCTAAAGTGGCCAAACACCAGGGCTTATAAAGGATACAAGGGTGTTTGAGTGAGTTAAGCTTGAACAGAATTGTTAAAAAATTGACAAAACTTTAATTTTTCTTCCGTCACACTCAAATGTTGCGTCGCCATGATTGGCTCCCCTAGCTCTGAATTTGTCGCTCTGTGCCAGTCTCAGGTGCTTTTGCTGACCCAGGCCCTGGGGGCGGCTTCCACGGTGGTCTACCTAGCTGAGACTACGGCAGACGCGATCAATCCAACTTTGGTGCCGCTGGTGGCCTATCCAGAGACAGCTGACCTTTGGAGCAATCTCCGCGAGAGGTTGGAGGGGATCTCCGAGGCTGAGGTTGAAGGCGATCGGTTGAGCTTTCCCCAGGGCGTGGTGCAAGAGGACTGGCCCCAAGGCTTCGCTAACCCAGATCGAGAACTATCGGCCCGCTCGCGGCTGTCAGATAGCTCGCTTGAATCGCGCCGGATGGCGGTGCCCTCAGGGGTGGAAGCGGCGGGCCAGGGGCAGGCGGCGGCCTATCCTCTGGTGTTGCCCCTGGCCCATGAGGGCGTTGTGTTGGGCATGATGGTCAGCACGCGTCAGCTGCCCCCCTGGACGGCAACCGACTATCAGCAGGCCGAGCAGGTTGCCGCTACCCTGGCGATTGCCTGTGTGATGGATCAGCGGAATCAGTGGCTACAGCGTCAGATCAGCCAGCGCCAGATCAACCAGTCAGACCAGTCTGAGATCTTCCACGATCTGTTGCACCAGTTTCGCAATCCCCTCACGGCGCTGCAAACCTTTGGCAAGCTGATGGTCAAGCGCCTGCCCCCCGAAGATACCAATCGCCCCATCGCTGAGGGCATTGTGCGGGAGAGTCGGCGACTGCAAGATCTAGCTGAGCACTTTGACACCGCCGTGGCGGAGGGCGATGCGGTACAACAGCAGCCCACCAACCCGCCGATGGGGGGGCTGCTGTTGCCCGCTATCTCTGCTCAGGCTGACGGGGACGATCCTTTAGCCAGGCCAGTTCCCCCAGCAGGCCCCACCCTGGCGATCACGCCGACCCCCAGACCGACCCCCGGCCAGGGTCTGGGTCGGGCGCTCAACGTTAAGCCTGGTGCGATCGCAGATGTGGCTCTGCCGCTGGTGCAGTCGACGCTGCCCCTGGCCCAGGATCGAGGGCTGCACCTGATGCACCAGATCCCCACGCCCCTGCCCGATGCCTGGCTGGATGCTGCCGCCCTGGGAGAAGTGCTCTACAACCTGATTGACAATGCGCTCAAATACGCCCCGGCCGGAGCGCTAGTGTGGCTGACGACTGGCCTCAGGCAGCGGTTTGAGGGGCAGGTTTTTCAAGGGATTGCCGTGGGTGATACGGGGTGGGGCATTCCCGCCGCCGACCAGCCCGAGTTGTTTAACCGTCACTTTCGGGGTGTCCAGGCCCAGGGCGATATTCCCGGTACGGGGTTGGGCCTGGCGATTGTGCAAGACCTGGTGCAGGGCATGGGCGGGCATATCGACTTGATCAGCCCCGTGCAGGGCACTGCCTGGCTGCCGCCAGAGGCCGCCAAATATCCCCAGCATCCGGGGGCTTTGTTTGTGGTGTGGCTGCGATCGCTCGAAGCCTAGCCCAGGCCCAGAGCTGTGACCGGCGCTACAGACAGCCGCTTCCGTAGGAGAATGGAGCCAGGTTATCCCCTCGATTGATTATTTTGTCGTTTTCACCGCCGGTGTTACCCCATGGCAGCCACTCTTTCCCCCCATAGCTCCGCCCAACTAGCTCCGCCTGCGTCCCTCGATCCCCTTGTGGTGCCCCAGCGATTGTTGTTGGGGCCGGGGCCATCCAACGCTGACCCTCGGGTGATCGCTGCCATGAACCATCAGCCCATCGGCCACCTCGATGCCGCCTACCTGGCCATGATGGACGATGTGCAAGACCTGCTGCGCTACACCTGGCAGACCACCAACCCCCTCACCTACGCCGTAGCTGGCACTGGGTCAGCGGCGATGGAAGCCACCCTGGCCAACGCGGTGGAACCGGGCGATCGGGTTCTCGTCTGCGTCAAAGGCTACTTTGGCCACCGTCTAGCCGATATGGCCCAGCGCTACGGGGCCGACGTGGTCACCCTGCACTGCCCCTGGGGCGAAGCCTTTACCCTCGACCAGCTGACCGCCGCCCTCGATCAGCATCGGCCTGCGGTGCTGGCGATTGTCCATGCCGAAACCTCCACCGGGGTGCGCCAGCCCCTAGAGGGGTTAGGGGCCGCCTGCGCCGCCCACGACTGCCTGCTGCTGGTCGACACCGTGACCAGCCTGGGCGGGGTGCCGATCTGGCTCGACCAGTGGCAGGTCGATCTGGCCTATAGCTGTAGCCAAAAAGGGCTGAGCTGCGCCCCCGGCATTTCTCCCTTCACCATGAGCCCCCGGGCCGAGGCCAAACTGGCGCGCCGTCGCCAGCCCGTCGCCAACTGGTACCTCGACGCCAACCTGCTGCGTAAGTACTGGGGGCCAGAGCGGGTCTACCACCACACCGCCCCGGTCAACCTCACCTATGCCCTGCGCGAGGCCCTGCGCCTGCTGGCCGACGAAGGGCTAGAGGCCCGCTGGCAGCGCCATCAGCAAACCGCCGCCTACTTTTGGGCCGGGCTGGCCGACCTGGGCCTCACCTGCCATGTCGAAGCATCGCTGCGCCTGCCGACGCTGACCACCGTGCGCGTGCCCGACGGGGTCGATGCCAAGGCCGTCAGCCGCCAGCTAATGGCCGACTACAACATCGAAATCGGCGGCGGCCTGGGCGAGCTGGGCGGCAAGGTCTGGCGCATTGGCCTGATGGGCTACAACAGCCAGCGTCAGCATGTCGATACGCTGCTACAAGCGCTGGGTGAAGTGCTGCACAAGGTGTAGATGCAACCTAATGGAGCATCAAGTCTAGTGTTAGGGTCTCGTAGGGTGCATTCGCGCAGCAATGCACCGCAGGATAGTTTGGCTAAGGGACTCCGGCCACAACCACCAGGGAGTGAACTCCCTGGCTCATAGCGAAAGTCTGCTAAAGCAGACTGGAGAACTCGGCTGCCAATCCGCTTCAGAGGATTTTGGCTTTGAGCCTAGGACTTCAGTCCTAGGCTCAGCTCACCCTACAGGGGCTGCTGGTATCTGCTTTCCTAGAAGTCGCCTAACGCCTGGTCTTAGCTGGGGCTGCCGCCCGCGACTCGATCAAAAACTCAGGAATATCCGCCAGGGCAGCGGCATCGAGGGCGTACTGCTCGCACACCAGGCTGAGGCGACTGCCGCCGCTGGCCATGGCGTTGACCGAGTGGGTCAGATCGCCCTGGAAATGTAGCAATAGGCCCGGCTGGGGTTTGATCTGCCCCACCCGCTGCCGCCCCCGCTG
Source organism: Leptolyngbya sp. DLM2.Bin27 (assembly GCA_007694115.1). Taxonomy (GTDB): domain Bacteria; phylum Cyanobacteriota; class Cyanobacteriia; order Phormidesmidales; family Phormidesmidaceae; genus Nodosilinea. The sequence continues at coordinate 10,777 of RECJ01000115.1, read as the reverse complement.
CAAGACCAGTTCGCCGCTGGCCAGGTCGGCGGGCACCTGCACGTAGAGCACGCTCACCTGCTGGGGCGGGTCGATGGTTTTGCAGTACGATCGCAGCGATCGATCGATGTGGGGGTCAACCCGCGACCCCTGCTTGAGCCGTAATGGGTTGAGGTAAAAAGCGTTGCAGTCGGGCAGCAGCGCCCGGTCGAGGTAGGGCTTAAATAAAGGAAACTGGCGCTCGACCTCGGCTCGGCCCGCCTGCGTAAACACCACCGAAAACCCCTTGGTGTCAACAAAGTCGCGGTTGAGGTTGTTGGTGGCAAAGTAGCGGCACGACTGAATCGCCCCCCGCAGGTTGTGTAGGTAGGGGGCGGCAAAGGCGTCGGGTTGGCAGCGGTAGTAGGGCATGGCTGGCGGTGGCCAGCGGCGGGGCTGGCTGGCACGGGTCTGCGAAGGTATGGGGGCTCAGGGATGTTGGGCGAAGGTGGCGGTGTCGCCATCTGCGGTAAAGGCAACCACGGTGTAGGGATCGACGCGATCGCCCATTTCCATCCCCGGTGCGCCGATGGGCATGCCGGGGGCGGCAAGGCCGAGAATATCGGGATGCTCGGTGAGCAGACGCTGTACGTCTGCGGCTGGCACATGGCCTTCGATCCGGTAATTCTCAATAATTGCCGTGTGGCAGGAGGCTAAGGCCTCGGGAATGCCGGACTGCGCCTTGATGGCAGCCATCTCGTCGGTGACAACCTCTTGCACCTCAAACCCGGCGGCCTGCATATGATCAACCCAGTGGCCGCAGCAGCGACAGCTGGAGCTGCGATATACCGTCATGGTTTCGCCCGTGGCGAGGGCGGGGGAGGCGAGTAGGCAGAGGCCTGCGATCGCACAGATCAATCCCCCAGCCAGCAGGCGAGCTAGCCACGAGCGACGATTCGTCAAGGCCGGTTGTTTACCTCTTGTGCTCACCACTCTCTCCATAGATGTACCTGAGACATACCTGCAGACATCGCCGCCCGATTGAGTCTGTTTCCAGCGTAGCCTATGCCGCTTAAGCTTTTGGCGACCCCAGCGGCCCCAGCAGCAAAAACGGCCAGGGCAGCTCTAGATCGGGCACCAGCCCCGCATACTGCCGCAGCCCCGGCACCGCGTAGGGCAGCACAAACCGCAGCGATCGCAGCGATGCCGGACGTTGACCATCGGCATCCACCAGGCCATACTCGCGGGCTAGCTCAGCGACGATCTGCACCTGCCCAGCGCGGCGGTGAACCTTGGCATCGGCGGCTAGGGCGGCAAGGGCCCGCCCGGTCAGCAGCGGCGTCTCCCAGTTGTATTGGGCATCGGCGGGCTCTCCTGAAGAACCCGCCGATGCCCCCAAATTACCCAGCCCCATCTCGGCGGCAAACTGGGTCATCAGCTCGGTGCCAACAATGCCGGGCCAGATCGACAGCGAGGTGACCCCGTGGGGTTTGAGCTCGACCGCCATGTCGGCGGCCATGCGATCGCAGGCCGCCTTGCCCACCCCGTAGGGCACCCCAAAGATGTACGACAGCCCGCCCCACGACGACAGCGTGCAGATCAGCCCCTGCTGGCGAGGCACCATCAGCCGAGCAGCGTAGACGCTGGACAGGTAGTGGCTACGCAACCCCACGGCATTGCAGGCATCCCAAAACTCTGGCTCAGACTCCCAGAAGGGCTTGCCGTAGGCGGCTCTAAGGGCAGGTACCCCGGCGTAGGCATTGTTTACCAGCAGATCTAGGCGACCCGCTTGCTCAGCCTCAATGCGGTCAAACAGGGCCTCGATCTGGCCGTCGTCGCTGTGGTCTACCTGCACAGGGATAGCGACCCCGCCCGCCTGCGCCACCGCCGCCGCTGTTGCTTCTAGGGACCCCACGCCGTCGGCGGTAGCGCTGAGGGTGCGCCCGGTAATATAGACCGTCGCTCCAGCTTCCCCTAGGCCAACGGCAATTCCCTTACCCAGCCCCCGAGTGGCCCCGGTGACCAGGGCAATCTTTCCGTCCAGTGGTTTCATCGCGTCCTCCTGAGATTAATCTCATAACGATTCTCGGGGGATAGCTGGCCCTAGTGGTCTCTAATACCCAATCCGAATTCCCTACCCCCGATTGCCAATCGGCCAACCTGTAGGGGCGAACGGCGGTTCGCCCAGGGGTATCGGGGGTAGCCAAGCAGGATTTGGTATAAAACCGGCAAGCGTCAGCGGCTAGTACTCTGAGGCAGCCATAAACCCACCAATGCGCGAGCACGGAAACCCTTGTATGCCCTGGAATTCCCTTTCTGCCTTGTGCCCTCTGCCTTACTGTACTAGGCCAGCACCTTGGCGGGTGAGAGCGTCAGCACATCAACGCCGTCTTTGGTGACGGCAACAGTGTGCTCAAATTGGGCCGAGAGGGATCGATCAACGGTGATCGCCGTCCAGCCGTCAACTAGAATTTCGGCCTCGTAGCTGCCGATATTGATCATCGGCTCGATGGTAAACACCATGCCGGGGCGCAGCTTTTTACCCTTGCCCGGCTCGCCGTAGTGGGGAATCTGGGGCGCAGCGTGGAAGATGCGGTGGACACCGTGGCCGACAAAGTCGCGCACCACCGAAAAGCCCTCACCCTCGGCGTAGGCTTGAATGGCTGCCCCAATATCGCCCACCCGCGCACCGGGCTTGACCGCGCGAATGCCGCGCCACATGGCTTCTTCGGTGACTTCGACTAGGCGGCGGGCAGCGGGGGCGACATCGCCCACCAAAAAGGTGCGGCTAGTGTCGCCGTGGTAGCCATTGAGAATCGGGGTGACGTCGATATTGACAATGTCGCCGTCGCGCAGCACGTCTTCACCGTTGGGGATGCCGTGGCAGATGACCTCGTTAATGCTGGTGCAGATCGAGCGAGGGAAGGGCATCACCGTACCCGCGTAGCCCAGGGGAGCGCTTTTGGCGTTGTGTTTTTGGGTCCAGGCTTCGGCTAGGTCGTTGAGCTCTTGGGTGCTAACGCCGGGCTTGACGAAGGGGGTGAGATAGTCAAGCAATTGGGCCGCAAGCTGGCAGGCTTGGCGCATTCTCTCTAGCTCGCGGCTAGACAGCAGGGTGATGACTTCAGAGGGTTGCTTTTGTTCTTCCACGGTGTGCCTGGGTCTGAGTTACGGGGCAGGTGCGACAGGCCGCCTGATTTTAGGGCACACAGTTGCCGGGGGGTTGAAACGCCAGAGGCTAAGAATCCTAAGCTTTTCCCGAAATGTGCAGCCAAAATGCCAGCCTGAAAATACTAATCCTCAGTATAGCGTTCTACGGTTTGCGGGTTGCGGTAAACGGTTCAAGGTTTAAGGTTCACGGTTCACGGTTCACGGTCTACGGTTCGGGCCTTGCACCGCATACCTTGCACCGCATACCCGATACCCGACACCCAACACCCATCCCCCCTCAATCTCCCCACAGACGGCGGCGGGCAGGGCCTTGCAGGCGACTGTGGGTGTCGCGCAGCAGGGTGGGGATATCGAGCTGTTCGGGGCAGCGGGGCAGGCAGTCGCCGCAGTCGGTGCAGTGGCTGGCCTTGCGACCAGGGAACCAGTGGCCCGCATGCTCAAACATGCGGTAGCGGTACTCGCCAAAGGGCTGCATGTCGTAGGCCACGGCGAGGTTTCTGAGCCGCAGCACTTCGGGAATATTGATCGCCTCGGGGCAGGGCAGGCAGGCGTAGCACTGGGCGCAGCGATCGCTCCCCAGGGCGGTAGATGCTTGGGCCGCAAGCCGTTCGAGGGCGGCGAGTTCTGCCGTAGTCAGGGGCTGGGTGCGATCGCCTAAGGATTTTAGCGGGGCGAGTTCTTGGGGGATGGCGGGGCCGGTGCTGAGGGTGGTGACGCGCGGGTCGGCCAGCAGCCAGCGGTAGGTCAGTTCTAGGGGGGTAAAGGGGGCGCAGAGTTTCTTAAGCTGGGCGGGCGGGCTGTAGAGCATGCCGCCTTTGTCGCCAGGGGAAATGATGAAAATGCCCATATCCCGCTCGGTGGCCAGGTCAAGCACCGGGGCATGGTGCTGAAAGAAGTAGTAGTAATGCAGGTTGACAAAATCGAACTGGTTGGTAGCGATCGCACCCTCGATCACCGCCCGACTGCCGTGGGTCGAAAACCCCACATGGCCGATGCGCCCTGCCGCCTGAAACCGTCGCACCGCCGCCATACAGCCCTGGGGATCGCTCACCCACCCCAGGTGCTCGGGGGTATTGACCCCGTGGATGGCGAGGCAGTGAATGTGGTCGAGGCCCAGCCGATCTAGGGAGGCTTCTAGGCGCTGGGCCATGGTGGCGGCATCGGGCTGGGGCGTAATTTTGGTGGTGATCACCAGGTCGGCAGCACAGGCAGCGGTGGTGAGAAATTCCCCCAGCCAGCGCTCGCTGGTGCCGTAGCCCTGGGCGGTTTCGATGTGGTTGATGCCCAGGGCCAGCCCAGCTTTGATGGTGTCAAAAAACACTGGCTTAGAGGCCAGGGCGCGCATGGTGCCCAGGGAAAAGACCGAGAGCTGAAGATTAGTGCGGCCAAACCGGCGGTATTGCATGGGAGGGAGGTGTTGGGGGTCGGGTATTGGGTGTACGACAGGCAGTCAATCGGTGAGCCGCAAGCTGTGAACCTAGTTCTGTCAAGGTGACCAAACCATTCCCGAAACGCCCATAGACTAGGGGACTCCGGCCACAACCACCAGGGAGTGAACTCCCTGGCTGATAGCAAAAGTCTGCGGTCGCAGACTGGGGAACTCGGCTGTCAATCCTCTTCAGAGGATTTCGGCTTTGAGCCTTGGACTTCTAGTCCTAGGCTCAGCGGCCAAGCCGAAGGATCGCCCCCTCAATTGCTTGACAGGGCTGGCTGTGAACCCTGTGCCGTACATCGTTGACCGCAAACCGCCCCTAGGAATCAGAACTCTCGAAGGTGTCGTTGCTGGTGGAGGACTTGCCCCGCTGGGTGAAGTCGGAGGGGTTGATGTTGGCTAGAAACGCCTGGAAGGCTTCTTTTTCGGCTTCGTCGGCGTCGCGGTCAACGGGGATCGAGGCCTCGGCGACGACTTCTTCCATCACCCAGATGGGGGCGTCGAGGCGCAGGGCAATGGCGATCGCATCGCTGGGGCGGGCATCTAGCTCACGGCGCAGCTCGCCCCGGCTGAGGCAGAGCAGGGCGTAGTAGGTGCTGTCTTGGAGCGAATGAATCATCACCCGCTCTAGGGTCATATCCCACTCTTCGAGCAGGTTGACAAACAGATCGTGGGTGAGGGGCCGGGGGGCGGGCTGGTTTTCGAGCACAGCAATGATTGACTTCGCCTGATCTGCCCCAATATAGATCGGCAGCTGACGGCGGTCGGTGGTGTCCCGCAGCAAAATGACTGGTGTTCGCGACATCGCATCGAGGGCTATCCCGGCGACTCTCATTTCAATCATTGGCTTGGCCTCTTGGATCCATTGATTGGTGATTGGTGTGCTCTAGCGGTTTTTGTCGCCTGGAAGCTGTACATCAACAGTGTAGCGGTCTGCTCCCATGGCGCGATTGAATAGGGGATACTCTAAAGAAAAAAATTATTGATTCAATTGATTCGTCTAGGTGCTTTGAGTTCTTCTAAGTATGCCCCGATCTGTCTACGGTGGGCGGCTGCTTCCCTGAGATTTTTTTTAAGGTTACGACCATGTTTACCGGATTGATTCAAGCAGTGGGCACCCTGTCTCACCAGGGCGACAATCAGATGTACATTCGCTGGGAGACTGCGCCCCACGCCCAGGGGCTCAGCGATGTCGAGCTGGGCGACAGCATTGCCGTAGACGGCATTTGCCTGACGGTGGAGACTATTTTGCCCGATGGCTTTGTGGCGGCGGTGTCGCCCGAAACCCTAGATCGCACCAGCCTGGGGCAGCTGGCCGACGGCAGCCGAGTCAACCTGGAGTCGTCGCTGCGGGTGGGCAGCAAAATTGGCGGCCACTTTGTCACGGGCCACATCGACGGTCAGGGGCATTTGGAGGCAGCCGTGGAGACCGACAACGCCTGGAATCTGAGTTTTATGGTGGGTGACCCCAGGGTGGCTCGCTACATCGTGCCTAAGGGCAGCATTGCGGTGAATGGTATCAGCCTGACGGTGGCCGACTGTAGCCCCAGGGGCGATTGGTTTGCGGTGGCGGTGATCCCCGTGACCTATGGCGAAACCACGCTGCGATACCTGCGCCCCGGCCAGGCGGTGAACCTGGAGGGCGACGTACTGGGCAAATATGTGGAGAAGTTTATCGGGGGCAAAAAAGATGAGGCGGCGGCGGGGCATGGGCTATCGCTAGAATTTTTGGCCGAACATGGGTATTGACCAAAAGCAAGGGGCCTAAATTTTAGCGACCGGGTTGGGGGTTGGCTAGATCCACCCTGGCAGCAGCCAGCGGCGTTGCAGGGCTTCGGTAGGGAGCGGCAGCCCCAGGTAGAGCGGTAGCCAGAACAGGAAGCTAACTGCGATCGCACCCAGCAGCAGCAGCGCCAGCGGGCGATCGCGCGGTTTTTCTAGCCACTGGGCCATCAGCCAGGCCAGCCCCAGGGTGCCAAAGGTGGCCAGCCCCATGGCGTGGTAAAAAAACGTGCAGCGGCTGACCAGCGCCCAGGGTAGCCAGTTGGCCAGGTAGTTGATCAAAATAAACGGCACCACCGGGCGGGTTTGCCCATTGGTGAGGTCGTTTTCACCGGAGACCTGCCGCCCCAGCCAGCCTAGGCCCAGCGCTAGCACCGCCGCCGTTGACAGCCACCACAGCACCGGGTTGCCCATGGCGTGAATGGTTGTAGCCACGGCTTCGGCCCCCTGACCAGAGCGCTCAAAAAAGTAGGCCACCGGGCGCACCATCAGCGGCCAGCTGTGCCAGGGCGAACAGTAGGTATGGCCGCCATTTGCCCCAATAGCCTGATGGGTAGACCAGAGGGCTCGATGAACGCCCACCAGCGATTCTCCCGTCAGGGCCAGGTGCGGCAGCCAGAGGCTGAGGTAAGTGAGCAGAGGAATCATGCCCAGGTAGATGAAGCGATTACGCCAGGGGCGTAGGGGCAAACGGTTGTTTGCCCTCCTGGTGTTTGCTCCTGCGGGGTGGGTGGTTGTAGGCGAGGTGGTCGACCCTGGATTGCGGTTGCAACCGATTTCCCACAGCAGCAGGCCCAGCCACAGACCCGCCCAGTTCCACTTGACGTTGATGGCGGCCCCCAGGGCGATGCCTGCCACCCAGCGCCAGCGGCCTGGATGCTGAGACTGCCCCGCCCGTAGCCAGGCCCACTGGCCCAGCAGCCCCAAGGCCAGACCGTAGATGTTGATCAGCGCCAGGCGCGACTCCACCAGGGTGAGCCCCTCCAGGGCCATGAGCAGACCCGCCAGCAGGGCAAATCGGTGCTGACGCAGCGGGGGCCGATCCCCCCGGCCTCCTTTGAGTAAGGTGGTGAGTAAGGTGGAATTGACTGGCTTCAAAGTCTCCTGTCTTAAGGGTCTTAAGGGGGAGTGAGGCGACTTCTGGAAAATAGTTTCCCTAAGGGTGGGCAGTGCCCACCCTACAGCGGCTACAGTCGCTGGATTGAAGCTGGTATCTTCTTTCCTAGACAGCTCCTGAGGGGAATGTTTGCCCGTGGTCGGCCATCGATCGCCTCGATCGCTGGGGTAAATCGCCCCCAGTTCCCAGGCCAGAGCGGCCAGCAAAACCGGAATCGCGGCTCCCACCAGGGCGTTGAGCCAGCGGCAGGCCAGGGGGCTGACAAGAGTACCATTGACCTCGACGGTGGCCCAACCCAGCCAGGCGGCGGGCCACTGCCCCAGCCAAATACCTACGGCAATCAGGTACTTGCCCAGGGGGGGGTGGGCATCGAAGCTGGGGGTGCCCCGCCAGTAGTCGAGGGCAAAGGGGATGTAGTAGACCTCGTCAAACACCAGGGTTTGAATGCGGCCCAGGCCAGCCAGGCGCAGGGCCAATGCCAGCGTGCCAATTGCCAATGCGCCCCACCAGAGGGGCATCTTGCGGTTCAAACCCACCTCGCTACTGGCCCTGGGTGGCCATGCGCTGCTGCATGCGATCGCGAAATGCCGCCAAATCGGCCTCCGTGGGCTGGGTGGTCTGCCAGGCGGGGCGGGCCATCAGGCGCGCCGCCCAGGCTTGCAGGGTGGGGTAGTGGGCCATGGGCAGGCCCAGCCCCTCAAACCAGGGGGCGTAGGTGCCCGCCACCACGTCCGCCAGGGTGATCTGTTCGCCGCCGAAAAAGGGGCCATCCCCCAGCTGGTCGGCGTAGAACCTGAGCACCACCTCGGCTTTTTGCTGAGCCTGCTCCAGCGCATCGTCAGGGTCATTGCCAAAGCCCATCATTTTTTTAAATAACGGATTGATGGCGGGCACCAATTCATTCACCGTCACCATTTGCACCATGCGCATGGTGGCGATGCCCGCTGGGGTGGTGGCCAGCAGCGAGGGGGTGGGGTGCTTGGCCTCTAAGTAGTCCAAAATGGCGAAGGATTCGATCACCGCCAAGCCGTCGTCTACCAACACAGGAATGTGGTGGAAGGGGTTGAGGGCCATGAACTCGGGGGCGAACTGGTCGCCGCTAAGGGTCATCACCTGGGCCTTGAAGGACAAATTTTTCTCCAGCAGCGCCACCCAAACCCGGCGGGAGTTGATCGACAGCGGCAGGTGGTAGAACGTCAGCATGGGGACTCCGAAGGTATATCTCCTGACCCGCATTGTAGGGCCTGGGGCTGGCCCTGTTGCAATGGGGGTGGGCGGTGTAAGGTGCGCCGACAGTTAATTAGACTCGGCTACTCAGAATAGGCATTTTCTATTATTATTGCCCCACCGAAACCCCAGCCAGTTCTGCACGGCACAGTCTGCGATCGCGGGGAACGCTATGGTGTCCTAGGCTGGATCACAAATCCATGGCTCAATTCAGCAACCCCTACCCTCTGCCAACCGTTTTGCCTGACCCCTTGATCTATGTCTGACTGTGAATGTGGTTCTCTAAGTGCCAAAGAAGCGTCTCAACGGCGGACGCTGTGGATTTTGTTGGCGATCAACGGGGCGATGTTTGTCCTGGAGGGGTTGACGGGGTGGTTGGCCCAGTCTACGGCGCTGCTGGCCGATGCTTTAGATATGTTGGCCGATGCCACGGTCTATGCTCTATCGCTCTATGCGGTGGGCCGGGCCGCTGGGGCCAAGCTGCGGGCGGCGCGGCTGAGTGGGTGGTTGCAGGTGGCGCTGGCGGGGCTGGTGCTGGCCGATGGGGTGCGGCGGTTTTTGGCGGGGCAATCGCCGGAGCCAACCTGGATGGTCGCCATCGGCATGCTGGCGCTGGGGGCCAACGTCACCTGCCTGCTGCTGATTGCCAAACACCGCCAGGAAGAAATTCACATGCGGGCCAGCTGGATTTTTTCTAAAAATGATGTGATTGCCAACCTGGGGGTGATCGGTGCAGGCTTTTTGGTCAGCCTCACTGGTTCGGCCTGGCCTGATTTGGTGGTGGGCCTGCTGGTGGCGGCGATCGTTCTGCGCGGTGGGGTAATGATTTTGCGCGATCGCGATGCCGATTGAAGGATAAGCCGTTGATCAGGGGGAATGCGGAGATGCCCACCTATAGCGCTTCTCACCCGGTTGAAGTACAGAATCGTAGGGTGCGTCATCGCCCGGCGTGACGCACCAAGCCCAAACCCTGCAGTGCGTTGGGCTTCGCCACAGCACACTCTATTAAGTTGAGATGCCCCTCACCCGATAGGGATTCGCTATAGACTCGATCACCTGTTCTGACGTAGACCCTGCAAGCTAACCTGGCAAGTCTTGAACTTGTCCCCGCGCTCCAACGTGGAGACACACCTTCTTAGATGCTCCTGCGTCGTCTGAGCCTGGGGCGCAGGAGCGCCATGGGTTACATTCCCACGCAGAGCATGGGAACGAGGGACGTAGACCCTACAAGCTAGCCTGGCAAGTCGTGTAACCTAGAAGGCACACCGCCTACCGCTGCGGCCAATTATGGCCAATCTACGCCCCATGACCGACATTTTGACCGGCATCTACAACGCCATTGATCCCTTTCGGCCCTTGGAACCGGGGGATCCGGCCTATGTGCACTGCGAGGCGGAGCGGGGCGATGCCAACGTGCTGCTGGATCTGGGGCCAGAAATTTTGCGATCGCACCGCTACACCTGCCAACTCTACAGCGGCCACCGGGGGGCAGGAAAATCTACCGAGCTGCTGCGGCTGAAACAAGATTTGGAACAGAAAGGCTGCTTTGTGGTCTACTTTGCCGCCGTGGGGGAAGACGGCGACATCGACGCCCAGGATGTGCAATATACCGACATTCTGCTGTCCTGCACCCGCCATCTGCTGGAGGAATTACAAAACGCCGACCCAGCCCCCTTGATCAGCTGGTTTAAAGAGCGGGGCCAGGCGCTCTACGACCTGGGCCAGACCAAGGTGGTGATGGAGTCGCTGGATGTGAAGACCCTGGCGGCGCAGTTTGCCGAAATCACCGCCAGCATTCGCGCAGTGCCCAGCCAGCGCAGCAAGATTCGCGACTTGGTGAACCCCCACACCATGACCCTGGTGAAGGCGCTGAATGAATTCATTGCCAATGCCAAGGCCAAACTGCCGCCGGGCAAACAGCACATTGTGGTGATTGCCGACAACCTCGATCGCATCGTCCCCATCCACGATGACAATGGCCGCAGCAACCACGACGAAATCTTTTTAGACCGCAGCGATCAGCTCCAGGGGCTCGACTGCCACCTGATCTACACCGTGCCGATTTCCATGGTGTATTCCAACCGGGCCAA
>RECJ01000303.1 GCA_007694115.1 Leptolyngbya sp. DLM2.Bin27 | reverse complement strand
GAAGGCAGAAGGCAGAAGGCAGAAGGCAGAAGGCAGAAGGCAGAAGGCAGAAAGGAATTTTCAGGACAATACTTTGAGAGGTTTGTTTTTGGCATTTTTGATGAGGGTAACAAAGATGGCAGTCAACTCTTGGGTTTCTTGAGCGAGGGATTTAAGGCGGCTGGTGTCTACAATATCTGCTTTGTCCAAGAGTTCGAGCCAGTAGGCCGTTTCTTCTAATTCTTGAAGGCCGCCGTTGAGTTTGCTAACAAATTCAGCGGTGGATCTAGCCCGATGGGCTTCTCGGTAGTGGGCTCCGACGGAGGTGCCGCTGCGAAGGACTTGCTTGCCTAGCACTTGAGCGACTGAGGTGTTGGGTAGAGCAGAGTAAAGCCGAATTATTCTCAGGGCAAAGGCTGTGGTGCGCTCTTTTAAGTCACTGGGCATTGCAGTAAAGAAGTCTGGCCGACTTCAGAGTACCCAGAAGGAAAGGCAGAAGGATGAAGGCAGAAGGCGGAACGAGAAATCTGCTAGGAGCGAAGACCTAAGCCGTTCAAAGAAATAGACAAAAAGGCAAAGTCTTTTCATCCTTCATCCTTCTGCCTTCATCCTTGCTTAAGGTTTCCGTCCCCTTGCGGGGTGATGAGATTTGAACGTGGCAAAAGGGAAATCTTATTTCCTTCGACCCTAGTTTCCGTCCCCTTGCGGGGTGATGAGATTTGAACTGTGGTAGGAGGACTCCTAGGACTACTCATGGCATTATTTCCGTCCCCTTGCGGGGTGATGAGATTTGAACAAGATGGGCTGGGCACTTCCAGTTACAATGGCGTGTTTCCGTCCCCTTGCGGGGTGATGAGATTTGAACAACGTTCATTTCAGTGAACGTTTAGAAAACGGGTCAGGTTTCCGTCCCCTTGCGGGGTGATGAGATTTGAACTTTCTGCGGGCAAGAACATCTGGTGTAACTTTGATGGGTTTCCGTCCCCTTGCGGGGTGATGAGATTTGAACGGGCAGTTGGCTACTTAGCAGTAGCATTACTGGCTTGTGTTTCCGTCCCCTTGCGGGGTGATGAGATTTGAACCAACCAACAAAGTACTGCTCAGGAGTCTCAACAGACAAGTTTCCGTCCCCTTGCGGGGTGATGAGATTTGAACAAGAAGTTCAGCCGATAACTCCCTCCCCTGTCCTGTTTCCGTCCCCTTGCGGGGTGATGAGATTTGAACCCGTTCAAGTACAGCGGATCATCATTGAGACTACAAGTTTCCGTCCCCTTGCGGGGTGATGAGATTTGAACCCCCGGCCTCTGAAAGCCTTGCTATACAAAGCATTCAGATAGCCATTTTCGCTAGGGTTCAACGGAAGGCCAAATTATTGAGAATCGCTGTCAACAAGGCCCTGTGGAAAACGGCTGAAAGCCTTGCAGGGCAAGCGATTCGCGGGGGTCAACGAAATTATGCGGTTTTCGAGGTTCGGCAGACCCCAACGAAAACTGAAGCCTTGAGCCAATATTACTCACTCCTTCCCAATTTGCCAACAAAAATAAAGCATTTCCCCATATTCTTACCCTACAGCCCCATCATCCAGCCCCCCATACCCCGCCAGCTCTGCCCTTGCCTCCGCCACCATCTGCCGCCGCACCACCAGCGGCGCGATCACCTCCCCCATCGGTCGCCAGTCGCGCAGGCGCATCGTCACATTCACATCACCCACCCGCACCCAGCCCCAGTAGTAGGCATCCGTCGCGGGCCGCTGGGCCAGCACCTGCAAAATCGCCGCCCGCTCTGGGGCCGGGGCCACCTCGGTCTGCACCAGCGCCCCCAGGTCTGCGTAGGCCACCGCCGCAAACGTCGGGTGCCGCACCGTGTCATCCACATACCACCGGGCAAACTCCGGCGCAAACCGCACAATCAGCAGCGCCCTGGGCAAATAAAAATTAAACCCCCAGGCGGCATCGAGCTGGGCCTGCACCTGATCTGGGGTAGGCAACTGCCCAGTATCGCGCATCTGCTTCAGCGGAGTAGGCACCTGCGGGTCGCCCCAGGGCAACACCCGCAGGCGCTGCGATCGCACTCGGTCTAGACGGTAGTTGTGCCAGCCCAGGGTGCCACTGGGGGTTTGGCCATAGGCGCTGAGATACTTAGCCCGCCGCGCGTAGTGCAAGCACACCGGATACACCGTCACCCGGTCGAGCTGCTGGCGGCGAGCGCTCCAGTTGTCAAACTGCACCACGCCGCCATCGGGGCTGTGCCACAGGGCTTCGATATCGGCCTGGTGCTGGTCAACCTGCTCTTGCACCTGATCGGGCCAAATATAGTCGAGGTGCATAAACACCCGCTGGGGCGCATCGGGAAAATTCCCCCGCTGCTCGCTGGCCACCTGCCGCCACAGGGTATCGATAATCACCGCCAGCTGGGGCTGCAAAAACGCGATCGGCTCTAGGATATGCAGCAGACTTTTCACATCGTGGGCCGATAGGGCCGCATCGGTCTGAGCAGAGCCGATCAATGCTGGCGGCTGCGGCCAGGCCCTAGGCGGCTGCTTTTGAAACTTGCCCCGCCCCGCCGAGGCCAACCAGCCCAGGGCGACCAGGTGTTTGAGATCATCCCGCAGGGTGCGATGCACCGTGGCAAAGGGGCAGGTGGCCAAACCCTGCTCAATCGAGTCGGTCGCCAGACCACTCAGCGCCGCCACCGCCGCCACCCAAGCGCCCGCTCCCTCGACCTGGTTGGGCCAGAGCAAATCTAGGGCCGATTGCTGGCAGAGACAGCCCGTACCCTGGCAGTGGCGGGTAATCTGCTCTGGCGCAGTGGCCTCGGCCCTGGGGTGGCTGGGGGCAAAACTGCGATCGCGCACCTCCCCATAGGTAAAAGTCTGGGGCAAATTCGCCAGACTGCCGCCGTAGAGCTGCCGCAGCCACACCCAGCAGCGCAGCGATCGCATCAGGCGGCTGCCCAGCTGCCCCCCACTGAGCCATTGCAGCACCGGGGGCGTCGGCCCATAGGGAAACGGGTCTATGGCCATGGCCCGCCGCTGGTTTGAGTTGGTAAGGCAATATCCATAAAGCAAGGGGAAATTTACTGGTTTTTAGTCAAGGCTTGTGTAAAGTCTCTGAAATAGCGGGGCACCCTTATCAGAGTGATTTAGATTAGTCCTCAGTGCCTGGCGTCAGCCCCCAGCCCCTAAACCCACCCGGCGAAACCGGTTCGTTTTTCATTCTTCGCTCTTCCCTCTTTCTTTGAAGGCCCCCCTTCAAAGCTAATGCCATACTAGCGGCAGCTCGTCTGCGATCGCCCATTCATCAGGTGCCCATGTCGTGACCCTCGCGATTGCTATCGCCCCCGCCTCTATCCATCTCCAGCTCGGGGAGATGCAGCAGGTCCATGGCCTGAGGTTTCAAACAATCACCATTCACCTCAACCGCCCCGATCGGCTGATTCAGCCCGACGATCTGGTGGGCCTCGCTCTACCCCCTGGCATTGACACCACCGCCGGGGTCGTGATCACCGGGCGCGCCCCAATCTGGCTCTACACCTACCTGGTGCATGAGCTGCACCCCACCGCCTGGGTGGCCTGTGCTGACCCTCGGCTGGGGGGTGCGGTCCGTCGTCACCACCCACTCTCGCCAAACCCAGGTGGGTCAGGTGATTGCCCTGCCAGCGGGCCAGCGGCAACCGCGCCTGGGGGCGGCCCTGGTGGTGGTGGGGCCACCGGACAGCGGCAAGTCGGTATTGAGCCACGCCCTGTTTCGGGCCTTGCTGCCGGAGTATCCCGAGGTATTTTTGCAGCGGGCGCAGTGGGATGGGGAGGGCAACTGGACCCTAGAACTGCCGGAGTCGGCCACGGCGGCAGACCGTGAGGCGTTCAAGCTGTTCTACAAGGGGGGGCTCACGGATGGCTTTTTTCCGTATCAGGCCCAGGCGATTTTGCAGCTGCGGCGGCGCAAGCCCCTGGTGATTGTCGATGTGGGCGGCATGGTGCAGCCAGAAAAAGTGCCGGTTTTAGAAGCCTGTTCTCACTATCTGGTGATTAGCTCTAGGCCCGATGGGGTAGACGAGTGGCACGAGTTTTGCGGCGACCGGGGCAATCTCAAGCCGGTCGCCGTCATCCACAGCTGCCTAGAAGAAACGCTGCACATCCATCAGCGGCAGCCCTATCTGGAGATTACCTGTGGCCCCTGGGTACAGGGCAAAACCAATGGGGTGCCAGAGATTTGTCTAGAGCAGGTCAAGGCGTTAGTTGGCAGGTCGCCATGAATGGGCCGATTGACCGCACTGGTGATAGAAGTTGGCTGATTAGAGAGAACGGAATGAGTACTGACAAAACCAAACTGTCTATTGAAATCGCCTATGCCTGGTGCCTCGCCTGGGGCGACCAACTAGAGCCACAGGTTGATCGAGACACCCTGCACCAGATGCGACAAGCCATGCTGAGTGGTGAATCGGTACCGGAAGCGGTGCGCTCCTATGTTGAGCAAGCCCGTCAACTCGATCAGCTTGACTATCCCCAGTCTCTAGATGAACTGGCAAGGCTCCCAGAGACGCATCCTCAGCTGTGGCAGGCCAAAACTGGCCTGGTCTACGGCGGGGCCACCAAAATCAAGCAGTACGTGTTTGAAGCCGCCAAGCTGCAAGACATTCGCGGGGCTTCGGCCCTGCTCGACCGCATTAACCTGGTCGATCTGCCCGCCTTCTTCCACGGCGAAGACTCCGATCGCTTTCCCCAATGCCAAGCACAATGCCGAGACTCGCCAGACTACTGCCAGCAGGTGCGCGATCGCAGTCTGGGCACGGCAGACAATTCTCCCGGCCTGGCCCAGGCTCTGATTCCCGAGCTGATCGTCTATTCCACCGGGGGCAACATTCTGGCCTTTTGCCCCT
>RECJ01000114.1 GCA_007694115.1 Leptolyngbya sp. DLM2.Bin27 | reverse complement strand
CCGTTCTGCATTTCCTCTACTTTGATCGTACCTCGCCCGTCTAGGATCCGCTATATGCACAACCCTAAGGCCGAGTTGCAACCTGAATATCGCTTTGACTACCAAAAAGCAAAGCCCAACCGATTTGCCGCCAGGAATGACGTAGAGAAGCCCAAAGTTGTTGTTTTAGAAGGCGATGTAGCACAGGTGTCTACAACTCCTGCAGCAGATAACAAAGCCCTGCCCAAAAAAGGAGCAAACCCATGAAAACCCAGTATCCGCTTTTTTCGCAGGTTGCCTTAGCTGAAGATTTGCCAGAGCATCATCTCAAGCGGGGTGATATTGCCACGGTGGTAGAACACTATCCTATGCCCAAGGAGGAAGAGGATGGCTATAGTTTAGAAGGGTTTGGGGTTCCAAATGTAACGGTTGAGGTGGCCGCCTCACAAATTATTTCCGTGAACCAATGGCAGCAAGAGGAGGAGATTTTAGGTAAATTACGTCAACTCTCTCAACCCAGGTTGCTACAACTTCAAGAATATCTAGACTTTCTCTTGCAGAAAGACCGATCAGAGCAAAAAATTGCCTAACTGCTATCTGTTCTAAATCATCATCGACCGAGCGCCATTTTGGGCAAGAAGGGTTTATCCACCTGCTGCGACCCAGTGCATAAGGATACTTGAGGCCCCAGGGTTTGGCAAACCCTGGGGCCTGGTTATGTCTACCCTCCTACCCCGCGTCTGCGGGTCATGATGCTGAGATATTCACCGCTGCGGCCCGTGGCGATGGGGTTTGACCAGGCGATTTTGTCGCAGTAGCCCAGCGCCGCCATCTGGTGAATCGCCTCTGTCATCGCGGCGTAGTCGCCTAGGAGAATGTGGCGCAGGATTTCTTGGCGGTAGATGGGTAGCGTGAACGGTACCGGGGGCAGATCCCCCAAGTTGGATGATTCAAACATACGGGTAACTCCGTTTTCGGTAAAGAAAACGGGGAACTATCTAGATCCCTCGTTCGGCAAAGTGAGAGACCAGACTTAGAATGAGTCCAGTCATCGCAGCTTACCTACGCTAAGTTGGGATGATTAGGGGACTTGAGAGGTGCCAGCCTCTCATTTCCCCGCCCAGAATCATTCCCCGCAATAGCACTTTACAAGAAGCTGCTCAAGAGTTCAATCGTATTGAGCAAACTTTTCTATTGAACTCCTGACGTTCGCCTTAGCACAGCCCTTAGAAAGGGGCACGGCTAGCCCTGGATGGCCACAGGATGACGAGCCTGGCAGAGGGGGGCCGGGGCCGGGGTTTACGGGGGGCCGCAGAGGGCGACCAGGTTCGGTAAATCCTAGATTAGCCGCTCTAAGACCAGCAGCGATCGCGCCGCCACCGGAATCCGCTTGTCGCCGGTAATCAATCTCTCCTCGCTCACAAACCGAGGCTCGGTGGTGTCGATCACCACCGACCAACGATGGGGTTGAAACAGCTCAGCCAGCTTAAAATCAATCGCCTCATAGTGGGCATTGAAAAACATCAAAAAGTCATTGTCGCTGATGCGCTCCCCCTGCTGGCCGGGGCTGGGGATTTTGTCACCGTTGAGAAAAACCGCAATTGATTTGATATAGCCGACTTCCCACTGTTCTTGGGTCATCTCGTCGCCATCGGGGTTGTGCCAGCTGATATCGGTTACCCCAGAGCCGTGGATGGGCTGCCCCTGAAACCACTTGCGCCGCCGAAACACCGGGTGCTGCCGCCGAAAGAAAATTAGCTCTCGGCAAAAATTAATCAGGTCTTCGTTGCCGTCGGGCAGTTGCCAGTCAAACCAAGAAATCACGCTGTCTTGGCAGTAGGCATTGTTGTTGCCGCGCTGGGTGCGGCCCATTTCGTCGCCCCCCAGCAGCATCGGCACCCCCTGGGACAGCATCAGGGTGGTCAAAAAGTTGCGGCGCTGCTGCTCGCGCAGTTGCAGCACCTCGGGGTCATCGGTCAGCCCTTCGACCCCACAGTTCCAGGATGAGTTATTGCTTTCCCCGTCCTGGTTATCTTCTCCATTGGCTTCGTTGTGCTTGTCGTTGTAGCTGACTAGGTCGTTGAGGGGAAAGCCGTCGTGGGCGGTGATGAAATTGATGCTGGCGTTGGGCTGCCGCCCGTTCATTTGAAAGTAGAGATCGGGGCTGCCCGTGAGGCGATAGGCAAACTCGCCCAGGGTTTCATCTTGCCCGCGCCAAAAATCGCGCACGGTGTCGCGGTATTTGCCGTTCCACTCTGACCAGTTGACCGGAAAGTTGCCCACCTGGTAGCCGCCCATGCCCACATCCCAGGGTTCAGCAATCAGCTTTACCCCCGCCAGCAGCGGGTCTTGGTGAATCAGGTCAAAGAAGGCCGATAGGCGGTCAACGTCGTACAGTTCCCGCGCCAGGGCCGAGGCCAGGTCAAACCGAAAGCCGTCGACATGCATGTCGCCCACCCAAAAGCGCAGGCTATCCATAATCAGCTTTAGCACCTGGGGGCTGCGCATGTGCAGCGAGTTGCCGCAGCCGGTGAAGTCCATGTAGTAGCGCGGGTCATCTTCCATCAGGCGGTAGTAGCTGACATTGTCAATGCCGCGCAGCGAGAGGGTTGGCCCCATGTGGTTGCCCTCGCCCGTGTGGTTGTACACCACATCGAGAATCACCTCGATGCCCGCCTGGTGGAGGGCTTTTACCATCTCCTTGAACTCCTTGGCCTGCTCTCCCAGCCTGCCGCTAGAGCTGTAGCCCGAGAAGGGGGCAAAGAAGTTGATCGAGTCGTAGCCCCAGTAGTTTTTTAGCCCCTTGTCGACCAGGTGCCCCGGGCGAGAGAGATAGTGGTGAATCGGCATCAGCTCCACGGCGCTGATGCCCAGCCGCTGTAGGTGCTCGATGGCGACGGGGTGGGCCATGCCCGCGTAGGTGCCCCGCAGTTCTTTGGGTATGTCGGGATGCTGTTTGGTAAACCCTTTGACATGCACCTCGTAGATGATGGTTTCGTGCCAGGGGGTGCGCAGCAGCGCATCGTCTCCCCAGTCAAAGGTTTCGTCAACCACCACCGACTTGGGCATCAGCGCCGCACTGTTGAGGTCAGAAAACGAGAGGTCTTCGTCGGGGTTTTCCCAGTCGTAGCCAAAGATCTCTGGCCCGCTACCTACTTCGCCCGAAATTGCCTTGGCGTAGGGGTCAATCAGCAGTTTGTTGGGGTTAAACCGATGCCCTTCGTGGGGTGCGTAGGGGCCATGTACCCGGTAGCCATACTCTTGACCAGGGCCGATGCCGGGCAGATAGCCGTGCCAGACAAAATTGCTCACCTCGGTGAGGGGCACTCGGGTCTCTGTGCCGTCTTTGTCAAAGAGGCAAAGCTCCACCGCCGTTGCATGTTCAGAGAAGAGGGCAAAGTTAGTGCCTTTGTAGTTCCATGTGGCCCCGAGGGGGTAAACATCACCGGGCCAGACTGCAACATGCATAGACAAAAAACTGCGACTGTTCCCCTAGAAAGCTAGCAGAATCTCTCCCGTTTGACATCTATCTAGGGAGGGACGAGCCGCTGACACCGACGGTCAACAACGACCTCACCGGGCAGCCTTAAAAAGACTGCCCGGTGAGGTCGTGGGGCCAGGTTAGACCGATTGCCGATAGTCAACAAAAGCGGTTGAAACGACGGGTCTTTTGCGACCCTAGGTGACTTCTCGGAAAGAGTTTCCCCAATGGTGGGCAGTGCCCACCCTACAGCAGCTACAGTCGCTGGATTAGAGCTGGTATTTTCTTTCCTAGAAATCTCCTTAGCAGGGGCCAGAGCCCCTCTGCGACTTAGATTGCTCTACTTAGAGCCCTTGCCGACTAGCTCTTTGTCGCGCTTGCCAGACTCTAGGGCTTCACCGTCAATAAAAGAACGCAGCATCCAGGCCATTTCTTCGTGGCCTTCCATCAGGCCGGTGAGAAAGTCTGAGGTGCCTTCGTCGTGGAACTCTTCTGCGGTTTGGTCAACGTACTCGCGGAGATTGCGAATCACTTGCTCATGGTCAATGACCAGGCGCTTCACCATTTCTTCGGCGTTGGGTAGGTCGCCGGGGTGCTCTTTGAGGGAGGAGTTTTTGAGAAATCCTTCAGCGGTGCCCAAGGGATAGCCATTGAGCATGCGGACGCGCTCAGCCACGGCATCAATGGTGATGGTGAGGGCTTCGTAATGCTCTTCCCACAGCTCGTGGAGGGAGCGAAACTGAGGCCCAACTACATCCCAGTGGTACTTCTTGGTTTTGATGATCAGAAGATAGGCGTCGGCTAAAACTCGGTTGAGAATTTCAACTACACCCTGGCGTTCCTGCTCAGATAGGCCAATGTTAATGCTCATAAATTTGATTGCTCGTTGTAACTGCGCTGTACCTTTATTTAATCGCGGTTGCCATAAAGTCTCATCTGTCGGCTGTGGGAAATCAAAGGCCATTGGTCTCTTCCCTGGGGTGGGTTTGGCCGCCAAGTCTCTCGTGGGTTAGATGTAAAAACCGCTGATAGCCACTAAGTTGGGGGCCAGATGTTATCTAATGACCCCGCTATGGCTAGTTTATCTCCGCTGACTGGAGTAGTTTTGGTAGACTGTGCGCGAGCTAATGCTAGTGCAGGGGTGGCGATCGCAGCCGAGCGCTGCGGCTACGGCAGTGACACAGTCGGGTTTCAGTCGGCCCTTAGGTCCGCCTGCGCCGAGATGAATGTCATCATCGAGGGTCTCTCAGACCTAGATGATGAGCCCTCTGCTCTACGGTATTCAGAATCTGGCATGGAGGTCGCCCCCGATACGCCCAGCGATCTGTAGGGGCAAGGGGAGGTCTAGTGCAGGAAGGCAGCTTCCTACTAACCCCGCTGGGGTGAGCACAACGTGGAAGAAACACCTA
>RECJ01000039.1 GCA_007694115.1 Leptolyngbya sp. DLM2.Bin27 | reverse complement strand
CCTTCTGCCTTCTGCCTTCTGCCTTCTGCCTTCTGCCTTCTGCCTTCTGCCTTCATCCTTCTGCCTTCATCTTTCTGCCTTCCTGCACTAGGTAGCCGACTGTAGCAGCTCATAGCAAGCCTGGGCAATCGCCCCCTCCTCCTGGGTATGAATCACCAGCACCCGCACCCGCGAATCTGCCGCTGCAATATCTTGATCGCCCTTAGCCCTACCCAGATCATCCTTAAGCTTCAAATCCAAAAATTCCAACCCCTCACAGGCCCGCTGCCACACCAGGGGGCTATTCTCACCCATACCCGCAGTAAACACCACCGCATCCAGCCCGCCCAGGCTAGCGATCATACCGCCCATCTCGCGGCGCAGCCGATGGATAAACACATCCACAGCCAGCTGCGCCTGGGCATTGCCCTGATCCATCGCCGCCACCACGACCCGCAGATCGTTAGAAAGCCCAGATAGCCCCTTCAGACCAGACTGCTTGTTGAGCAGATGGTCGAGGTGATCGACGCTGCCCCCCTCCTGGCGCATCAGGTAAAACAAAATGCCTGGGTCAACGCTGCCCGAGCGACTGCCCATCATCAGCCCATCTAGCGGCGTAAACCCCATGGTGGTATCGACACCGATACCGCCCTTGACCGCCGCCAGCGAGCAGCCATTGCCCAAATGGCAGGTGAGAATCTTTAGCCCCTTGAGGTCTTGCCCCAGCATCTGCGCCGCTCGCTGGGCCACATACTGGTGGCTAATGCCGTGGAACCCGTAGCGGCGAATGCCCTGCTCGACCCACCCGTAGGGGCCAGGGTAGATGGCCGCCGCCTCGGGCATGGAGGCGTGAAAAGCGGTATCAAACACCGCCACCTGGGGCACCTCGCCCAACAGCCGCTCCATCGCCTCAATGCCTTGCAGATTGGCCGGGTTGTGGGCCGGTGCCAGGGGAATCAGCTGGCGAATCGTCGCTTTGACCCCAGCATCTACCACCACCGGCTGTTGATAGTCGCGCCCGCCGTGCACCACTCGATGCCCCACCGCCGCAATCTCTGAGAGATCGTCGAGCACTTTAGTTGGCCCCTGCACCAGCGTCTGCACCAGCGCCTGTAGCCCCTCAGCTTTGTCAGTCAGAGGCAGCACCTGCCTAACCGACTGCCCCCCCGAGCTAGAGGCGGTCAGCTCTACACTGCCCTCGGCGTGGGTCCAGTCTAGGGCCGCCTGCCATCGGGGGCGGTTGATCGGGTCGGTGGTCTGAGCCTGGCTGAGGTCAAATAGGCAGCTTTTGTGGCTACTCGACCCCGCATTGAGCACGAAGATTTTCATTAATCCTCCCTAGGTTCCCGGTCTGGCGTCTAGCTCCTCGGGCAGGTGCGAGCGATCGCCGTGCTTGACCAGCATGGGGCCATATTTGTCAAAGCAGATAATGCTGACCGAGGCCACGGGCAGATCGATGCGATCGCGGTATCGACCGCCATCAATGCCCAAAAGATTGCAGAGAATCAGCCGCGTCGTCGTCTTGTGGGACACAATTAGCACATTGCCAGAACTGTGGTTGGCCTCGATCTCAGCCACCACCAGGGCCGCCCGGCTGGCCACCTGCACCCCCGTCTCGCCGCCCGTGGGCGGGTTCCAGGCCGGCTCAGCCAGCCAGCGCAGATAGTCGTCGCCGTACTGCTGATGCACCTCGCTGTGGGTTTTGCCCTCCCACTCGCCAAAGTACATTTCCTTGAGCCCATCGCGCAGCTGCATAGTGTGGCCAGTGGCCTCACACAGGGGGGTGGCGGTGGCCACGGTGCGCTTAAGGGGGCTGGCATACACCGCCTGCCACGGGAGGTGTTGATACTTATCGGCAAAGGCCTGGGCCATGGCCTGACCTTCGGCGGTCAGGTTGACATCGGTAAAGCCGCAGTAGGTGCCAGTCTGGCTCGATTCGGTTTCGCCATGGCGCAGGAGGTAGAGGGTAAGAGACATTGGGGAGTAGAGAAGAAAGTTCTGAGTGTTTAGTTTTGAGTGTTTAGTTGGGGCCTTGAGTTCAAAACCTGAAGTTCCAAATTCAAAACCTATGGGACTTTCTGTAACTTAAAACTGAAAATTCAAAATTCAAAACTTAATTAAACCTCCAGCCCCGCCTGGGCCTGCACATATTCCTTGAGTTCGACATGGACGGGCTCAACGTTCCAGATTTTCTGGCAGTAGTCGCGGATGGAGCGATCGCTGGAAAACTTGCCCATGCGCACGGCATTAATGATCGACATGTGCGACCAGTGATCCTGATCTTGGTAGGCGACACCGGCCCGATCTTGGGCGTCGATGTAGGCTTGGTAGTCGGCCAGCAGTAGATAGGGGTCTTGGTAAATCAGGTTGTCGGTCAGGGGCTTGAACAGGTTGCCGTCGCCCTGGGCAAAAAAGCCGCCGTTGATTAGATCGATCACCTCTTTGAGTTGAGGGTTGCTGTTGTAGTAGTCCCAGGGGTTATAGCCGCTGGCCTTGAGGGCCGCCACTTCCTCGGTCACCAGGCCAAAGAGAAAGAAGTTTTCGTCGCCCACCAGCTCGCGGATCTCCACATTCGCACCGTCTAGGGTGCCAATGGTGAGCGCACCGTTCATGGAGAATTTCATGTTGCCGGTGCCCGAGGCCTCCTTACCAGCGGTGGAAATTTGCTCTGAGAGGTCGGCGGCGGGGTAGACCCGCTGGCCAAAGGTGACGTTGTAGTCGGGCAAAAAGACCACCTTGAGGCGATCGCCGATGGCGGCGTCATTGTTGACCACATCCCCCACGGCGGTGATGAACTTAATCATCAGCTTGGCCATATGGTAGCCGGGGGCCGCCTTGCCACCAAAGATAAAGGTGCGGGGGGCAATGTCCAGGCTGGGATTGGCCTTGAGCCGCTCGTAGAGAGTGATAATGTGCAGCACGTTGAGGTGCTGGCGCTTGTACTCGTGGATGCGCTTTACCTGCACGTCAAATAGCGAGTCAGGGCTGACGGCAATGCCGGTACGGGTGTGAATGTAGGTGGCTAGGTCTTGCTTGATGTCGCGCTTGATCTGCCGCCAGTGCTGACGAAAGCTGGGGTCGGCGGCGTAGCTCTCAATCTGGCGCAGCTGATCCATATCTTGCAGCCAGCCGTCGCCCACTTTTTCGGTGTAGAGGGCGGCCAGGCGGGGGTTGGCCAGGGCTATCCAGCGGCGGGGAGTGACCCCGTTGGTGACATTGCAAATTTTGCCGGGAAACAGATCGTGGAAGTCTTTGAGAATGGTCTGCTTGACTAGCTCGCTGTGCAGCGCCGCCACCCCATTGATGGCGTGGCTGCCCAGGCTGGCCAAGTTGGCCATGCGCACGTAGCGATCGCCCGACTCGTCAATCAACGACAGGCTAGAGAGCTTGGCCGGGTCGTTGAGATACTGCACCCGCACTTGATCCATAAACCGCTGGTTGATCTCAAAAATAATCTCCAGGTGGCGGGGCAGCAGGCCACCAAAGAGCGCTAGCGACCACCGCTCCAGGGCTTCGGGCAGCAGGGTGTGATTGGTGTAGGCAAAGGTGTTTTGGGTAATTTTCCAGGCCACCTCCCACTCGATACCGTGCTCGTCAATTAGCAGGCGCATCAGCTCGGCGACCCCCACGGCGGGGTGGGTGTCGTTGAGCTGGGCGGCAAACTTTTCGTGGAAGCGGTCGAGCGGTTGGCCCGAGTGCAGGTGAATGCGAACCATGTCTTGCAGGGCACAGGAGACGAAGAAAAACTGCTGCTCTAGACGCAGCTGCTTGCCTTCGATCTGCTCGTCGTTGGGGTAGAGCACCTTAGAGATATTCTCGGAGGTGACTTTGCTGCCCACCGCGCCGTAGTAGTCGCCCACGTTGAACGACTGAAAGTCGAAGGACTCCACCGCCTCGGCCTTCCACAACCGCAGGGTGTTGACGGTGTTGACCCGATAGCCCGGAATCGGCGTGTCGTAGGGAATGCCCTTCACCTGCTTGCCGGGTACCCAGCGCTTGCGGTAGCAGCCATCGGAGTCGGTATAGCCCTCGGTATAGCCACCAAAGTTGACGGTGACCGCATCTTGGGGGTGGGCAATCTCCCAGGGGTTGCCGTATTGCAGCCACTTGTCGGTGATTTCGCACTGCCAGCCGTCGCGGATCTCCTGATCAAAGATGCCAAACTCGTAGCGAATGCCGTAGCCAATCGCCGGAACCTGCAGGCTGGAGAGCGACTCCATGTAGCAGGCGGCGAGGCGACCGAGGCCGCCGTTGCCCAGGCCGGGTTCTTCTTCCTGGGCGATCAGATCGGCAAAGTTGAGGCCCGATTCTTTGACCGCCTGTTTCACCGGCTCGGTGATGCCCAAATTGAGCAGGTTGCGGCCCAGGTGCGGCCCCAGCAAAAATTCTGCCGACAGGTAGGTCACCACCCGCACCTCTTTTCTCAGATAGTTGCGGCTGGAGTTGAGCCAGCGCTGCATCATGCGATCGCGCACCGTATGGGCCAGGGCTAGGTAAAAGTCGTTTTGGCTAGCCACCTCGGGCCACTTGCCCTGGATGTAAAACAGATTGTCGGCCAGGGCGCGGCGCAGGGTCTCTACGCTCAGGCCAGTGCGATCGTCTTCCACATCGACGGTGGGGCAATTGGGAGGGATAGTCATGGGAGACTCCTAAACAGGGGCAGAAGGTGTGGATATCTTAAATCTGCGGTTTCTATTTCCACCACTGTAAGGGAGACAGGTTATGAAGCGGTTTAGGCTAGGAAAGGTTTAAGGTTCGACGGCGATGGGCTGGGTGGCCCCAAAGACCTCGGAGGTTTTGGAAACCTCCGAGGTCTGGTTGGGAACGTTAAGGGGATGTTGCATCCAGTCATTCTCTATGCCGCGTCGAGATCTCCCGTTCCAGCCAGGGCATTACTACCATCTTTACAATC
>RECJ01000040.1 GCA_007694115.1 Leptolyngbya sp. DLM2.Bin27 | reverse complement strand
GAGCTGGTTCCAAAGGATTCTCCACCTCAGTCTCCGCAAGGTGTTTCTTAGGAGAAGGCAGCCAACTGTTTCTGAAACCTGACACCTAGCACCTGATACCGAATCCGAATCACATGCCCCCGATTCCCACAAGGCCAAACCGTAGGGGTGAATGGCATTCGCCCAGGGGTATCGGGGGTGTACAGACAGGATTCAGTATGACACCCTCAGCCAGGGTTGCTCTATTTCTGCCAACTAGTGCTAGGCAAACCAGCTAGACGAGTAAGGATGGGGCATGGAGCTGATCACGATTATTCTCTCGACCCTGTTGGGGGTAGCGGCTACCGGGGGCGTAGTGGTTGACACCCTAGCCGAGGCTGCCCTGCGCGACCAGGTGGCCGGGGCCGAGTCGGTGCAGGTGCGCATCGACAATGTGCCCAATTACCAGCTGATCAATGGCCGCATTGAGCAAGCCCGTGTTGCCGCGCGGGGCATTGAGCCGCGACAGCTGCCCGGTCTGCGCATTGACTCAATTGACTTAGAAACCGACGCGGTAGATGTCGATCTGGCCCGGCTCCAGCAGGGCGAGCTGGTGCTCGACGAACCGGCCCAGGCCGCCCTGCGCCTGCGCCTGAGGGCCAGCGATCTCAACGCCTTCTTGCAGACCCCCCTGGTGCAGGGGTGGCTCGACACCCTGCAATTTAGTCTGCCGGGGGCCGGGGGTGAGCGCGAGCAAAACCGCTACGGGTTGGCCAACCCCGCCCTGGAGTTTGTCGCAGGCGATCGGTTTCGTCTTGTGGTCGACCTCGAAGACCGAGTCGCCGACGAGAACATCGCTATCGTGGTTGATCTGGGGCTGCAAATTCTCAATGGCCATCGGTTTGCCCTAGTCGATCCTCAAATTACTATCGATGGCGAAGCCACCCCGCCCCAGCTTTTGGCGTCTTTTGTACAGGGGGCACAGGATCGCCTTACCCTACGTCTGCTAGAGGATCTGGGAATCACCGCCCGGATTCTCAACTTTAAAGTCCGTGACAATGAGTTAGATATCGCCATTTTTGCCAAAATAGAACCAACCTCTCCCCTCTTAACTCGGCAGCCAGCTAGAGAAGCTGTCCCCCCGGCACCCTAGGGTGACCTGGGCTGCCCTAGGCTAAATCAGTAACCCCCTTTGGTAACCCACCATGGACTACAAAGACAAGCTCCGGCAGATTCCGCTCGGCATTGCCGCCGGTTTAGCCACCCTAGTGCTGGCCTCGGGTGGGTCTGTGGCCTGGTTTACCTGGCGTGCCCTCAACCCCACGCCTCCGGTTGCAGAGTTTCCCAGCATCGATCTAGAGACTGACCCGCTGCTGTCGCTGCCTGAGGTGACGGCTCCAGTCACCCCCGATACCGGCGAAACCACGGCCCAAGAGCCCGTGACCCAGCCGGCCCCGGCCGAGGTCACCGGGCAGATCTACTGGCTCAGAGACGAGGGCACCAGCTTTGCCCTGGTGCCCCAGCCGATTTCTGTTGCCGCCGATGCCTCGCCCTCAGACCAGGTGGTGGCAGCTTTTAACAGTCTGCTCTCTAAACCGGGCGACCCCAGCCAGCAGGCGTTTACCACTATTCCTGAGCAAACCCGGCTGCTTGACGCCAAGGTGGCCGACGATGGGGTGCATATCGACCTGTCGGGCGACTTTCAAACCGGCGGCGGCAGCGCCGCGATGATGGGGCGGCTGGGGCAGGTGATCTACACCGCCACCGCCTTTGACCCCGCTGCCCCGGTGTGGATCTCGGTTGACGGCAAGCCGCTGACCCTGCTGGGCGGCGAAGGTCTAGAGGTCAGCCAGCCCATGACCCGAACCGACTTTGACGAAGGGTTTCAGCTCTAGGGCTGTGTCACGCTTTGATTTGTAGGTTGGGTGAAGCGCCAGCGGCACCCAACAAAGGCTGGCTGCTGTTGGGTTTCACTTCGTTGCACCCAACCTACGCGAACCCTAATTTTTAAGTTTGACGTTGCACTAGGGCGATTTAAGCATTTTTTGTCAGCGCTCGAACCTTTGAGCGCTGACAAAAAACGCACTACAATAAGTACCCATGTTCTGCTAGAGCGCGCTATGGATTTGTCTACTCCGGCCCCCGCCCGCTGCTGCCTGGGCAAGGTGGTGAAGTCTAACTCCCACTGCGACTACGTGGTGCAGGTCGACGATGCTCAAGATGTCTGCTCGCCCCCGTCGCCGGAAGACTGCGGCTTTGGCCAGTTTGTCAGCTTTGACAGCGATAGCCGCCACTGGGCGGTGGGGTTGGTGTACAATTCCCAGCTGTTTAACCCCGCCTTTGCCAACAGTGGGCCGCGCCTCTCTAGCGAACCTGACCCGCTGTTTACGCCAGATCTGGTGCAAGAAATCCGCACCCTGCTGGGGGTGGTGCTGGTGGGTTGCCTAGACCAGGAAGGCACTACCCCCTACGGCAAGCAGGGCATTCCCCAGGTGGTGGTGCCCGCCAACACCGCCGTCTATAAAATGTCGCCGGAGCAGGTACACAGCTTTCACTGTAACCAGTTGGGGCAGGCGCAGTTTAGCTACTACAGCCACCTGCTGCGGTCGGGGGGCATGTTTGCCACCCAGCTGGCCCAGCAGGTGCTGACGGAGCTAGTCGCCAGCGGCCTGTTTAGCGGGGCCGATCAAAAGGCGCTGACGGTGCTGGGCAAAGAGCTGAGCTGGAAAAATACCCTGGGGGCCATTCGGTAGCTATGTCGGTCGATGACTAGGCCAGGGTGGCTAGGCACAGCAGTAGGGTTTCAGTCCATTCCACGGTGGCCCCGTAGGTGTCGCCCGTGTGGCCCCCCAGACGGCGGTTTAGCCATGCGCCTACCGCCAGTGAAAACCCTAGGCCACCAAGCGCAATCAGGCCGATGAGCAGCCCCTGGTCGGGCGATCGCCAGGCCCACAGGCCGTGGAGGGCAAGCGCTAGGCCTAGGCCCAGCAGCCAGTCTTGGGGCGATCGCAGATGTGCTCTGTGCAGCGCGCCCTTGCCCTCGGCCCGCAGGTAGGGGTAGCGGGCGATCGCCACCACCTGCCCCCAGCGCCCCCAGACCATGGCCGCGACCAATACCCAGCTGCGGCCGCTGGCCAGATCGGCCAGGGCCAGGGTTTTGAGGCCCAAAATTGCGATCGCAGCCATCACCCCAAAAGCTCCACTGCGGCTGTCGCCCATCACCGCCAGTCGTCGCTGCGGCTCCATCACCGCCAGGCCGTCGGCAGTATCCATCGCGCCGTCGAGGTGTAGCCCACCGGTCAACCACACCCCCAGGCCCACCACCAGGGCACTGCGAGTCAGCATGGGCATGCCCAACTGCCCGAGGGCAAAATCTGCCGCCGCCAGCCCCAGCCCCAGGCCCAGTCCCACCACCGGAGCCAGCGGGGCAATGCCCTCAAAGCGAGGCTGCCACCCCGGCGGCAGGGGCAGCTTCGTGTAAAACAAGATCGCCCCTCCGAGGCGGGCAAACCAGCCGGGTCTAGGGGTAGTCTGGCCCGGCTGCGCCGGGGGTAACGGAGTCACAGATCGACCTTTGCCCTCTGGCTCGGCGCTACAAAAAGCATGGCGTCAGCATTCTGAAGACCTCAGGCATACTGGCGGAAGGCTGAATCTCTGAGCCTTTGACAGAATCCTACTAGAGATTAACCCCCCATACGGGATATGGCTGGGCAGATCATTCCCAGCAATATCGAGTATCGTGGATATATATTCACAGGAGCAACCGCTCACGGGCCTTGCTCCGTCAGCCAACGTAGCGTGGTTAAAAACCCATGAATCACGAGCGTGCCAGCCATTTAAGTATCCCCGCTCCTTGTTTAGTCGATAGCGGGGTCGTTGTCAACAAAACCGACATGCTCAGGCTGCTGCAAGACCTCGGCCAGGTGCGCTATCGACACCTGCAAGACGAGGTCACCATCGCCGAGGGCCAGGGCCTGGTGATGGAAGTCTTTGCCGACAACCAGCAGGCTACGCTGGTGGCTAATCATACCCTATATCTTAACGTTTACAGTTTTGATTGCTTAGAAATTGGCCATACCGATGACGGCAGCTATTTTGACCTGGTGCAAGACAGCCGCCGACTGCGCCTAACGCCGCTGTCTAACCCCATGCATGAGCACATTACGCGATCGCTCAATACCGCCACCCTAGAGGCCATGGTCGCCGATGCCCTCTCCGCCAGCTGGGATGCCTGCCTCGACGACGATCGCAATTTCCTCGATTGAGCTTCCTCCCCAGGGCGCAGGCGCTGCTCCCCTGCATAGGGTATCTTCTTTCCCAGAGATCCCCTCAGACCATGAGCGACCCCACCCAGCCGATCACGCCCTTGCCACCCACCGAGCCCGGCCCCCCAGCCGACACGGCCCGCCCGCCCAGGCCTGCCCGGCGGTTGCTGCGACGGCTGGGGGGCGGCACCCTGGTGGTCGTTGGCTACCTGCTCTCGCCCCTCTGCTGGTGGAATGACCTGGTGATCAACCTGCCCCTGGCGCTGGGGTTTGGCTACCTGGTCAGCCGCCCTTTCCCTGAAGCCCTGGTGCCGCTGACTGGGGTGGGCTACTGGTTGAGCAACGTGGTGGGGTTTGTGCTGATGCAGCAGGGGGCGGTTACCGCTCTACAAACCGAAGCAGCCCAATCTAGCCAATCGCTGCGCAACGGCCTGATCACCTCTACGGTGTATACCCTGGCGGTTGTGGTGCTGATCCAGTGCCACATTCTAGATCTGCCTGACTTTCTCAGGGGCGATCTGCTGGCCAACCTGAATGGGCTGCTGCCCGACTGGCTCATGGCCTGGGTTACAGCTTAGTACAGGAAGGATGAAGGCAGAAGGATGAAGGCAGAAGGATGAAGGCAGCTTCCTACTAACCCCGCTGGGGTGAGCACAACGTGGAAGAAACACCTA
>RECJ01000118.1 GCA_007694115.1 Leptolyngbya sp. DLM2.Bin27 | reverse complement strand
CTAGCATAAGAGCCCAATCGGCAGTATGACACCTTATTGAATCCATGATCCTAAGGATGGGCTGGGCTGCTGCTGTCGGTGCTGCTGTGCTCCAGGGCTACATCCAAATTAAAGCCTTTGCCGTATTAGCTGTGAGTCTCTACTTTAGAAGACCCCTAGCTGTTTGTTGGATGAAATCACTATGTATCGCGAATGGAAGCCCCTGCGCAGCGGCCTCATGGCTCTGGCAACCTGTTTTTTTGTAGTCTGGTTAGCGGCTCCGATGGTCGGTCGAGGAATGGCCCAGGCCCCGACGGTGGTGGCCCCCGGCAATAGCTTTTCGGTGGGTGAGCAAATAGACGCCAATCTAGCGGCGGCCCAGGCTCCTCTGCTGGCCCAGGGGATGCCTAGCAGGCCCATCGTCACCTATGTGGCGATGCTCAACGGCCAAAATATTGTGCCCAGCGCGGCGATGACCGACGCCCGTGGCGTGGTGGGGGCAGCGCTAGCGGGCAACCGTTTGGTGGTGCGCGCCAGTTTTCGGGAGCTAACTAGCGCTCCGCGCGACTATGCCACCGATCCCCTCGATCCGCCCAACCCCAACATCACCTCGGCGTTTCACGTCCACCAGGGTGGCCCCAGGGAAAACGGGCCGTTTCAATACGCCCTGGAGGTGACGCTGAATGATATCGGTCGTGGCGGCAGCGCCACGGGCGACTACACCCTGACTCCAGATCAGCTTCAGGCGCTGCAAAATGGCATGCTGTACGTGGATCTGCACACCGCCCGCTACCGGGGCGGTGAGCTGCGCGGCATGCTGATGCCCGCCTAGGTGATGCGACGTTGTCTGGGTTATTCACCGGGGCTTGGTGAAGAATTAGCGGGATAATAATCGAGCCAGAGGCCGCGCTAGAGGTGTATGTTGGCTCCATCGATTTTGCCTGCGACTGCATTTGTTGATCCCCAGGGGCGCAACCGGGCCGCCGTTGCAGCATTGCTGCAACAGGTGGCGGCACAAATTGTCGACTACCTGGCGGGGGCGGGGCACCAGGTGCCCCTGCCCCAGATCACAGATGTTACCTTTGCCGGTATACCCGATCAGCCGACTGCGATCGCACCCCTGCTCGAAACCCTGGGTCATCTGATGGCCCAGGCGATGAACCCGGCTCACCCCGGCTATATGGGCCACATGGACCCGCTGCCCACCACGGCGTCGATTGTGGGTGACTGGGCGGCGGCGGCGCTCAACAACAATATGCTGAGCGTTGAGATGTCGCCGGCCCTATCGCGGCTAGAGCCGCTGCTGCTGGCCGACCTGGCCCGGCTGTTTGGCCTGGGCGAACAAGCGGGGGGGCTGTTGACCAGCGGCGGCAGCCTGGCCAACTTGCAGGCCCTGACCGTGGCCCGCAATGTCAAACTCAACTGTTTGCAGGCGGGCCTAGCCGGTGGCCCGCCGCCGGTGATCTTCACCTCGGAACTGGCCCACACCTCGATTCAAAAGGCGGCGATGGTGCTGGGGCTGGGCCTAGGGGGGGTGGTGCTGGTGCCCGCTGGGGCCAACGCCCAGATGGAGGTGGCGGCGCTGGAGAGGGCGATTGAAACGGCGATCGCCCAGGGACAGCGCCCCTTTGCGGTGGTGGCCACGGCGGGGACTACGGTGACCGGCAACATTGACCCCCTGGCAAAAATTGCCGCCATCGCCCGGCATCACGACCTGTGGTTTCACGTGGATGCGGCCTACGGTGGGGCGCTTGCCTTTTCGCCCACCCACTGCGATCGCCTGGCGGGCATTGAGCAGGCTGACTCGATCACCTTCAACCCGCAAAAGTGGCTGTATGTGACTAAAACCTGTGCCTCGGTGCTGTTTCGCGACCTGGGCCTGCTGCACAGCCACTTCCGGGTGTCGGCCCCCTACATGAACACCGAGTCTGACTGGGTCAACCTGGGGGAACTGTCGGTGCAGGGCACCCGCCATACCGATGTGCTCAAGCTGTGGCTCACCCTCCAGCATCTGGGCAAGGCGGGCTGTGCCGAGCTGATCGAGACCAGCTATAGGCTCACCGATCACTTTGTCGCCCAGGTGCGCCAGCGGCCCTACCTAGAGCTAGCCAGCGATCCCGAGATGAACCTGATCTGTTTTCGGGGCTGCCCCCCAGGGCGATCGCCCGATCAGGGCGATGCCTGGAATGCCGCACTCCAGGCGCATCTGTTGCAGCAGCACCAGACGTTTCTGTCCCTGCCGCTGTTTCGCGGGCAGCGGTGGCTAAAGGCCGTATTGCTCAACCCGTTTACCACAGTGGCCCAGGTGAGCGCGCTGTTTGAGGCCATAGATCGGTTTGTGGATCGGTTTTAGGGGCAAACACCGTTTGCCAGCCCAACTGGGGGTAGCCAAGACAGATTTAGGACGCTCCCCCAGCCGGGATGGCTCTAGTTTTGCCAGCCAGGACTAGACAATTTATGCAGACAGCAGTTATGCAGACAGCAGAAAGTTATCCACAGAGACAAAAGAGTCTGTGGATAACTCGCCATTTTTACAGGCTAAGCCAGGGGCTGAGGGGGCAAGGCTCTATATAATATCAAGGCTTTGGGAGTAGCCGCTAAAAACTCGCCCTGATTCCTACCTGTGGAAAACCCGAACCTAAACCCCAAAACAGGCAGGCTTTTCGCCATCTCCTAGGGCAGCCCTGCTAAGGCCAAGCTCACCACTAGCTAAATTCGGGGTTTTTATAATAGAGAAGCGTTCCAAATATCACTGTAAACCAGCATACATTTTTTTGCCTTGCCAACTGCTCAGCCCCTGAGATTTTGATCTGGGCTCAGGCCATCGGTCTCTAGAATCGGTATGCTAAAGAAACTCTAGCGCCACAGTCATGTGCTGTAGCGCATCAACATTAATCGGGAGATGTTTAGATGGTTGGAACTCAACTTGCTGCGCGGGATTTTTTTCGTGCCGCCTACGAAAACCGCTACACCTGGGATGCGGCTTTTCCCGGCTACACCGCCGATGTGACTTTTACCCACAACGGCCAAACCCACACCGGCAAAGCCAAAGTCGGCAGTGACCTCAAGTATGAGGTCACCGGCATCAGCGATGAGGCCGCCCAAAAGATGGTGCAGGGTCAGCTGTTTGAGGTATCTATTCACCGGGTGCGTCGCGGGTTTGAAGATAGCCACGGCAACAACACCTTTCGCTATGGTGAAACCCTGGCCGATGGGGCGGTAGAAATTCTCATGGGCGGCAAGGCCGAGGGCGATCGCTACGAGATCAAAGCTAACGAAGTCTCAATGGTGCACCGCCACATCCACGGTGTAGTGGTGACCATTCACACCCACAGCAGCCACGACACCGGGGCGGGCTACCTGTCGCACCGCTACGACTCGGTTTACCACGATCCCAAAACCGGCGAACAAAAGGGCGGCCTCAGCCACTTTGAAGACGAATACGCCGAGGTGGGGGGCTACTATCTGCTCTCTCGCCGCGCCATTGAGACCACGACCGAGGGCGGCACCGACCGCCAGGAGTTTGTGTTTTCTAACCTGGCACTGCTAGAGGCCTAGTACAGGCAGGCAGCAGGCAGCAGGCAAAAGGCAGCAGGCAAAAGGCAGAAGGGGGATGGCTCTGGATGCCAGGGACTACGCCCTGCGGCCATGGAGGAACTATTTCTGCCTTTGATGCTTGACCCGTCCTGCCTAGGTAGGGCGGGTTTTTTGCCTAATTTTGGTACTCTGCCCGGCGGATGTGGCCCATGGTGCTGTTTCGGACGCAATATCCCCATCTGCCGCGTCATTCTCTGGTGCTGTGCGCGGCGCTGGTGGAAAACCCGATGAATTTGGGCATGCTCTGCCGCACGGCGGAAGCCTTTCGCCTCGAAGCGCTGGTGCTGTCTGATCTGGCGCTGGCTAAGGGCCGCAAGTTTCGCCAGGTGGCGGTGGCCACTCACCAGTGGCAGCCCCTGGTGGCATGCGCTGTGGAGCAGCTGCCTCACTGGCTGGCCGACCGCCGCCAGCAGGGCTACACTCCGGTCGCCCTCGACCTCCAGCCCCAGGCGATGCCGTTGGCTGCCATGCAGTTTCCTGAGCGGACGGTGCTGGTGCTGGGGCGCGAGCTGACGGGTATTCCCCCGGCGGTAGCTGCCGCCTGCGACCAAGCAGTGGTGATTCCGCAGTATGGGGTGGTGCAGTCGCTGAATGTGCAGGCGGCGGCGGCGATGGCCCTATACGCCTACATTTGTCAGTGGGGAATGGCCTCTGGCCCCTTAAAATAGGAGATGTAGCGTAACTTTAAGATTTGGCCTATGCCGCCCCGTTGGCCCCGTAAACCCACCCGCGAAGACCCCGCCTACCGCAAGCTAGAAGACCGGATTAACTTTGCGGTGCATGTGGCAGCCTTTACTGCCGTCAACTCTGGGCTGTGGTTTTTTCATACCCTCGACCCCGCCTGGGTGCCCTGGGTGAGCAAAGTGACGCTGGTCTGGCTGCCCCTGCTGGTGGGCAATGCCGTCTATATCTTTGCGATCGCAGACTATTCCTCCACCCCCCTGTCTCCCAGGCCCGACTCTAACCTCAACGGAGAACCCTAGATGGAGCACCCGATCTATGTCTGACGCCTCTACCGCCCGTGCCATTGAAGCTCTGGCGGCGGCCATTGGCGACAAAGTCTATCTCGACGTTGCCAAATGGCATCTGTATCTGGGCGATGCCAAACTACACACTGCCCTGGCCGAAAAACTCTATCCTTTGGTGACGGGCGATCAGGTGACCGAGGCCGCCGTCGCCGAGGCCCTGGCGGCTACCCCCGTGGCCATTGGCGGCGGGCAAAAAACGGTCACCCTGGCCGACCTGATTCCGGCGGCGAGCCAGGCCGATTTGATCGAGGCAATCGCCGATTACCAGCGCGACCTATAGCCGACCCATAGCTGATTTACCGCTAACGACGCTCGGGGCGCTCCGGGGAGACATCGTCCTCGGGCCAGAATTCCATGGCGTCCACATCAATGGTGGGGGTGCTGTCGTTGCGCAGGTTTGGCCCCGAGGGCAGCCCGGCGGTGGCGTCGGTGACGGCCTCGCGCAGCTGGTTGCGCAGGTGACGGGTGCGCTTTTTGACGTTGCCCAGTAGCCCGCCCAGTTTGTCTTGGGCCTCGGCCTGAATTTTTTGACGCCGATCCTGGGCTTCGGTCCCCAGCCGGTGGCGACCGTCCTGAAACTGTTCATTCACCTGATCGCGCATGGTTTGGGTGCCTTTGACGGCGGCATCCCAGCCCCGGCGCGGGTCGGGCATGTGATCTAGGGGAAGGCGGTCTAGGGGAAGGCGATCAAAGGGAGACCGAGCCGCCGCTGGTGCTGGCGGCTGCGGTAGGCCAGAGCGCACCAGGGGGGCCGCTTCTAGCGCCGCTGCCTCAGCCATCATGCGGCGGCGACCAGTGCTGATCACCGCCACCGGGTCGAGGGCGTAGACGCCGGGGGCCAGGTCGCTAGCGTCTCCTGGGATGAACAAATACTGAAGCACGTTGCCGCTGGTGGGATCAAAGCGGTAGTCGATCAGCTGGCCAACCCGATCGCCGTGGTCAGACCACAGCTCTAGCTCACCTAGGGGCAGGCAGTCTTGCAGGTGCTCGTCGATGGCTTCGGCCCGCGCCCCAGCCTTGACTACGACCCCGTCGCGCCCAATGGAGCCCACCTGAGTCAATAGAAACCGTCGGCTCTGGCGGTTGAGCAGCCCGCCTGCGCTACAGCCGATGCCCCTGACCTGGTGGGTGCGACCATTGACCCAAATTTCGGCAATCGGGCCAAACTCTTCGGCGGTGTCGAGATTGATGGCCAGGCGGTTGAGCAACTCGCCCTTGAGCATGTCCGGGGGAAATGACCTTTCCATATCAGCACTCCTGCGATCGCTAGCTCCAAGCCGCCCTTGGCCGGGATGAGGTCTATACCTATGGTAGTCGATCGCAATTGGGAGATTTGACGTTACCCACCGCCTAGTTCAGCCCCAGGGATCGAGATCGGCCCTACTAAATCTCGAATGAATACCCCCGATTTGTAGGGGCGTCGCCGGCTGCGCCCCTACGGGTTTGCTGACTATGCACCG
The DNA here is from genome assembly GCA_007694115.1 of Leptolyngbya sp. DLM2.Bin27. GTDB lineage: Bacteria > Cyanobacteriota > Cyanobacteriia > Phormidesmidales > Phormidesmidaceae > Nodosilinea. The sequence goes on along the minus strand of RECJ01000118.1, from coordinate 15,562 downwards.
GGGTTGACCAAATCGGATTTGGTATCAAAGGTATAGAAGGGATGATTGCCGCTGGGTGGAGTTCTAGTTGGCTGCTCGCGGATGAACTGGTTTCGCCCTTACAATTAAGCGTTAAAGTGAGCAGTAATAGGTCATCTGGGGCGATGTTATGTCTGAGCAAGCCGGCAATATTTTACTGGTAGACGACGAGCCAGGTCTGCGCGAGGCGGTACAGGCCTACCTGGAGGACAGTGGCTTTACCGTGAGGCCCGCCAGCAACGCCAAGGAAGGCTGGGATCTGTTGCAGCAGGAGACCCCCGACGTGCTGATCTCGGACATCATGATGCCCCAGGTCGACGGCTACGCCTTTTTGGCCCAGGTGCGCGACGACATTCGCTTTAAGGGGCTGCCGGTGCTGTTTTTGACCGCCCGGGGCATGACGAGCGATCGCATTCAGGGCTATAACGCGGGCTGCGACGCCTACCTGTCTAAACCCTTTGACCCCGAAGAACTGGTGGCCGTGGTCACCAACCTGATGGGTCGTCGCGCCGCCCAAACCATTGACTCTGGCGACATTCCCGACATTGCCGTGATGGCCCGCCAGATCGAAGAAATCAAAGCCATGCTCAGCCAAAAGGGCGGCATGGCCAAGGTTACCTCCGACATTCGCATCGACCTCACCCCCCGCGAGCAGAGCGTGCTCGACCTGGTGGCCGAAGGGTTGATGAATAAAGAAATTGCCAGCCGTCTAGAGACCAGCGTGCGCAATGTCGAAAAGTACGTCAGCCGCCTGTTTAGTAAAACCGGCACCAACAGCCGCACCGAACTGGTGCGCTTTGCCCTAGAGCACGGCATGGTGACCACCTAAGGTGCTCTCAGAAGTAAACGTGATGTCTCTATAGCTAAGCAACTATAGGGCTACATCGTTAGTGATAGATTGCAGCAATTCTCTTGACACTTTGAGTTGTTTGCATTTACATTTTTACCAATCGAACAAGTCAGCCTAGTCTGTTGGTTCTGTACCTTTAGGTATTAGTACTTGCAGAGCGGGGGAACCAGTAAAGGGGCTAATCTCCGAGTTCTAAATACCCAAATGAGGGTAATCGGAGAAGGACATCTCTCAGTCCTAGCCCGTCAGCTAACCTCGTCGGCATTGAGGGGAGACTGAGTCGTCAGCATTTTGACAATGTTTGGCTGCTTCAGTGCCCTAAGTCGTGTTACCACGGCTTGTTCGCTGTCCATGACCAACCTCTAGGAGGCTATCATGCAGTCCAAGTCGCGCACTCGCGCGGTTGCCCGTTCAGGGCGGCCCAATTCTGCTACGAAAACATTTCGCTTTCCTTGGGAAAGGATTGTATTGCCTGCGATCGCATTCCTTGCCGTCGTTGTTCTCTGGTGGATTATTGCCACCTTCTTTACCACCTTGATGCCTACCCCCTGGCAGGCATTGCAGGACAACCTCGACTATATTCTCAACCCCTTCTTCCGGCGCGGGCCGGGCAATTTGGGCATTGGCTGGCTGCTTTTGGCCAGTCTGCGCCGGGTTTTACTAGGCTTTTTTCTGGGCACTTTGGTAGCCATTCCGGTCGGCTTTTGGATTGGTCTTTCACCCAAGGCCATGATCGCGATTAACCCCTTGGTGCAGCTGTTTCGTCCGGTGTCTCCGGTGGCTTGGTTACCCATTGCCCTGGCGATATTCAACCTGGCTAACCCCTCGGCTATTTTTGTGATTTTCATTACCTCACTGTGGCCGACGGTAATTAATACCGCCCTTGGGGTTGCCAGCGTGCCCAAAGACTATTTAGACGTGGCACGGGTGTTAGAAATGCCTCGCTGGCGGCAAATGGTCAAAATTATCTGGCCTGCCAGTTTGCCCTACATTTTTACCGGGCTGCGGCTGAGTTTGGGCATTGCCTGGTTAGTAATTGTTGCCGTCGAAATGCTCACGGGTGGCATCGGCATCGGCTTCTTTATTTGGGACGAATGGAATCGGCTGAGCCTGAGCTCGGTATTTTTGGCGGTAATTGTAATTGGCCTGACTGGACTGGTGCTCGACTACGGTATTACCCTTCTTCAGCGATGGGCTACCCACCGCCCCGTCAAAGCGACATAGCACCCAAAGCAGCCGACCAGATCCCATAGTGTAGGCACTGCCCACAAACCCTACTCCCTCACCACCTCAAGCCACAAGGATTAGAGCCATGACTACGATCAAACGGCGATCGCTCCTCCAGGGGGCGGTCGGGTTTACGGCGGGGCTAGCGGCCTCGGCCTGCGGAACTACCCTGCGTCAGGGCGGTGCGTCTCCTAGCGGCGGCGCGGCGGCCCAGGCCGCCAATATCGAGCAGGTGGTTGACCCCGCCACCCTAGAGCGCTCCAGTATTCGGGTGGGCTACGTGCCCGTCAACGACTGCGCCCCCTTTGCCGTGGCCCAGGCCAAGGGCTTCTTCTACAAGTACGGGCTAAATGTCACCCTCAACCGCGAAGCCAGTTGGGGCACCTCCCGCGATGGCGTCATCTTTGGCCGACTCGATGCCTCGCCAGTGGTGTCGGGGGCGGTGACCAATGCCCGCATTGGCGCAGAGGGTGCTCGCAGTGCCCCCATGAGTGCCGCCATGACCATTCACCGCCACGGCAACGCCATGACCATGAACCCCGCCATGTGGGAAGCTGGTCTGCGCCCCTGGCGGGAGTATGGTGGTGACTTAGAGGCCTTTGGCCGCGACTTTCGCGGCTACTTTGCTGGGCTGTCTCCTGATCGCCGGGTGTGGGCCACGGTGCTGAGTTCGGCCATTTACGAATACTTCATTCGCTACCTGTCGGCGGCGGCGGGGGTTGACCCCATCGAAGAGTTCCGCGTCATCATTATTCCGCCGCCGCAGATGGTGACCAACGTGCGCATTGGGGCCATGCAGGCCTACATGGTGGCCGAACCCTGGAACACCCGCGCCATTGCTGGCAACGAAGGGGTGGGTTTTACCTTTGCCCATGGCAAAGAGGTGTGGCGCGGCCACCCCGACCGGGTGCTAGCGGTGATGGAAGACTTCATCGAAGAAAACCCCAACACCTACCGCTCTCTGGTCAAAGCCATGATCGAGGCCTGCCAGTACTGCGACGACCCGGCCAACCGGCCTGAAGTGGCAGAAATTATCTCCGATCGCTCCTTTACCGGGGCACCGCCCAAGTTCACCGAGCCAGCCCTGGTGGGCAACTACAACTACGGCGGCTTTGACGACCAAGATCGCACGGTGCAAATGCCCGACAGCACCATTTTCTTTGATTTGCCCGACAACCTGCCCCAACCCGCTGGCGATCATTCCACCTTTTTGTGGCAGTCGCAGTCGATCTGGCTGATGACCCAGGCGGCCCGCTGGGGGCAAATTCCTGAGTTTCCGGCAGATGCCGAGGCCAAGGCCCGCCTGGCCTGGCGCACCGATCTCTATCGCGAAATCGCTGCTGAGATGGGCATTGCCTGCCCGGCGGAAGACTACAAGGTGGAGCCAGGGGAGGTGTTTATCGACGGCGTAGCCTACGACCCCAGCGACCCGGTGGGCTATTTGAACAGGTTTGAGATTCGGGCGAAGCGTCCCCAGAAAATCTTTTTGTCGTAAAAGGTTGAGTCGTGAAGGTTAGAAAGGTGAGAAGTCCTTGCCTCATATAGCAGTTCTCAATTTAGTGAGATAACCCACTGACTGAGTTCTAGATCCCCCCAGTTTTTGGTTATCTAAGTTCCACTCTATAACCCCCCTTACCAAGGGGGGCAGGGGGGATCTCAAGGGATTTTTCCCGAGTGAAATCTGCTACAACCCAACCCCAATTCGCTTATATCCCCAGAGTCGTTCTTTATTTAGCTATATTACCTAGGAGAAAACCATGGTTAAGTCAAATCAATATCCGCAGTCTTCGAACCAGCGACAGGTTGAGTTTGAAACCGACTTTCTTGTCATTCAAGACCTGGTGAAAGCCTACCCCAGCGGCAACGGTGACCAAACCGTCGTACTCGATGAGATCAACCTCTCCGTGGGGGCCAACGAGTTTATTGCCATCATTGGCCACTCGGGCTGCGGCAAATCGACGCTGCTCAAAATTGTGGGTGGCCTAGAGCAGGCCACCTCGGGGGCGGTGTTTTTAGAGGGCAACCCAATCAAAAAGCCGGGATCTGAGCGCATGATGGTGTTTCAGCAGTATTCGCTGCTGCCCTGGCTGACGGTGCGCGAAAATGTGCGGCTGGCGGTGGACGAGGTGTGCGATCGCCTCTCCCCGCGCGATCGCAGCGACCTGGTGGAAGAACACCTGGCCATGGTCAACCTGACCGCCGCCGCCGCCAAATACCCCGATGAGCTGTCGGGTGGCATGAAGCAGCGGGTGGGCATTGCCCGCGCCCTGGCTATTCGGCCCAAAATGCTGCTGATGGATGAGCCCTTTGGTGCCCTCGATGCCCTCACCCGCAGCCGCCTACAGCGCCAGGTGCTCGACATCTGGGAGCGCAACCCCCAGGCGGTGATGATGATCACCCACGATGTGGATGAAGCCATCTATATGGCCGATCGCATTGTGATGATGACCAACGGCCCCAACGCCCATATTGGCGAAATTCTAAAGGTGCCCTTTGAGCATCCACGCGATCGCACCGCCCTGTGCGAGTCGTCGGAGTATTACGACCTGCGCAACCACGCCCTTGGGTTCCTCGATAGCTACTTCGAGCAAATGGCAAGTTAGCGCTTAGCCCTTGCCCAAAGAAATTAGCAAAGGTGAGAATCCCTCTTCTCAGGGGAATCCTCACCTTTGCTATAAATACAGAACTTGTGAAACATCTTCTTAGTAAATTCAATCTCACTAAAAAGAAAAATATTTCCCAGGATAGATCTCTCGACCCTAGCTGCCTTACAACTTGTGCAGGCGCAGGAAGAGAAGCCTAGATAGAAAGACTGTAATAGATGATTTACAGCCTTAAAGCAAACTTTTTGGAATGACTATTTCAAAAGACATAGAATAATTTCCTTAGCGACAGCATTGATCAAATAGCGCTTAATTTCAGGTTGACATTTATCGCTTTCTAAGTTTATAATTAAAAATAATCGAACAAGTCAGCCTAGTCTGTCAGTGCTGTGCCTTTAGGTATTAGCACTTACAGAGCGGGGGAACCAGTAAAGGGGCTAATCTCCGAGTTCTAAATACCCAAATGAGGGTAATCGGAGAAGGACATCTCTCAGTCCTAGCCCGTCAGCTAACCTCGTCGGCATTGAGGGGAGACTGAGTCGTCAGCATTTTGACAATGTTTGGCTGCTTCAGTGCCCTAAGTCGTGTTACCACGGCTTGTTCGCTGTCCATGACTAGCCTCTAGGAGGGTCTCATGCAGCTCAGGTCACGTTCTAGCGCCCCCGTTCATCCTAAGCGGGAGCTAAAGTCTATCCATGCGCTATCGGGCGATGGCAACTCTATGCTCAAACCTATGCTCACGCGCTTGGAAACGGCGCTGGGCAGTGAGAGTTTAACGCAAGAAATGGTGTTGCTATCCAGGCCCAATCCTCCCAGGGGGGTGGATGAAACGGCGGAGAAAACCATTAATTTTGTCGTTGGCTATAACGGCTCTGCTAACAGCCAGGGGGCACTGGATATTGCCCTTTGGATGGCACACCAAACTCGGATGGTCAAACCCAATGCAGTCGTCGTGCATGTGGTGTACGTGGTCGACCAAACTAAACCCAAGACCATCGCCAACGCCGATCGCATTCTCTGGCAGGCGCGCTGTTTAGCCAGCGAGTGGCGAGGGTCGCTCAATGCTCACTTGCGCGTTGGGCAGGTGGCAGAAAAACTTAGTCAGGTGGCAGAAGAACTGCAAGCCAAGGTGCTCATGGTTGGCTGCGAATCGGCCAATCACAGGCTGGTGCAACAGCTGGCCAATCAAACACCTTGCTCAGTCTTAGGGTTGCCTAAATAAACTGACTACATCATTTGAAGCTGACTGCTCAGCCCCACTTAAGCCCATAGGTACTCAAGGCGATAGCCACTGTAAATACGGGGTGGTGCGCTAGCAAAACCCAACCAAGCCTCGCCTGCGTTGAGTAACCATCATTCTAGTCAACCTACCCCAACGATTTGTCAGTCAATCAAGGGCTCTAGGGATTGAACAGATTAAATTCTGTCTTTATTCCTGAGCCCATAAATGCCATTTAGTTAAGGAGATTTTTCATGAGTTACCAAAAGATTCTCGTTGCCCTCGACCAGACATCAGCGTCAAGCCTTGCCTTTAACTATGCACTGAAGTTGGCCCAGCCCCATCAAAGCCAGCTGCGATTGGTTCACTGCCTGAGTATCGAACCCTATGAAAATCTAGGGGCTCTGATGGATGCTGGGGTCGGTTTGCGCAGTTCCACTCAAGTGCAGCAAAAGGAAGAGGCGACGCAACTACAACGTACCCAAGCAGCCCAGACCTGGTTAGAGCAACTGCGCACTGAAGCCCTTGCACAAGATATTGAGGTTGATTTTGTCTGTGAGACTGCTGACCCTGGCATGTTTATTTGTCAGTTAGCTAAAGACTGGAATGCGGATGTAATTGTAGTTGGCAACAGCGGTAAAGAAGGGCTGAAAAAACTGATTTTGGGCAGTGTCAGTCAGTATGTGACGAACCATGCCCCCTGTCGCACCATAGTGGTGCCTAACGACGACAGCTCAGAACTTGAGTTTTCTGCCAACTGAATCAACCAAACCCAAGTCGGGAAAAGAAACTTCTATCTCCTAGCCCGTTAGCTAACCCTGTCGGCACTGAGAGAAGACTGCAAATCAGCCTTCTTTTGAACGGGCAAAATTTGTCAGTGTCGTGGGTTAGTACCGCAACGGTACGATTTTTATCGACCTTGAACTCTGGAGAAATTTATGGAATCGATTCTAGGATTACCCCTACCGGTGGAAGATCCGATTTTGATCTTTGGCATTTGTATGGTGGTGATTTTGGCTACGCCGCTGATTTTTGAGCGGTTTAAGTTGCCGGGTCTGATTGGCCCAATTGTGGCTGGGGTGGTGTTGGGCAGTAGCGTGTTGAACGTGCTAGAGCGGGGCCAGGCGATTGAGCTACTGGGCAACGTGGGGCTGCTTTACATCATGTTTCTGTCGGGGCTTGAGATCAATATGGCCCAGTTTCGCAAAAACCGCGATCGCAGCTTTGTTTTCGGCGCTATCACCTTTACCATTCCCCAGTTAGCGGGCACGTTAATCTTTCACTACCTGCTGGGTTTTGACTGGATAGCGGCGATTTTGATCGCCAGTATGTTTGCCTCCCACACCCTGGTGCCCTACCCGATCATCAGCCGCTTGGGCATTATGAAAAACGATGCGGTGGTAACCACCGTGGGCGGCACCATTCTCACCGACACCGTGGCGCTGCTGGTGCTGGTGGTGGTAGCCCGCGCCTTTGAAGGCGAGCTGACCACCATGTTTTGGGTATCTCTAGCCCTGGCCATGGTGATCTACGTGACGGCGGTGGTTTACCTCTTGCCGCCCCTGGCCCGCTGGTTCTTTCGCAATGTGGAAGACGGCGGCAAGAGCGAGTTTGTGTTTGTGCTGGCGGTGGTGTTTATCGGTGCGTATCTGGCCCGAGCGGTGGGCACCGAGGCGATTTTGGGTGCATTTTTGGTGGGGCTGACGCTGAATCGGCTGATTCCCGAACGCAGCCGCCTGATGACCCGAATTCAGTTCTTTGGGGAAGCGTTCATTATTCCTTTCTTTTTAATTTTCATCGGCCTGCTGGTGGATGTGTCGGTGCTGTTTAGCAGCCTCACCGTTTGGGTGGTGATGATCTCGATGCTAGCTACCAATGTGATCACCAAGTTGATTGCCGCTGGTGTCACCCGACGCATCTACAACTACACCGCCGCCGAGGGCTGGGTGATGTTTGGCCTCTCCACCTGCGAGGCCGCCGCCACCCTGGCCGCCACCCTGGTGGGCTACGAGTTGGGCATCATTGGCGACGATGTGCTCAACGGCGTGGTGCTGATGATTTTTGCCACCTGCGTGCTTGGCCCCTCGGTGGTCGATCGTTTTGGTCGCCAGGTGGCCCGTCAGCAAGACGAGCAGCCCTACCAACCGCGCCAGGCCCCCCAGCGCATTTTGGTGCCCCTGGCCAACCCCTCCACCAGTGAAACCTTGGTGAATATCGCTGCCCTGCTGCGCGATAGCAAATCCGAGGAAACGGTCTATCCCCTGACGGTAATCGCCGAGGAAACCGAAGCGGAAGACACCGAGAGCAGCGTCGCTGCCGCTGAGCGCCTGCTGGCCCACGCCGTGGTGCATGCCGTGGAGCTAGATCTGCCCGTCAACCCGGTGACCCGAGTGGCCCGCAACCCGGCCTCGGGCGTGGTTGAAGCCGCTATGGAGCGCCGGATTAGCGATATTGTGATCGGCTGGAACGGCACTCGCTCAGCTCGCCAGCGAATTTTTGGCTCGGTGATTGACCAGATGCTAGAACAGGCTCCCCAGCAGGTATGGGTGTGCAAGCTCAACCATCCGGTCAGCACCTTTCAGCGGCTGGTGGTGGTGCTGCCCCCGGTGATTGGCCACAATCCAGGGTTTTATGAAGGGGTGCGATCGCTCAAGCACCTGGCCTACCAACTGGGGGCCTCGCTGCAAATGCTGGTGGTCAGCGACGGGGCCGAGCCCTACCGCCAGCATTTTGGGGCCATCGCCATTGACGTTACCACTGGGTTTGTGGAGGTGGCCACCTGGGATGAGGCTTGTTCTGCCCTAGAGCTGTCTACGGATCGAGATCTGATTGTGCTGGTGAGCGCCCGTGAAGGCACCGTCGCCTACGATCGCGCCCTAGAGCGCCTGCCCCAAATGCTAGCCGACTTGCAGCTGAGCTTTTTGGTGCTCTACCCCTCTGAGAAAGATGCCCAGTACTTTGGCGCAGCGCAGCCGTTGACCTTGGGCAATCTGCTCTCCCCGGAGCGGGTGCTACTCGACCTCACCACGACCTCCTACGAAGAAACCGTCGATGCCCTGCTCAGCACCGTGATTGACCACGATGACCCGCGCCACCGCCACCTGCTCCAGGCGTTGGCCTTGGATGATGTGGGCTACGCCAGTGAACTGCTGCCGGGGGTGATTATCTCCCATGCTCGGGTGCCCAAGCTGAAGGGCACCCGCCTGTGCCTGGGGGTGCATCGCCGGGGCCTACAGCGGGCCGACCAGCCGATTCATGTGGTGGTGCTGTTGCTCACCCCGGCCCAGGGCAGCACCCAAGATCACCTGGCCCAGCTAGCCTCGGTGGCCCAGTACTTTAGCCAGGGCGACGTGCCAGAAAAGCTGATGGCCTGCGCTACGGTCGATCAGCTCCAGGGCTGGCTAGAGCCGGTGGTTTGATCGTCGGTTGGGGGGGCCTCAAGGGGGGCAACTACCAGTTCTAGGTAGCCGGTTTGGGGGTCGATCTGGCGGTCAAAGCGCAGGTGGGGCAGAGCTGCGATCGCAATTTCCGCTGTGGTGCGAACCATGCACCCTGGCATGATGTGGCCGCCGTAGACCCGCCCCTGGGCATCGGCGATCGCCCCATGCAGGTGCATGCTGTGGCGCGACAGCGTACCGCTGAGGGAAATGAGCTCTAGCGGCCCCTCGATTACCGTGGCATCAGCCGCCGCCGCAAACCGCAGCGATGCCTGGGTAAAACTGCCCAGCGCGGTGAGAATGATCCCTGCTTCTAAAGCTTGGGCCTGGGCAAAGGCCTGGAGTTCTAGCTTGAGGTCTTGGCCGGGGGTGAGCCGGAGGCCGTGGGTGTGCATGTTAAGCCGATGCCTCATCGTCTTGCTCTGGCTGAACTGAGCGAGCTTCGAAGACAGAGCAGACGCCGTCGGGGCTGACCTGGAGACCGGAGAGGGGTGAGTCGGGGTTGCGACAGCGGCCCTCGCGCTGGTGGCGACAGGTTTGGCAACTGGGGAGCTGCCAGGGGGCGTTGCTGCCGGTGACGGTGCGCAGCAGGTCGCGCTGGTTGAGGCCTTTGATCACCAGGTCGTTGCCCTGCCAGCGGGCCTGCACCAGGCCGGTGTCGGCCAGGGAGCCCCAGCGGGAATCGGCTGTCAGCGCTTCGGGCAGCAGCAGCAGCACGCTGTCATCGACCTGGGTGATTTCGCCTTCAAAAATCGGCTCTGGGGCGGCGGGCTGAATGAAGCGGTCGCCGATCGGAAACTCGACCTCGTGGCCGGTGGAGGGCAGGTGGAGCTGGTAGCGAGTTTGCAGTTCTTCTAGCCCGGCCAGGTCGGCTAGGTGGGTGGGCTTGCCGTGGACAAAGGCGACATGCTGGGGTCGGAGGTTGTGGATCAGCTGGGTGGTGCCGACGCGATCGCTGTGGGTGGTGAGCTGGTAGGTGTCGATCTGCACCTGCTCAGACTCTAGCTCGGGGGCCAGGGTTTGCAGCCAGCTGAGGGTGGGGCCAGGATCGCCGCTGTTGGCTGCCAGTACCGTATCGGCGATGGCGGTGGCAAAGGAGTTGGGCAGCAGCACTGTCCAGGGGTGAGGCGAAGCGCAGCAGTGGGCGCTGAGGTCGGCCTCGCGGTGGGCAATCAGAATGCAGGGGCGATCGCCGTCGGGATCACCGTCTGGGCCGAGGCGGCGCACCCGGGGCAAAATCCGATCGTCCCAAAACAGGGGCTGGTGGCGAGCAAAATTTTGCACGCTGCTGGGGAAGTCAGGCAGCAGATCCAAATACAGATCGCAGCCCGCCGCCACGGTTTCATCGACCCAGACGGTGATGTCTTGGCCCGTAAACTGGTAGTGGCTGCGCAACAGCATGACCAGCTCTTGACCAATGCCCAGGGTCGGCGTGGGCAGCAGCACCGATCGCCCCTGCTGCACCAGGTGGTGGAGGGTGCTGGCCAGCTGGTTTTCTTGCTGGCGGCGGTGGGGATGGCGGGCCGACCCGGCGCTGCCTTCAATAATTAATACATCGGGTTTGAGGCCGCGCAGCGCCTCTAGGGGCAGGCCATCCACCAGCCGCGAGTTAGACATAAAAAAGTCGCCCGTGAAAAACACGGTGTAGGCCCGCTGGGGGCCGTGGTAGGTAAACAGCGCGCAGGCCGCCCCCGGTAGATGCCCGGCGGGCCAGATCTGCACGGTTAAGTCGTCGGCCAGGGTAATGGGGGTTTGCCAGGGCAGCGCCTGACACAGGTGGGGCGGCAGGTCGGCCCCCGGCCAGTTGAGCGGCAACAGCTGGGCCGTGACTTCGCTGCCGTAGATGGGCACCTGGGGAAAGGCCTGACTAAACGACCACACCCCCCGGGCGTGGTCGCTGTGGGCGTGGCTGCAAAACAGCAGGTCGGCGGTGGCGATGCGATCGCGCGCCCGCTCTAGCGCCGCCAGATCGCGCAGGCCGCAGTCGAGGATGATGCGCCGTGACCCCATGCGCAGCTCTAGGCACAGCCCCTCCTGGCCGTGACCCGCACCAAACGGAAAGCAGACTAGATTACTCACGGGATGGCGAACTAGCGGCAGCGGCACAGGCTAGGCCGATGAACAGGGTTGGGGCCGATGAACAGAGCCAGCAAACAGAGCCAGCAAACTGAGTTAACCTAGTGAGCCGAACCGTTGCCGTGGTAGTCGTCGCTGTCGTAGAAACCGTTTTTGGTGCCAAAGAACAGGGTGGCCACCACAAACAATCCGGTGAGTACAGCCAGTACGAGTTTGATATCCATAGGGGCAATCGGGATGATAAAAAATGAATGCTATCTAAAGCCTTAGCTGTGAGTCATCTTAACAAGCCTGTCCCGGAGGACAATATAAAGCTTTGTAATCAGCCTGCTCCCATTGCCCCGGCCTGGCTAGGGCGATCGTCGCTGGCCGTTGCCCCCGACCTGCTGGGCTGTCGTCTGGTGCGCCGCTGGGCCGATGGCCGTCAGCTCAGCGCCACCATTGTTGAAACCGAGGCCTATACGGTGGGTGACCCCGCCTGCCACGCCTACCGCCGCGAAACCCCCCGCAATCGGGTGATGTTTGGCCCCCCCGGCTTTAGCTATGTGTATTTGATCTACGGCATGTACCACTGTTTCAACGTGGTGACCGACTGCGATCGCACCCCCAGCGCCGTCTTGATTCGCGCCGTCGAACTCGACACTGTGCCCCCCTGGCTAGCGGGCTACCGAACCGAAAAGCCCGTCCGCTGGGGCGCTGGCCCCGGCAAACTCTGCCTGCTGCTAGATATTGACCGCACCCTCACCGACCAACCCCTTACCCCGGCTAGCGGCCTCTGGCTAGAGCATCGAGACTCTAACTGGCTGCAGCGGGTGGAGGCGGGGGCGATCGCCTTTACTCAAACCACCCGCATTGGTCTGACCCAGGGGGCCAACCTACCCTGGCGTTGGTACGTCAGCGAGTCCAAAGCGGTATCAAAGCGGTAAATTCCCTAGGGTAGAAACCTGGTTTCTACGCCAAACTCTGGCTATAGCCGGAGGGAAAGGCGAGAAACCTGGTTTCTCAGCTGAGGGACTTTTCGTAGGTCAGGTGGGTTTCTTTGACGGTGAACCCCACCGACTTGTATAGCCCCATGGCCTGGTTGGGGTTTTGGCTATCGACCCCGAGTGAGGCCGTTGTCATGCCCGCTGCCTGGAGCTGATGAAGCCCCTGGAGCAGCATCGCCCGTGCCAGCCCCTGGCGACGATAGCCTCGGCGGGTGCCCAGAATGTTGATCCACCCTTCGCTGCGATTTTTCAGGGCATTCTTCTCGTGTCTAATGTGGCCGCCGCAGAACCCGGCTAGGGTGCCATCGGGGGCGACGGTTACCCAGTCAAATTCGGGCTGGTAGGTGGGCAAGGTGAGGCGGTGCTGGCGATCCTCCAGGGTCATCGGCGTAAAGTGCCAGTGATCGACAAAGCTCTGGTTGAACAGAGCCACCCAGTCCTCTGCCTCCTCTGCCGTGGTCGGTCGGGAGGTGAACCCGGTCGGGAATTGGGGCTGGGGGAGGAGATCGGCTAGCGATCTCGCCATGGTATGAAACTGACGAATTACCTCGTAGCCCGGTGTCTCGTAGATGGCCCGGTAGTAGGGGGCATCGAGCCTAGCCCCAGCGAAGAGTTTGGCGGGTCGCTGGGCAGCGGTGGCTTGCTCCCGAACGTGACGCTCGGTCCAGCTCAGCAGCTCGGTTTCTAAATGCTGGCCGCGCCAGTCGGGGTGGACAAAGATACCCACCCAGCCTTCTAAGGCATCGGAGGGCATATCGGTGGGGTCGTCTAGCTCCAGGGCCACCACGCCCACGAGTTCCCCCTCGGGGGTTTCCCATAGCTGGCGGTGGTGGGTGCCGCCGGGGGGCGGGTGGTCGAGGCGGCGCTGCAAGTCGGCCAATATAACGGTATTGTCGAGCTGGTCAACTTGTTCGCAGATGTCGTGAAAGGTGGCGATCGCAGGCAAATCAGCCTGGCCAATGCTGGGGCGCGACTGGGTTGAAGTCAGCAGTTGGTTGGTCATAGATGCAAGAAATTTGGGGGCTTAGAACGGCTACACCTACGGAACGGTCAATTCCTGATGTAGGTTCCCCTTAACCAAGGCTTACGATTTACCCCCTAAGTTATAGGGAGATTTATCCTGCTGGGTTGACCAGGGATTTATCCTGGGGTTGCACCTGGTTGACCTTGAAACAGATTTTGGCCCTATGACTATTCAAACTATTTCCACCCAGCCCTATGGCGACCAAAAGCCCGGCACTTCGGGCCTGAGAAAAAAAGTTAAGGTTTTTCAGCAGCCGAACTATCTGCAAAATTTTATTCAGGCTACCTTCGATAGCCTAGAGGGTTATCAAAACCAGACTCTGGTGGTGGGCGGCGACGGTCGCTACTATAACCGCGAGGCGATTCAAATCATTCTCAAAATGGCGGCGGCCAACGGCTTTGGCCGGGTCTTGGTGGGCCAGGGGGGCATTCTCTCCACCCCAGCGGCCTCCTGCATCATCCGCAAAAATCAGGCCTTTGGCGGCATCATTCTCTCGGCTAGCCACAACCCCGGCGGCCCCGACGAAGACTTTGGCATTAAGTACAACACGGGCAACGGCGGCCCCGCCCCCGAAAGCGTCACCGAGGCCATTTATCAGCACAGCCAGACCATCTCCGAGTACAAAATTCTCGAAACCGCCGATATTGACCTCGACCAGTTGGCCACCTACAGCCTGGGCACCACCACCGTCGAGGTGATCGACTCGGTCACCGACTACGGGGCGCTGATGGAAACCCTGTTTGACTTTGAGCAAATCAAGCAGCTGCTCTCGGGCGGCAGCTTTCGCGTCTGTATGGATTCGCTGCACGCGGTGACTGGCCCCTACGCCAAGGCTTTGTTTGAGGGCCGACTCAGCGCCCCGGCGGGCACGGTGGTCAACGGCGAACCCCTAGAAGACTTTGGCGGCGGCCACCCCGACCCCAACCTGGTCTATGCCCACGACCTGGTAGAGATCATGTTTGGCGACAACGCCCCCGACTTTGGCGCGGCGTCGGATGGCGATGGCGATCGCAACATGGTGCTGGGCAACAATTTCTTTGTCACCCCCAGCGACAGCCTGGCGATCTTGGCCGCCAACGCCACCCTGGTGCCTGGCTATCGCGACGGCCTGGCGGGCATTGCCCGCTCGATGCCCACCAGCCAGGCCCCCGACCGCGTGGCCGAAAAGCTGGGCATCGACTGCTTTGAGACCCCCACCGGCTGGAAGTTTTTTGGCAATCTGCTGGATGCGGGCAAAGCCACCCTCTGCGGCGAAGAGAGCTTTGGCACCGGCTCCAACCACATCCGCGAGAAGGACGGGCTGTGGGCGGTGCTGTTTTGGCTGAATATTCTCGCCGTCAAGGGGCAGTCGGTGGAGGAGATTGTCAAAGCGCACTGGAGCACCTACGGACGCAACTACTACTCGCGCCACGACTACGAAGGGGTGGAGAGCGATCGCGCCAACACCCTAATCGAGAACCTGCGCGGTGCCCTGGGCACCATGCCCGGCCAAACCTTTGGCCCCTACACCGTCGACTACGCCGACGACTTTGCCTACACCGACCCGATAGACGGCAGCGTCGCCAAAAAACAGGGGGTTCGCATCGGCTTTACCGACGGCTCGCGCATTGTCTACCGCCTGTCGGGCACGGGGACCTCGGGCGCAACTCTGCGGCTGTATGTGGAACGCTATGAGGCAGACCCGGCCAAGCACAACCAAGATACCCAGGAGGCTCTGGCCGATTTGATTGCCCTCGCGGATGAGATCGCTCAGATCAAGACGCTGACCGGGCGCGACCAGCCCACGGTGATTACCTAGGGAATTCAGATCTCCGAGTTCTTCAAGAACTCGGAGATCTTGACGGATAAAACCCAGACCTCCGAGGTTTTCAAAACCTCGGAGGTCTAGAGCTCGTCCAACATGAGAGCTTTCAGGTTCGTCGCAAAATCTTAGGTCATGGCCGGTAGATATCGATCATCGGGCTTCAGAAACGCCTGATACGCGGTTTCAGGTGAATGTATCGGGTCAGATGGTACAGATACTCATCACTATCCACCGTGATTGCCTGAGACTGGCCCTGAAACACCACCCCCACCCGGTTGTAGCGTCGATTCATCGCCTTGGTGTAGGCCACCGATAGCC
>RECJ01000054.1 GCA_007694115.1 Leptolyngbya sp. DLM2.Bin27 | reverse complement strand
CCCCCCGCTCCCCAGCCCCTCCCCTCACCCCCCCCCACATCCACGCCCTCATCCCCCCCCCCCGACGCCCGCGACCAAATCAACGCCATCCTCTCCCAGGGCTACCGCCTGGGCATCGAGCATGTCAATCAGCGGCGGTTTCAAACTAACGCCTGGCAGAGCGGCCCCGCGATCTCTGCTCAAGATGCTGCTACGGCCAGCGCCGAGGTAGAACGCTGCCTCGGCGACTACGCCCAGGACTACGTGCGGCTCATCGGCATCGACCCCAAAACCAAGCAGCGGGTGATGGAGCAGATTATCCAGCGGCCCAGGCGCTAGGGTTGAGAGCAATACCAAATCCGAATTCTATCTCCCCGATGCCCAACTAGATTTGACGACCGATGCTGCCCCGATCAGTCTTCAGGGCAGCGCTCTGGCCTATCTTCAACCGTTGAAACCGCAAAATCAGAGGGAATAATCGGCAAACCGTAGCGGCGGGCATAGACCTTGGTGAAGACAGCCCCCGTAAATAGCACAACAGCTGCGTAGAAAATCCAGGTGATGATCACCAAAAACGACCCGGCCACTCCGTAGCCTGAGCCAATGTCAACCAGGTCTAAGAAAATGCCAAAGAGCCACTGGCCGATCATAAACAACCCGGCGGTGAGCATCGCCCCAATGAGGGTATCTTGCCAGTGAATGTCGGCATCGGGCAGAACGGTGTAGATAGCCGCAAAGACTGCCGCAATCACCACAAAAGAAATCACCCAACTCAAGATCTGCCATAGAGATCCCATCGCTGGTAGCCACTCGTTGAGACTGGCGGTCGCCGCCGCTAGCAGAGTGTTCGCTACCGACGAGACCAGCAGCAAAAATGCGATCGCAAGAATCATAGCCGCCGACAGCAACCGCTTTCGCAGAAAATGGAACACATGCCGACCGGGTTCTGGCTTCACATCCCAGATTCGATCTAGAGAGTTTTGAATACCCGCAAACACGCTGGATGCACCAAACAGAAAAAAGCCCAGGTTAAGGATCAGCTGAAGCGGGCCTTCGTTAGCTTGATCGCGCAAATTAGTGATCGCCGTTGCCAGCAGATCGGCACCATCGTCGCCGACTAGGTCGTCCAGTTGAGAAACAATTTGCTCTCTCGCCGTTGTCTCCCCAAAAAACATGCCCAAAAGCATGATGACCAGAATCATCAGAGGTGCTAGAGAAAAAACGGTAGAATAAGCGAGGGCAGAGGCCAGCAGAGAAACCTCCTGCTCTTGCCATTCAGCGACGGTTGCTTTGATCAGTCGGCGCGCTTTTCTCAAACTGGCCATTGGGCTTAATCCTGAACGATATAGCAATTAAATAAGCTAAGGCTGGCGGCACCAGAGCTTAGCTAAATAAACAATCTCCTGATTTTGACCATAAACTGCGAGGGGTAATCATCTACCCCTGGGTCAATAAACATTCCCCCGCCGCAGCGGGGGAATCGGTCAACTCAGGCGATGGCTAAATCTGACTCTGCCGAGGCCACACCAAATCCGACTTCTATACCCCCAATTCCCAATCGGCCAACCCGTAGGGGCCCATGGCGTGCGCCCGCCGGAATCGGGGGTAGTCAGGCAGAATGGGGGTTAGCCCGCCCCTGACGAAATGCGGCGGGCCATCACGCTGATATATTCGCCGTTGCGCCCGGTGGGCACGGGGTCGATCCAGGCGATGCGATCGCAGTAGTGCAGCACATCCATCTGGTTGATAGCCCCGACGACGGCGGCATAGTCACCCAGCAGGATATGGGTGAGGCGATCGCGGTGGTAGGTGGGTAGCGTAAATGTGGTGGGGAGGTTGGGTTCCCCAGGGGATTGGTCAAACATGCGGTTAATCTCCGTTTTCGGGTAAGAAAACGGGGAATGGTCTAGCTGTGTCCCAATATGAGGGTAAAAAAGACGCTAGCTCCTAGAATGCATCTAGGGCATCTCACTTACCTGTTCTAAGTTGGGATGTCTCAGGGAGTAGGGGAAGCTGCAACTTCCCCTACTCCCGTCCCAGATACATTCCCCGCACTTCTAATCTACAAGCAGCACGCCCAGGGTGCAACTATATTCATCATTCCAAAGTCATAGGGTGCGGCGTGGGTATTCTCAACGTACCGTAGGGTACATTCGCGCAGCAAAGCACCACCAAGAGAGCTAAAAATCATCAATCAAGCCGCTCAGGCGAGACAAAACGGGATCTTCAGGTACCTCTTCCACCTCTTCTGCGTAATGCACCTCGTCTGGGGCTGACAGCGGTGGGAGAGCCCCATCAGATCCCGATAGATGAGCCACATGGAGAGCCAGCTGCGCCAGCTGGGCTTCTAGGCACTCTAACCGATTTTTTTCTTGGGCAAAAAAACGCTGCTCTACACTGAGTAACTGCGCCTCAAGGCTTGCGATTCGCCTGTCGGTAGGAGATAGGTTGGTAGACGATAACGGCTGACCAGGGTAAGGATGATTACTCAGCAAAAGCTGGTGAAGCGCTTCTTTACAGAGGCTGCTAAAACTCAAGCCTGGCTGCCTCGCTAGCTCAGCCTTAACAGCAGCCAATAAATTTTGATCTAGCTCATTGCCGCGAAAAAGAACCAGCTTTTTTGTTCGGCGTAACCACTTTAATCCCATTGTCCTCGTCCCACAACCACGATGCCACCCACCCATCAAAAACCCTTCCCAACCGATGCCCCATTCGCCGCACTAAAACAACCGCTTTAGCAAACAGCATCCACCTTCGGTCAGGAAGAGCTTAGGCATGGCTAACGCCTGGACGGAGAAGCCTACGTGCCCGTACGGGCGGCTCGGGCTGCGGCCATCTGGGCTTCTCCATAAATATACTGCCCCAGGGCGTTGGCCTGGCGGCAGGGCGTAGCTAGGTGGGCATTAATTTTGGCCTCTCTCAGCAGACGCTGAATATCTTCCCAGAAAAACTCGCCGCCGCCGCCCGTGAGAATGACGTCTGTAACTCGCTCTGGCAGCCAAGCCAGTAGTCGGTTACACATCTCCCGCGAAAAAGTCTCTTTGAGGTTAGGCAAAATATCGTCTAAGTTAGTCGGTCGATTGGCTCCCCGAGGACGGTAAAACCGTTGACCTTGAGGCTGATTTACGGCGGCGATCAATGCCAGAGACTGGCTGTCGGCCCCTTCAATGTGAGACGCCACCTGCTCATAAAACTGGCTCATGGCAAACGCTTCGCTTCTAGAAACCCCACGGGCAAATCTAAAGTTGTCGACCATGATGCAATCGGTGGTTTGATGACCGATATCCACGATCGCAACCGGCAGTTTGGTAAAGTCAACGTCAGTGTCTTTACTGGCTTGAACCTCATTCCAGAGAATGCTGCCATACCCTTCGGGCATCACCCAGACTTTGTTGATCTGAATGGTAACGGGTTCGCCGCGATAGCTCATCACATGGGGCCCCAGTAGCAGGCTCATGAGCTGCTCTTTCTCGCGCTCAAACTGATCTTGGGAGTGGTAGGGCAGGCCTAAAACCACCGAAATTTCGCCTTTTAGTTGGAAGTAGCCGACACAAGCTAGCACCTTGACTAAGGCATCGTTGACTTTAGATTGGCCGACCCCTAAGTTAGCGCCAAAATCTTCCGCTAGCTGCCCCATGGCGTAGCCGCTGCCCTGATAAACCATCCAAATGTCGGAGAGAGGATCGGTGGCACGGGCTTCGAATGCGCCACCTTGAACCTGTTCCATTGACAAATGTTTGACGTTAGCTGGAATAAAAACAACGCTGCTAGGATCGCGGCTAATGGAGGTTTTTGTAGAGGTTCGCCCTAAGTCAACACTGAGAATTGATTTGGGCAACCCGCTCCTTTCCTGAGAAGCGATGGCATCGCTGGCTGGTATTGCCAACGGTGCCTGGTTCATCGGTATGGAGGCAGCTTGTGACATGGTCATCGATTCTGAACCCTTTATTGAGTTTCGCCAAAACCACCAATTCATATGTCGGCATCAAAGTCAAGCTACAAATTTTAAAGGGCTTTGGCAGAGATGAGGCTATGGCCTTGGTGGCTAGTTGTCCAGACTATCAAATTTAAAGAGTGTTCCAAAGCAAGTTTTTTAGAACCGCTGATTTGGCATTAGAGTAGCGGCGGTTGAAGTAATTTTCCAGGCCCAAACCTCCCCCCGCAATACTCTATCTCAATAGGCAGAAAATATCACAGGTCTTACCTGTGCAGGCTGAGGAAGCGTTTGCTCGACCTCTAGCTGATTCATCTACCCCTCAATCGATCCAGTGACACCGTTGGGATCTGGAGCACCCAATTGTTTGTTGTCGTCTTTTTAGCTGGTTTTAGGGCTTGGCCTAGCTGTCTCGGTTAAGGCTCGGTGGGCAGCGGCATCGACTCTGAAGATGGAGCATGGGAAGATCTGTAGTTAGAAGCCCAGCCGCCGAGACTCGCCACGACAAGACCCCCGGTGGTAACAAGCCGCCGGGGGTTGCCAGTGAAACCTGGGCACAGGCCAAATACGGACGGCCTGGGCCGATTTATCCCAAATCCTGGCTAACCCCCGGTTCCGTAGGGCAGACGGTTGTTTGCCCCTACAGGTTGGCCGGTTGGGAACCGGGGGTAGGGAATGCGGATTCGGTATTAGTAGTCGAAGTCGCCGCCCATGCCCGCGCCAGCGCCAGCGGCGGGGGTCTTGGGCTCGGGCTTGTCGACCACGATGCACTCGGTGGTTAGCACCATCGAGGCGATGGAGGCAGCGTTTTGTAGGCCAGAGCGAGTCACCTTGGCGGGGTCAACAATGCCAGCGTCGAACATATCGACAAACTGGTTGTTGGCGGCGTCGTAGCCGACGGTGAAGTCTTTCTCCTTCACCTGCTCGACAATCACGGCCCCGTTAAAGCCCGCATTCTCAGCGATGCGGCTGAGGGGAGCGGTGAGGGCGCGGGTGACGATCTGGGCACCCAGCAGCTCTTCGCCGCTGAGGT
>RECJ01000128.1 GCA_007694115.1 Leptolyngbya sp. DLM2.Bin27 | reverse complement strand
TAGGTGTTTCTTCCACGTTGTGCTCACCCCAGCGGGGTTAGTAGGAAGCTGCCTTCTGCCTTCTGCCTTCTGCCTTCCTCTCTAGGGGGCCAGCTCACCGAGAATCTTAAACCGCATGTGGTTGACGGCCAGATCGCCAAGCCGGGCCTCGGGGCTATCTTTGGGGCGAATCAACTTCTCAAAGGGAATGCCCTTACCCATCTCTACGTGCCACCAGGGTAGGCCCATAAAGAACCGGGTGGGGTAGGGGCCGCCCTCCTGCACATCGTCGGGGTTAGACTCCATCGGCACCCAGCCAAAGCCGGGAATGTAGAACTCAATCCACACGTGGTTGAAGTCGGGTTCGAGGTAGATGCCGGGCTGGTCGGCCTGGGCGGGGCACTTGTAGCGGCCTACGGTGCGGCAGGCGATGCCGTTGAGACGCATCAGGGCCAGCAGCAGGCCGACGTATTCGCCGCAGGAGCCGCGCCCCCGCTGCAAGACTACGTCGGGGGTCTCGATCGCCGGGGTGACGGCGTAGGAGAGCTTGTCGTAGACGTAGTCGCGAATGCTGAGCACCTGGCGCAGCAGGTTGGTCTCGGTGCCGACGCTCTCGCGGGCCGCCGCCTGGATCAAGGGGCTATCCATGGCTAGCTCATCGTCGTCGATCAGGTAGCGGGGGCCATACTCGGGGGGCAGGGGCGGGGCCGACTCAACGTGGCGGGGGGAGAGCTGGTACTTGATGCCGTAGACCTCCACCAGGGCCTTCCAGCCAAACAGGTGGCGCTGGTTGGGGTCGAGGTGGTCAAATCTAAAGCTGGCCACCCGCTCACCCCCCTGCTCAACCTCGGTGAAGGGCAGGCCCACGGGCTCCACCGACTTGACTCGCTGGCGGTCGGTGCTGGTGGGAAAGGCGATCCGCCACTCTAGGTTTTGCAGGGGCTGGGCGTCTTCGAGGGTGTCGATCTCTTCGACATAGGTCATCTCGACCAAGAAGCCGCTGGTGCGGCAGTAGTTGGCCTCTTGGTACCAGCGGTAGCTGAGGGGGTGGATGAGGGTGCGATCGCGGAAGGTGAGCACAAAGGGCTCGGCCCCGTTGGGGTCTTCGCGCACGTGGGGCTCTTCGTTGGCGTAGGCCACCCAGACAGTGCCGCCCTCGGGGCTGGTGTGGGGCGGCACGGCAATGCCGGTGGGGGTGGCAAAGGGGGTGAGCATTTTCACCACCAGCTCGCCCGTGGCGCGGTCGAGGCAGTAGACGCTCTGCTCGGTCTGGTCGCAGACCCACAGGTAGTCGCCCCACACCGAGAGGTTTTCGACCCCAATGCCGGGGGCCGAAAACTGGGTGATGCGCTGGCCGGTGGTGCGATCGCAGACATAGATGCAGCCCCCCTTCTTGCAGCTGACGTAGAGGGTGTTTTCCCACACCGCAACGCCGTCGGCGGGGTAGGGCAGGGTGAGCAGCGGCACCGGCTGAATCTCGGCCTGGGATGTGGTGTAGACGGTGTGGTCGCAGCTAAACCAGATCTGGTCATCCCAGCAGGCCAGCCCCGTTGCGCCATAAAATGCCTCGGCATTGTGCGAGTTGAGAATTTCGAGCTGGTCGGTTTTGGGGTCGATGCGCAGCAGGTAGCCGCGAAAGGGGTCTACCGCCAGCAGGCGATCGTCCGACAGCGCTAGACCGTAGAGAGCCTTGACCCCAATCGGCTGGAGCAGCGGCACAGGCCCCGCCAGCGGCAGGGCCAAAGACATGGACGATGGGGATTCAGACATAACCATCGGGGCAACCCAGCGAAAAACAGCGACAGCTGGCAATGTCCACCAGCCCAGGTCACATCCTAGGGGAATAGGGTGTCAAAAAGTGTAGTTTGGCTAGCCTGATGGCGGAAAGTAGTTCTCAAGCGATAGTTCTCAAGCGATAGTTCTCAAGCGATCGAGTGATCCCCAGCGAAGGGGCAGAGTTAGGGGGCGATCGCGCCGATTGATGGCTGAGCCTCGGGCTCAAAGCCCAAGACTCAAAGCCCAAGACTCAAAGCAAAAATCCTCTGAAGAAGATTATGGAGCCTCTGCCGCAGTCTGCTTCAGCAGACTTTCGCTATGAACCAGGCCGTTCACTCCCCGGCGGTGGGGGCTCTAGCTCTACCGATCCTGGCTAATCTGCTGCTCAACGGTGTTGATGGCGGCATTGACGGCGGCTAAATGGGCCTCTAGGGAGTCTCGCCACGATTTCATCATCTCTAGCTTGTAGCGCTGTTGCTGGCGGCGAGACTCGGGGCTGGGGGGCAGGCAGAAGGGAAAAGACATGGGTTTAGTCAGGTGTAGGGCAATTGAGCAAACTATCTTGAACTTACCTCAGTCAGCCGAAATTTGCCGTCTGCCTTGAAGTACTAGGCTTAAAGCCAAGACTCTCTCAAGAGGGCTATCTAGGTCGCCCAATCTGCTTTAGCAGACTTCTGCGATGAGCCTTGGGGTTTACGCCTGAGCGGTCTGGGCTGACGACCTGTCGCAATCCCCCCGCAGAGCATGTTTACAGGCAGAATGCCCCCACACCAGGGGGGTTATTTTTACTGGGCGAAGGTGCATCATAGCGATGCAATGTCTGGGCTGCTTCTAAAGTTCGTCCTTTGAAATTTGTCCAATCTCCCTAACTCAAAAATCTATGTGGAAATTTATATTAGCGGCCTTCTCTGCCAGCGGCATTGTCGGTCTGATGGTGGTGTTGAACCCCACTGCCCTGGTGACCGCCCTCACCGCTGAGCCGTCGATGGCCCAGGTGCCGCCGCCCACCCTGGTGCACCTGTTTGAGTGGACCTGGGCCGACATTGCCGCCGAGTGCGAAACCTACCTCGGCCCCAACGGCTACCGGGCGGTGCAAATTTCGCCCCCCCAAGAGCACATTGTTCTGCCCGATTTTGGCTACCCCTGGTGGCAGCGCTACCAGCCCGTCAGCTACCAGCTCGAAAGCCGCAGCGGCAGCCGCGCCGACCTGCAAGCGATGATCGACCGCTGCCGCGCCGTCGGGGTTGCGATCTATGCCGACGCCGTGATCAACCACATGGCGGGCTTTGAGGCCGGGGTTGGCAGCGCAGGCACCAAGTTTACCAAGTACGAATACCCTGGCCTCTACGGCCCCGACGACTTTAACGACTGCCGCCAGCAGGTGACCGACTACGGCAACGCCGACAATGTCACCCAGTGCGAACTGGTGGGTTTGGCCGACCTCAACACCAGCTCTAAGGCGGTGCAGCGCACCCTGGTCGACTACATGGGCGATCTGGTCGCCATGGGGGTAGCAGGCTTTCGCATCGATGCCGCCAAACACATTCGCAGCGCCGAACTGGGGGACATTTTGGCGCAGCTGCGCGATCGCTACCCCGACATCGACCTCTACATCTACCAGGAGGTGATCGACCCCGGCACCGAGGCAATTCGCAAGCAAGACTACTACGACAGCGGCAATGTGATCGACTTTAAGTATGGCCGCTTTTTAGGCGAAGCCTTTTTGGGCCTAGCGGGCCAAACCCTGGCCAACCTGCAAACCCTGGGCGAGGGCTGGGGGCTGGCCCCCTCGGAGCAGGCGGTTGTGTTTGTTGACAACCACGACAAACAGCGGGGCCACGGCGGCGGCGGCGACTACCTGACCTACCACAGCGGCGACCTCTACGCCCTGGCCAATGTGTTTATGCTGGGGTTTCCCTACGGCAAGGCCCAGGTGATGTCGAGCTTTGCCTTTGACGATTCAGAGCAGGGGCCGCCCGCTGAGGCCGACGGCAGCACCCGCCCGGTGTACCAAAACGGCGAGGCCAACTGCTTTGGCGAGTGGGTCTGCGAACATCGCTGGCCAGCCATTGCAGGCATGGTGGGCTTTCGCAACGCCACCCAGCCCCAGACCCAGGTTACCGACTGGTGGAGCAACCAGGCCAACCAGATTGCCTTTGGCCGGGGCGATCTGGGCTTTGTGGTGATCAACCGCGAGGCCGAGCCGCTGAGCCACACCTTTCAAACCCAGCTGCCCCAGGGCCGCTACTGCAACGTGGTGCAGGGGAGCCTGGTGGCCGACGGCACCGCCTGCGCCAACGAGGCCCAGGTGGTGCTGGTCAACCGTGTTGGGCAGTTTACCGCCACCCTGCCAGCGATGAGCGCCCTGGCGATCCATGTTGACGCCAAGCTGAGCCGATAAAGCGCCTTCCAAAGAGGCTCTACGCAATTCTTGTAGGTTAGGCATCTTGCCTGACTCTTGTAGGTTAGGCATCTTGCCTGACCGTGTTGCTCTTGTAGGTTAGGCATCTTGCCTGACCGTGGACAGCTACGTGATTTAATGCGCCCTACTCAGACTCGGGGACGGGCTTTTGGCTGCGGTAAAAGGCTTTGATGGCAAACCGCACCAGCAAGATAAAAAAGGTCAGCACCAGCCCAAACATCACCACCGGGGCCAGCAGCGCCAAGATCGAGATCACCACCGCCCCGATTAGCTCGATGCCCGCAATAATCAAGTTTGTCGCGCCGCCTGTGGTCGCTGTGGATACCAGCCGGGTCAACCCATTCAACCCTTTTACCGTGGCGGCGGCCCCGCCCCCGGCCACGATCGCAACGCTCCACTGGGCAAAGGGGTCGAGCTGGTTGGCTGCGATCGCCATCAGCAGCGTGCCCGCCACCGCCGCCACCGGCAGCGCCACGGTATCGATCACATTGTCGAGCCAGGGAATGCTATAGGCCAGAATTTCTACAATCACGGCGATTGATAATCCGACAAACGCGGTGGGGCTGCCCAGCCAGGTGAGGCTGTCGGTCAGCGGCACCTGGGCAAACAGGGCGGCGGCACTCAGCACCCAAAAGGGCACCACCACCCGAAACCCGGCGGCTACCCCCAGGCCCAGACCCAGACCAATGCTCTCTAGCAGTTGCCAATCCATCAGTTATCGATCCATTTTTTAAGGTGTACGGCTCAAGGTACGCGGTTCAAGGTACGCGGTTCAAGGTACGCGGTTCAAGGGCGGCCCTAAACCCTGAACCCTAAACCCTAAACCCTGAACCCTTCCTACCAGGGCAGCCGGGTGCCGTCCCAGTTAAAGAACTCGCCGCTGTCGGCGGGGGTGAGGTTGTCCATTACCTTCATCAGCTGGGCCACGGTGCGCTCGACGGGGAAGAGTTTTTCCGGCGGCACCCCCCGCTGAAACGGCTCCGACAGGCCGGTGTCGGTGGTGCCGGGGTGCAGCAGGGCCAGAATGGTGTGGGGGCTGCGGCGGGCATACTCTAGCGAGGCGGTTTTGATCAGCATATTCAGCGCCGCCTTAGAGGCCCGGTAGCCGTACCAGCCCCCCAGGCGGTTGTCGCCAATGCTGCCCACCTTGGCCGACACAGCGGCAAACACGCTGGGCTGATCGTGTTTGAACAGCGGCATCAGGTGCTTGGCCAGCAGCACCGCGCCAAAGGCGTTGGTCTGGAGCGATCGCATCAAATTTTCGCTCGTGATCTGCCGCAGACTTTTCTCGGGCTGAAAGTCGCCGTCGTGGAGCACGCCGACGCAGTACACCGCCCGGTGCAGCTGGGGGGTGCGGGCCTGGAGTTGGGCCACCGCCTCGGCGATCGAAGCTTCGTCGGTCACATCCAGGGGCAGGCAGGTGAGCTGCGGATGCTGGGTGGCCAGGCTCAGTAGGCCCTGGGCCGACTCGGGGCGGCGGTAGGTGCCGTAAATCGCCCCAAAGCGTTCATCCTTGAGCAACTGCTGCACAAAGCCGAGGCCGATGCCCCGGCTGGCCCCCACCACCAATGCGGTTTGCAGATGGGCCGATTGCGAAGGTAAGGCAGGTTCAGCGGTCATAGTTTCTGGGGTAGCTACCCCGCATCATAGCCATTTCTACCGTCTTGCGCCTGGCCCCTAGAGCGTCGGGATCGGCTGCCTATTAGGAGCCACAACCCCAGTTCTGGTCTTACCAAGGCACCCGACCCCTGATAAGGATCCCTAAACTCTCAGCGCCGCTAGCACCGCGTCATGGATCGCGCCATTGCTGGCCACAACCCCCTGGTTGTGGGGGAAGCGGGCGGCACTGGCAAAATCGAGCGGCTGGCCGTGCATGTCGGTGACGCGGCCCCCGGCCTCTTCGACCACGATCACCCCGGCGGCGTGATCCCAGATTTTCTCGCGGTAGTCGGGGGTTTTGGGCGAGGGCAGGCGCAGGTAGAGCACCGCCTGCCCGGCGGCGACGGCGGCATATTTGGCCTGGCTATCCATTTGTAGAGAGGGAGCGGTAATGCCGACGGCGCGTGCGATCGCATGCTGCTGGCCGTGGTCACCGTGGCCCGACTCCATGCTTTCGACTAAGCGGCAGCGATCGCTGTCACCCGTCTTGGCCACCGTTAATTGCTGGGGGTTGCCCCCCGCCAGGGGCATGATGGTGGTGCCTTCGCCGCGCACGGCTACCAATAGCAGCCCGGTTTGGTCGCCAAATTGGTCGCCAAAGCTGAGGTAGGGGCAGCCCAGCACCCCCAGTTTGATCTCACCGTCTTCGATCAGGGCCAGGGCGATTGCATACTGGTCGCCGCGCAAAAAGCCTTTGGTGCCGTCGATCGGGTCGAGGGTCCAGTAGCGGGGGGCGACATCGCCGTTACCGTGGTCGATATAGCTGAGCACATCGCTGTCGGTGGCGTTGGGGATCAGCTGCTGCACCTGGGCGGTGACGGCGGCCAGCACCGGGGCGGCAGCGGGCTGGCGCAGGTCGGTGGTGTCTTCTTCGCCCACCACCGGGTCGCCAGGGAAGGCCTCGGCCAGAGCTTTGCAGATCAGCGCCTGGGCACCGTAGTCGGCAATGGTAACGGGGCTTTTGTCATTTTTTTCGATGGCGGCGGGCACCAGGCCCTGGCGCACGGCTTCGCACAGCTGGGCGGCCTGGGTGACGGCGGCGATGGCGGTTTGTTTGGCTTGGGCGTAGGCCATAGGGGGTGGATGGGTGGGTGGGTAGGGGCAGACCTATGTGTCTGCCCTAGCGAGGGTGATGGATGGGTAGGGGCAGACCTATGTGTCTGCCCTAGCGAGGGTGATGGATGGGTGGTTTGGACGAGAAGATTAGGCGATTACAGAAAAGACTATAGCCGTTAGGGGCACCGTTAGAGCTTTTCAATCCAGGTGCGGGGGCCAAAGTATTGGCAGCTGCGGGCGGCGATCTGGGCGGCCTGACCTAGGGCCGTGGGAAAAGGGGCTTGCAGGCGGTAGTGGCAAAACGCGCCGTGGAAGGTATCGCCTGCCCCCAGGGTGTCTTGGACGGTGGCTGGGGGTACGGACAACGTTCTGGTTTTATGGTGGTGACAAAACTGGATGGGCTGGGGGCCGTGGGTGATGGCGACTTCGGCGATGCCCAAACGGGCCAGGGCGGTCAGGGTGTCGGGTTGGTGGGGAAGTTGAAATTTGGCAGCTGCGATCGCACTGGTGGCCAACGGCAACACCGCCTCAAACCCTGGCTTCCAGCTGCCCGCATCGATCACAACCGGAATGCCCTGCTGCCGGGCCTGCTGGGCCACCGCCAACCCCGCCGCCATCTGGTGGCCGTCGATCAGCAGCATGTCTACGCCCTGTAAAACATGCCCTAGGGCACTGGGCGGCTCGGCCTGACGACCCACGGCGTTGCGAGAGACAATGGCGCGATCGCCCGTGGCGGCGGTCACCAAAATGGTCGATAGCGGCGGCGGGGTTTCTAGCTCAGGGCGCAGATCGACGACCTCAACCCCGTAGCTAGCTAGCTCGGTACGAATCAGCTGGGCCAGGGGGTGCTGACCCAAGGCACCCATGACCACGGCTCGATTGCCCAGGGCGGCAAATGCGATCGCGGCGTTGGTGGCAGGCCCCCCGGCCACCAGCAAATTGTCTGTGGCCACCAGTTTCTCGTCGCTGCTGGGCACGTGGCTGACCCGGTAAATGCAGTCGAGGGTGATCAACCCCACAAAAAGTCCGGTGGCCATGGCAATAACCCTCTTGGCAGATCAAGAAATAGCCTAAGGTAACAATGCGACCATCACTATCGCCCACCGTAACTACCCCTCAACCCGCCATGGCCGACACCATTTCTCTGGTTTACATTCCCATATTTTTGCACTGTGCAATCGGGCTGGTGGCCGCCCGATTGGCCTACGGCAAAGGCTATGACCTGGGGCTGTGGCTGGTGTGGGGTGCCATCGGCGGCACCGTGGCCCTGATCGATGCCCTGCGGCGACCCCGACTGTCTACGCCGCTATGAGCGGTTCACTGCGCCAGCGGCTCAAGGGGTGGCTGCCCGATTTTGACCAGCGGGTGTGGATCTTGGCGGCGGGGCGGCTGCTGTCCCAGGTGGGCATTGGCTTTACGCTGTTTTACGCGCCGATTTTCTTTACCACCCAGGTGGGGCTGAGCGCCACCCAGGTGGGGTTGGGCATTGGCCTGGGGTCGCTGGCGGGCATGGTGGGGCGGTTTTTAGGCGGGTCGCTGGCCGATTCACCGGGCTGGGGCCGGCGGCCCACGCTGCTGGCCTCGGCCCTGGTGTCGGCGGGGGCCGACGGGGTGCTGCTGCTGGCCAACGATTTCTCGATTTTTTTGGTGGGCAATTTGCTGATGGGGTTTGGGGTGGGGCTCTACTGGCCCGCCGCTGAGTCGGTGGCCGCCGATATCACTACCCCGGCCCAGCGCAACGAGGCCTACGCCCTGGTGCGCCTGGCCGACAACCTGGGTCTGGGGGTGGGGGTAGTGGCCGGGGGGGCGCTAATTTCGCTCACCGGAGCCTACCGGGCGCTGTTTGCCATTGATGGCGTGTCGTTTTTGCTGTTTTTTGCGATTATCTACGTCGCCATTGCCGAGACTCGCCCGGCGGGGAATGGGGCGCGATCGCTCTTGCAGGGCTGGGGCCAAGCCCTGCGAGACACCAACCTGATGGTCTATGCCGCCGTCAACGTGCTGCTGACCGGCTATTTGGCCCAGATTCAGAGCACCCTGCCCCTCTACCTCAACCGCTTTGCTGGCGGCGAGCAGGGGGTCAACGAAGGCACCCTGAGTCTGCTGTTTACCGGCCATGTGGTGCTGGCGGCCCTGGCCCAGCTGCCGGTGGCCCGGTGGCTGACCCGCTACCGCCAGGCCCAAGGACTGATGGCGTCGGCGCTGCTGTGGGGGCTGAGCTTTGCCCTGGTGTGGCAGTCGGGGGTGGGGGCGTCACCCCTGGTTTGGGCGGGGCTGGCCCTGACGGCCATGGCCCTGGCGATGGTGGCCTACACCCCCATTGCCTCGGCCCTGGTGGTGGCCCTGGCTCCAGAGGCGCTGCGGGGGGTCTACCTGTCGGTCAACTCGATGTGCTGGGCGGTGGGCTATCTGATCGGCCCGCCCCTGGGGGGCTGGGCCTTAGACCAGGGCACGGCGGCGGCCCACGGCTTTTGGCTCGGGCTGGCGGCCACGGTGATCCCCGCCCTGGGCGTGCTGGCCTGGCTAGACCGGCGACTGCACCGCCAGCAAATCTAGCCTTGCCCCAATACCCGAAACCCGAAACCCGAAACCCCTCCCAGGCGGGAAGGGCGAAACCCGCTATCCTAGAAAAGCTGAGTTTTGATTGAGACGCCTGTGCAAACCCCAGACCCCATTCACGTGATCGGCGGCGGGCTGGCCGGTACTGAGGCCGCCTGGCAGATTGCCCAGGCCGGGGTGCCCGTGGTGCTGCACGAAATGCGCCCCCACAAAACGTCCCCTGCCCACCACAGCGAGCATGTGGCCGAGCTGGTGTGCAGCAACTCCTTTGGGGCGATGTCGAGCGATCGCGCCTCGGGCCTGCTGCACGAAGAACTGCGGCAGCTGGGCTCGGTGGTAATCGGCAAGGCCGACCAGCACCAGGTGCCCGCTGGCGGTGCCCTAGCAGTCGATCGCGGCGTCTTTAGCCAAGACCTGACCGCAACCCTAGAGCAGCACCCGCTGATCGAGCTGCGGCGAGATGAAGTAACGCAGATTCCTGAGCAGGGCATTACGGTTTTGACCACCGGCCCCCTGACCAGCGAGGCGCTCTCAGTCGATCTAGAGCGGTTCACCGGCCAGGGCTACATGAGCTTTTTTGACGCCGCCAGCCCGATTGTGGTGGGCGAGAGCATCGACCAGTCGGTGGCGTTTATGGCCTCGCGCTACGACCGGGGCGAGGCCGCCTACCTCAACTGCCCCATGAATCGGGAGCAGTATCTGCACTTTTGGACGGAACTGTGCAACGCCGAGCAGGCCGCACTCAAGGATTTTGAGCGCGAAACCGCCAAATTTTTTGAAGCCTGCCTGCCCATCGAAGAGATGGCGCGGCGCGGCGAAGACACCATGCGCTACGGCCCGCTCAAGCCCGTGGGCCTGTTTGACGCCCGCCTGGGCGACTTTAAAGCCCCAGAGAACAAGGGCAAAAAACCCTACGCCGTGGTGCAGCTGCGCCAGGAAGACAAGGGCGGTCAGCTGTGGAACATGGTGGGCTTTCAAACCAACCTGCGCTGGGGCGAACAGGCGCGGGTGTTTCGCCTGATCC
Organism: Leptolyngbya sp. DLM2.Bin27; assembly: GCA_007694115.1. Classification (GTDB taxonomy): domain Bacteria; phylum Cyanobacteriota; class Cyanobacteriia; order Phormidesmidales; family Phormidesmidaceae; genus Nodosilinea. Next base: position 11,337 of record RECJ01000128.1, on the reverse strand, counting down.
CTGGGCTAGAAAATGCCGAGTTTGTGCGCATGGGGGTGATGCACCGCAATACGTTCTTGAACTCGCCCGAGCTATTGCAGCCCACCCTGCAATTTAAGGCGCGGCCCAATTTGCTGGCGGCGGGGCAGCTGGTGGGCACCGAAGGCTACACGGCGGCGGTGGCCGGGGGCTGGCTGGCCGGAACCAATGCGGCCCGGCTGGCCCTGGGGCGCGATCGCATTACCCTTCCCCCCACCATGATGCTGGGGGCGCTGGTCGACTTTATTACCTCGGCTGAGCCCAAACACTTTCAGCCAATGCCGCCCAACTTTGGTATTTTGCCGCCCCTGCCGGTCAAGGTGCGGGGCAAAAAAGAACGCTACGGCCAGTACCGCGATCGCGCCCTCAATGACCTGCACACCTGGGCGGCTGACCAAGATGTGCCCCTGCAATACCTCGCTCTCGGCGCTACCGCCTAACGCCTTATGGCGAATCCTGCCTGGCTATCCCCGATACTCCTGGGCGAACCGCCGTTCGCCCCTGCAGGTTGGCCGATTGGCAATCGGGGGTAGGGAATTCGGATTTGGTATTACCCAAAAACTCAGCCATTTATACCAATTACACCCAAGGGCATAGACCCAAAGACGTATACCTGAGGGCAAAACGTTACGCTGAGATATTACGGTTGCCTCAGCGTCTGCTAGTCTTTTCAAGATTAAGGGAAGGTTATAATCAGGTTAACAAAACTCAAAGGGGGGGACTCATGACCCAAATCAATTCTTCCAATAACTCCGACAACCAGCGCGATCTCGACAATTTTCTCTGCCCCCGCAGCCGCTACTACGGTGAATTTTCGCCCCAGCAGCTGACTTTTAACGCCAATTTGCAAGAGTTTGCCCACCGGATTGGCTATATATCAGGGCTCCAAACCGGCGGTAAGCTCTCGCCCGACGAAGCCTACGACCAGGTTAAGTCGCTCTACAAGCAGCTCAAGCGCAGCAAAAAAGGGCTGGAAATTTAAGCATATGCCAACCAATTAAGCATCCAAGCTAGGCCCTCATCCCCCAACCCCGGCTCCCCTCGGGAAAAGGGAGCCGGATTTAGAACCCCTCTCCCCCCGGCAGAGGGGCAGGGGTGAGGGCCAAACGGATGGCTATTTTCATCGGTTTCTCTCAGGGTCTTTATTTCTGGATCGGTAGGGGTTTGGCTTGGGAGATGGTGAGAGCCAGGGTGCCGGCGATGAGGCCCCAAAAGGCGGAGCCGATGCCGAACAGGGTGAGACCGGAGGCGGTGACGAGGAAGGTGATCAGGGCAGGTTCGCGCTGGGTTTCGTCGCGGAGGGCGGTGAAGAGGCCGTTGCCAATGGTGCCCAGCAGGGCAAGCCCCGCAATCGCCAGCACCAGCTCTGGGGGAAAAGCGGCAAATACGGCGGCGACGGTCGCCCCAAACAGACCGATCAGCAGGTAGAAAACGCCCGCTGCGATCGCCGCTACATACCGTCTGCCGGGGTCTTCGTGGGCTTCGCGGCCCATGCAAATGGCGGCGGTAATGGCGGCCAAATTGAGGGCAAACGCCCCAAAGGGAGCCAATAGCACCGTGGCGGCCCCCGTCCAGCCGATGAGTGGCGAGATTGGCACAGTGCCGTAGCCGGAGGCGCGCAGAACCGCGACTCCCGGCACATTTTGGGAGGCCATGGTGACGACAAACAGGGGCAGGGCAACGCCGACTAGGGCCGCGACGGAAAAACGGGGGGCGGTGAAGACGGGTGCCGCCAGTTGCAGGCTAACGGTATCGAACTGGATCAGGTTTTGCTGGGCTGCGATCGCAATGCCGACCGCCAACGCCACCACCACCCCATAGCGCGGATGGAGGCGGCGCATGGCCAAATAGGTGCAAAACATGGCAAAGGTCATCGCCAATTGAGTTTGCATCGCCCCAAAGACATCTAGCCCAAAGCGCAGCAGCACCCCAGCCAGCATGCCCGCCGCCAGCGAGAGGGGAATGCGGTTCATCAGTCGCTCAAACCCGCCGGTAAACCCGGCCAGGGCAATTAGCAACCCCGACACCAAAAAAGCCCCAATGGCTTCAGCCATGGGCACCCCCGCCGCCGAGGTAATCAGCATCGCTGCCCCCGGCGTTGACCAGGCCGTCACCACCGGAGCCCGGTAGCGCAGCGACAGGCCAATGCAGGTGAGCCCCAGGCCCAACCCCAAGGCCCACATCCAAGAGGCGACTTCTGCCGGGGTGGCATTGAGCGCCTGGGCCGCCTGAAACACGATCACCGCTGAACTGGTAAAGCCCACCAGCACGGTGACAAACCCGGCGATGATCGCAGAGAGAGAAATGTCTTTGAGAAAACCGTCGGCTATCATGGTTTGTTTTTTGCCCAAACGCCAGCCCCAGACTATCGGATCTCAGCAGTACCGCAAAGCAGCAGGATGAAAGGAGATTCCAGTTTGGATAGATATTCACTGGCTGCAGATAGCATGGGCAAAATAGACTCGTCGGAAAAGTCATGCTGATCACCTGGGTGCGGCTGTTTCATACCCTCGTCTTTGTGGTGATGTTTGGGGCCATTTTGTTTTTGCTGTACTGCGGCCTGAGCAACCAACTGACTCGGTGGACAGCGATCGCCTTTGGGGTGACTGCCATCGAGGTTTTGGTCTACGCTGCCAACGGCTTTCGCTGCCCCCTCAGAACCTGGGCTGAAAACCTCACCCCTGCCGGGCAAATCGTTCGAGATATCTACTTACCGCCTGGGCTCTCTGCCCATGTGGTGTCAATTTCTACCCCCCTGCTAGGCATTGCCTGTCTGCTGCTGCTGGGGCGCTTGCTCACGAGGTAAAGGCTCCACCCCAGGCTGGGTGGCTCGGTTACGCCCTCAATCTGCTGGGAGCCGCAGTGGCGTACTGTTGAGCCATGACGTGGTCACCAGCGGCTGCTTTGGCGATTTGCGGCCAAAGGCAGCCCGTTACGCGTTAGCCATGCTCCTGGTCGGCATCGCCGAGGGCCGCAGGCCTGCCCTAAAGGAGTCAGGAGGGTGCAACTGCTTCAGGGCTGGCCTGGCGGTGACCGGGACGACTTGGGTCGGATCAATGTTGGCTAGGCATGGCTTCGATGGCTAATCGGCTGATTTCTTCTCACGGCACTGGATGCCAGCGTGGGTGAGGATGAGCTGGTGGCCTTGAATATGGTGAAGCTTGCCACTGACAACGCCTTCCCAGTAGTCATACTCCATAGCCTTCTCAATGAAGCGCTTAAACGTTTTGGTTTTGACGTCGGCTAAGACGTTATAGCCGCTACAGTACATTTCGATTTTGGTGATTCCACGAGGAGCCGCAGTGGCTATCGGGATGCCGCTAAATTTAACCGTGATGTCGATTGCACCTCTTGCAGGCATGGCTTAAAACCCAATTAAGGCTTGAATCAATGGCAGATTCAAAAGAGTAGCGTGATCTACGCCCCAAGCAAACCTCATGGCTGTTGAGTTCAGCTGGCTTGCGGGGGCCGGGGCTCTCTGGCGTTGGCCCAGCGACCCCTAAACGGCCTGGCTGTCCCGCCGCGCCTGATTAGCCTATGGTGAAGTTGTCCCTCGATCAACTCCTATGGCTTCAATCTTGACCTGCCTGTTGGCGATCGCCCTGTGGGTTTTCCCAGCGGGCTCAACCTCTGCGATCGCAGCCCCTGCCCCCCAGTCCCTAGGCGCGATTCCTGGCTTATCAGAGGTATTGGCGGGCAAAATGCCCGAACTTGGCATTCCAGATGGTGAGCTGTTGCCCTGCCCTTCAACGCCTAACTGTGTGGTTAGCCAGGGCGTTGACCCAGACCACACCATTGCCCCGATTGCCTATACAGGCAGCCGAGATCAGGCTCGGGAGCTACTGATCAAAGTGCTGGGAGTGGTGCCACGCACTGAGGTTGTGGCGCAACAGCAGAACTACATCCGAGTTAAGTCCAGCAGTCCCATCCTGGGGTTTGTCGACGATACTGAGTTTTACTTGCCGGCGGATGAGCCAGTCATCCATATTCGAGCCGCAGCTCGATTGGGAACATCCGATCTCGGCGTCAATCGACGGCGGCTAGAGCAGATTCGGTTCGCCCTGCAGGATCTAGGGGTTTAAGACGCTGCATTCTAGAGTGACAAGCGATACATTTCCCGATACATTCCTGAAGACTTCTACCACGAAAGGCTGAGATCGATGCAATGCCTTCGATAAAACGTTACATTGGTTAACGTAACGTTACTAGCTATCGCTAAGGAAACGCCACCCATGGATATTCGCAATCAGCTGCCCCTAGAACAGCAGTTTGAGCTTCAGGTCTTTGAAACTCAGGTTCGAGATCTCTCCCAGGCAGATGCTCAGGCTCTCTTGGTTCAGCTGCGGGAGGCCATGCTGTATCAGGCCACCACGTTTCGTGAAATTCTCAAAGAGAGCTGGGGCATAGGCAAAGATGTCGACGTCGCGTTAGGGGTGCTCACAGAAGAGTAGCCCACTTAGATTGGAAGCATGATTAGATATGGTCAGTCGATCGCCATCACGCCCCTACAAGCGTTGTAGCCATTCTCGGTTGAGTCTGTACTGGGCTAGCTTAATCGGACTGATGTGGCTTGTCAGTTTATTGGGCACATTTACTCTGTTTAGCGCCCAAACTCCTTGGTTTTATTGGCTCTGGGCAATTCTGGTCAGGACGTTCTTACACACCGGCCTATTCATTGTTACCCATGAAGCCATTCATAAAAATATTGCTGACTCCCACGGGCTCAACGACGCATTTGGCTACGTGACCTCATGGTTGTACGCGCTATTGCCCTACCGGCTGTTGGCTAAAAATCACCGGCTTCACCACCGCTTTCCCGCTACCAAACAAGACCCTGATCACCACGATACCGACCTGGGGGGGTTCTGGTTTTGGTATGTCCAGTTTATGAAAACCTACCAAACGGGCGGGCAGGTTTGGGTATCGTTGATTGGCATCAGCCTAATTTTCTGTGCTTTCATGGTTTGCGGTATTCCGGCGATTAATCTGATTCTTTTTTGGATTATTCCCATGGTGCTCAGCTCGCTACAGTTGTTCACCTTCGGTATCTTTCTGCCCCATCGGCAGTCGGGCAGCGCCCCTGAGTTTGGTTGTTCTATCAAGAGCATTCACCTACCAGTTTTTTGGTCATTTGTTACTTGCTACCATTTTGGGTATCACCGAGAGCATCACCTACATCCTCATTTGCCTTGGTACCAGCTGCCTCAAGTTTATCGAGACGGCAAAGGCTAACGTTCTACTCAATCTCTAAAGCTGCCATCTAGTCGTCGAAGGCAGAAATAGCTCTCCTATTTCCGCCAGGCATAGTCCCTGGAATATAAAAAATCCTCTTTCTGCTGTCTGCCTTGAAATACTAGATCCCTCACTCCCCGAGTGCATCCCAAATTTGTAAATTCATCATTTCGACGGCTAGTTCGCCCGTCATTCCCGTGCAGACGGGAATCTACAGCGGACATCTGCCTCCCGAATGGATTCCCACTTGCGTGGGAATGACGTAGGCACCTGCAAAAGTGGGATGCACCCCACTCCCCGATCCATCAGCCTTGTGGGTGAGGATGTACAGTAGACTGCTGAAGTGTTTGTGCTGTGAGTGACCCATGGATGCGGTTGAAATTTTAGAACGTTATCGAAGGGGCGATCGCACCTTTGTGGGCCTGAGTCTGATAGATATCGAGCTGCTGCAAGCTCATCTCAGCGGCGCTAACTTTAGCCGCAGTGACCTGCGCCAGGCCCGCCTGGGCCGCACCCACTTTAGCCAAAGCAACTTCACCCAGGCCGACCTCAGCGAAGCCCTGCTGTGGGGTGCCGACTTTACCGAAGCCCGATTTGCCCAGGCCCAGCTGCGCGATGCCGACCTCAGCGGTGCGGTGTTTGTGCGGGCCGATTTGAGCGCCGCCAACCTGGTTAAGGCCATTCTCTGTGGCGTCAATTTTCAAGCCGCCAATCTGTCACAGGCGCTGCTGATCGAGGCCGACCTGCGCCCTGGCTCAGACCAGCAAACCAACCTGGTGGGGGCCAATTTAAGCGGGGCCAACCTCAGCTATGCCCACCTCAGTGGGGCACTGCTGGCCCAGGCCAATTTGAGCGAGGCCAAGCTCTGCCGCGCCCAGCTAGGCCAAAGCTTTCGGCCTGGGTCGCCCAAAACCGACCTGAGCGGAGCCAATTTGCAAGGGGCCGACCTTAGCTACGCCAACCTGACCGGAGCCATGTTGTGCGGGGCCAATCTAGCCGAGGCCGATCTAACTGGGACAAACCTGGCCCAAGCCGACTTGACCGGGGCCGTTTTGCCCATCTAAAGGGTTGCTGATTACCTGACCGTACCGCGCAGCGCTTCGGCGTTGAGGGGCTGAATAAAATAGAGGCGCAGCAGATCGCCGACAATGCCCAACACCAGAGGCAGCTTGCGCAGTTGCTTGAGCCAGCGTGGGGTAGAGCTTTCCATCACCTGCTTGATTTTGAGGTTGCGGGCGGCGGCGCGCTCTAGGCGGGGGAAAAATTCGGGGTGATCGACGTTGAGGTAGACGGGGAAGGCGCGAGCGGCGGTGTCGTTGGTTTTGCGCACGACTTCTTGATCAAATGCGGTGGCATCTAGGCCCAGCATTTCGTAAAATTTGGCCCGCTCGTGGACGGTGAGGCTGTGGGTGGCGAACACCGAGAGCAAAAAGAAGCGACTCCAGAGGCGACCTTGCCAGGTTTGCCACATGCTGGGCTGCGACCTGACCAAAGCCTTAAAAATATCGCCGTGGCGGTTTTCATCTTGGCACCAGCTCTCGAAGTAGTTGAACAGCGGGTAAAAGCTGTGCTCGGGGTGCTGCTCTAGGTGACGATAGATCAGAATGTAGCGCCAGTAGCCAATTTTCTCAGAGAGATACACCGCGTAGACAATCCACTCCACCGGGAAAAACGTGTAGTCACGGGTTTTGGTCAGCTTGGCCAAGTCGAGGGAAAGGTGGAAGTCTTGCATGCATTTGTTGAGAAACCCGGCGTGACGAGCCTCGTCACGGGCCATGAGGCTAAAGATTTCGCCCAGCACCGGGCTGCGGTCTTTGATCCGCCGCGATAGCTCTTTAAACAGCAAAAAGCCTGAAAATTCTGAGACACAGGAGCGCTCCAGGTAGTCGATAAACGCCTGGCGCTCTTCCCCTTGAATGTGTTCCCACTCCTGCTTGAAGGAGTCGTCACGGCTGAAGTGGTAGCGGTTGTAGTCAGCCCGCATTTCCTCCAGCATAGTCTGGAGCCCTTCTGCCTCAAGGGACAGATCCATCGTGGCGGCTTTGTCAAAGTCGGTGGTGTAGAACCGGGGCGACAACAGGTTTTCTTCAATGGCGGTTTTTACCGAGTTGTCACCGGGTTGCGGAGTGGGCTGAGGGAGGGCAGTCACCATATGATTTACGGGTCTAAACGATTGAAAAGCACTTTATCACTAAATAGCGATTAATAGTCAAGGCATGCATCTAGCGGGTGAGGATAGCCACAATTCACGCCAAATCCGAAGCGTATAACCCCGATGCTAAACAGGCGGCTTGCATCGGGGCAAACGGTGGCTGATCAGCCCAGGCAGGGCTAGTACTTTAAGGTAAAAGGCAGAAAGAAAGCATAAGGCAGCGGCTGTATCCCTTGTAGGGTGCGCACTGCCCACCATTTGGGAAACTCTCTTCTAGAAGTCGCCTTATCCCTCGCACAGCCCAATCAACCAGGAGGCCAAACCTAGGTAAGCAGGGGATAGGCGGCGCTTGAAAGACACAAAACTTAAACCAAAAGAGGACTAGAAGGATTGATTAGTCGCTTTATAGCTGTATAGTGATTAAAAGTTTTTTGGCCACTACCTGAAGTGATTCCTATGACTGACCTAGCTCAACGGCTGCGCGAAGGTACCCAAACCTCCCATACCCTGTCTGAAAACACGGCGTTTATGAAATGCTTTTTGAAGGGTGTGGTCGAACTAGAGCCCTTTCGCAAGCTCACCGCCGACCTCTATTTTCTCTACAGCACCCTAGAAACCGAGATCGCTAGCCACCGCCACCACCCGGTGGTGGGGCCAATGGTGTTTGCTGAACTGCTGCGCACCCAGGCTTTAGAAAACGATTTGACCTATTACTACGGCGATCGCTGGCAGCACGAAATTGTGGCGACCCCGGCTGGCCAGCGCTACGTCAGCCGCATTCTCGCCGTGTCGGCCACCAACCCGGCCCTGCTGGTGGCCCATGCCTACGTGCGCTATATGGGCGATCTGTCGGGGGGCCAGGGGCTGCGGCACATTGTGCGATCGGCGCTGAACCTGCCGCCCGACCAAGGCACCGGGCTGCACGAGTTTGAGGCTCTGCCCACGGTGGAGGCCAAGCGCGACTTTAAACTCAAGTACCGCGAAGCGCTGAACGCCCTGCCGGTGGATGAGGTGCTGGTGCAGCAGCTGGTGGAGGAGGCAAACCTGGCCTTTGCCCTCAACCGAGACATCTTCCACGAGCTGGAGCCGGATGTGCGGGCGGCGGTAGGCGATCACGTTTTTGACCTGATTACCCGGCAAGATCGCCCCGGCAGCACCGAGCGCCACCCCCACCAGGGCATGGTGGCGCTGATGGCGACGGAATAGGAATGTAGGGTGCATTGCTTCGCGAATGCACCATTTCCACGGCATTCAGTGAGCGGTGCATTGCGGCTCAAAAGCCTGAACCTAGGGTGCTTTGCTAGAGAGAAAGAGCCGCGAATGCACCCTACATACCTGGTGGGCAGTGCCCACCCGACAAATCCTATTTCCTGGTGGGCAGTGCCCACCCGACAAATCCTTTTTGAAAATACCTATCACTATGCTTTCTGTTGCCAAGACCGTTGTGTTTGACCCGGCGCTGCTGCACAAGTACAACCAGCCGCTGCCCCGCTATACCAGCTACCCTCCGGCAACGGAGATGACCGAAGATTTTAGCCCCAGGGATTTTGAGGCTGCGATCGCAGTGGGCAACTACAAGCAGACGCCGCTGTCGATCTACTGCCACATTCCCTTTTGCGAGTCGGCCTGCTATTTCTGCGGCTGCAATACGGTGATCACCCGCCATAAAAAAATCGCCGATCCCTACCTGGATTATCTGGAGCGCAATATTGCCCAGGTGGCGCAGCGAGTCAAGCACCGCCGGGTCAACCAACTCCACTGGGGCGGCGGCACCCCCAGCTATTTGACCCTGAACCAGGTAGAACGACTGTGGAATACTCTGCACGAACACTTTGACTTTGAGCCCGAGGCCGAGATCTCCATTGAGGTGAATCCTAGAGACCTAGATCGCGAGTATGTGCAGTTTCTCAAAGATCTGGGCTTTAAGCGGGTGAGCTTTGGCCTGCAAGACTTCAACTTTAAAGTGCAGGCGGCGGTCAACCGGATCCAGCCCGAGGCCATGCTGTTTGACGCCATGGACTGGCTGCGGGAGGCGGGCTTTGAGAGCGTCAATGTCGATCTGATCTACGGGCTGCCCTACCAAACCCTGGCCACCTTCCGCGACACCCTGGAGAAAACCCTGCGCCTCGACCCCGATCGCATTGCTGTGTTCAACTTTGCCTACGTGCCCTGGCTGAAGCCGGTGCAGAAAAAGCACATTGACCCCGCGACCCTGCCCGGCCCGGCGGAAAAGCTGGAGATTTTTCACATGACCATCGATCGCCTGATGGCGGCGGGCTACCAGTTTATTGGTATGGATCACTTTGCCAAGGCCGAAGACGAGCTTGCGATCGCCCAGTCCCAGGGGCAGCTGCACCGCAACTTTCAGGGCTACACTACCCTGCCCGAGTCTGACCTGTTGGGCTTTGGCATGACCTCGATCAGCATGCTCCACGATGTCTACGCCCAAAACCACAAAGGGCTGCGCGACTTCTACAAAGCGATGGATGCCCAGGGGTTGCCCCTGGAGCGGGGGGTGGTGCTGAGCCAAGACGACATTCTGCGGCGGGCGGTGATTATGGAGCTGATGTGCCAGTTTGAGCTGTCGAAGTCGGCCATTGAAGAGAAGTACCACCTTTGTTTTGACCAAGATTTTGACGACTACTTTGCCCGCGAACGCCAGGATCTCAAGGTGCTAGCAGCCGACGGCCTGGTGCGGCTGACCCCCAACCACATTGAGGTGTTGCCCGCCGGACGGCTGCTGATCCGCAACGTTGCGGCGGTGTTTGACCCCTACCTGAGAAACCGCACGATTCGCCAGTTTTCTCAGTCGGTTTAAGGGCAAATCACCCCGCCTGGGCGAACAGCCGAGGGCGAACAGCCGCTCGCCCCTACATGGGCAGACACATAGGTCTGCCCCTACCTATAGACCTATTTACCTATCCACCCATGCACAATCTCCCCTCTCTCACCATCGGCCAATATACCGTTCCCCATCCCATCGTCCAGGGCGGCATGGGCATCCGCGTTTCCGGTGCGGGCCTGGCGGCGGCGGTGGCCAACGCGGGCGGCATCGGCGTGATCTCTGCCGTCGGGCTGGGAATGCATTCTCCCTATTTCGATATTGAGGAGAAGAGCCCTAAAACCCGTCAAATTCAGTTCTTTGAGGCCAATCGCCTGGCCTTGATCGATGAGCTGCGCCAGGCCCGGGCCCTGAGTCCTGCGGGCATTCTCGGCGTCAACATTATGGTGGCGGCGCGAGACTACGAAACCCTGGTGCAGACCGCTATTGAGAACGGCGTGAACCTGATTTTTTCTGGCGCTGGGTTGCCCTTGACCCTACCCGCCCTCACCGCCCAGCATCCCGAGGTGGCCCTGGTGCCGATCATCTCTAGCCTGCGCGCCGCCCAGGTAATTTGTAAAAAATGGCAGCGGCAGTACAACCGCCTGCCCGATGCCTTTGTGGTTGAGAACCCCCAAGCGGCGGGCGGTCACCTGGGGGCCAAGGCCGAAGACTTGGCCGATCCGGCGATTGGTGCTGAGGCGGTGATTCCGGCGCTGGTGAGCTATTTGGCAGAGACGTTTGAGCCGCCAATTCCGGTGGTTGCAGCGGGGGGCGTGGGCGATCGCACCACGCTCCTCCACGCTCTCTCCCTCGGGGCCAGCGGCGTCCAAATTGGCACCCGCTTTATTCCCACCGACGAGTGCGACGCCGACCTGCGCTATAAAGAGTTCCACCTCAACGCCGACCCCGCCGATATTGTCTTGGTGCCCAGCCCGGTGGGCCTGCCCGGTCGCGCCCTGCGCAACGCCTTTGCCGATCGCGTCAATGCGGGCGAACTTCCCAGCGCCAAGGATCAGTGTTTTGCCAACTGCTTGCAGGTGTGCAAATTTCGCGATCGCCGCGAAACCTACTGCATTCTGCGCGCCCTCGATCGCGCCTGCCGGGGCGATGT
>RECJ01000041.1 GCA_007694115.1 Leptolyngbya sp. DLM2.Bin27 | reverse complement strand
TTATTATATTGTTGATTGGAGGGCTGATTTTCGGGCTGATTGGCGGGCTGATTGGCGGGCTAAAAGCCGATATTTCTATTCGTGTAAAGCCAAATCAGGGAATTTGGTCATCCTTTAGAAACACGTTGATCCTTCTGGGACTATCTATTCCACTGGTGGTCATATTGAGGGTTGGACTACCTTACCTCCTTAGAAATATCTTGGAGGCGGAACTGATTTCTAGCATCATAGCTACAGCATCTGCCACTCTAATTTGGGCCAGTATCTCTGACAGTAGCGGTGCCTGTGCCAAGCACTTCGCCCTCCGCCTCGTGCTCCACCGCACCAACGCCATTCCCTGGAACTATGCTCGATTTCTCAACCACTGCACCGATCGCCTGCTGTTGCAGCGAGTAGGGGGCCGCTATCGCTTCATTTACCGCCTGGTGCAAGAGCACTTCGCCGCCATGCCGCTGGAGCGGGAGCGTGGAGTGGATGGGTAGATAGGTGGATGGGTAGGTAGGGTGCATTCGCGGCTCATCAACCTACACCAACCGCCCCAACACTTTGCCCTTGGAGCCGCAATGCACCGCTTCGCAAAATCACTCTTGGCATGGTCTTTCCACGGTGCATCGCTTCGCGGACGCACCCTACGAGACTAAAACCATTTATTCCCTGCGCCCCTTGGAAGCCTCGCAAACGATGCGGTAATATCGGCACAGAACTTGAGCAACCAGGAGGGCTAGAGCTAATGTTCCATCTATATTTTGGGGCGTTTGATATTGTGCTCTACTTGGCGGGGGTGTATGGTGCGATCGCACTCTCCAAAGCCCTCTGCGACCAAATGGATGAAGCCGAAACTGCTCCAGCCAGAAGCGCCACCAAGGCTGCGATCGCCCCGATGCAGCCCATCGCTCCCCACCTATCGGCCCCAGTCGCCCAGCGTAAATCAGTCAGCGTCGGGGTATCGGCCCAGTAGCGTTCCCTAAAATAGTAGCCCTTCTCAGCCGGGCAATGGGTCTTTGTCCTGGGGGGCAATTTCTTTACCTTGATCGGTCAAGCATGCCTAACTGGCACTTGATCACAGCAAAGTTTTGGGAAAAAACCTACAGTAGAACTAACCCTGTGGATTTATAGGGCAGATCCTAAACGTCAACGATGATCAGGATCGATATTCGACCGATAGATGGGTAATTCTGTCCTTTGGTGCTCTGACTTTTCTGTTTTGTGCCAATGTAGGTAGCTGGCACACCACTCTAATGAGCAAACAGGGTCGGTAGAATGAAAAGACAACTGGCGCGACTTAGGCACTATAGGCGTGCATGGGTATTGGCACACCAGTGGATAACCTTCGCTTTCGCAGCTATGCTCGATTTTTTTAAGCATAGAGTTGGGCAATCGCAATGGACCAAGCTGATTGGTCGCACTCTGCTCAAGTGGCAGCAAGACGACTGTCTTGAGATGGGGGCGGCTTTGGCCTATTACGGCCTGTTTTCTATGTTTCCGATGATTTTGGTGTCGCTGAGCGTAGTGGGCTTCCTCATTGGCCCCAACACCGTCGCCTATAATGCCGTGCTGAGCTTTGCCCAAGAGACCCTGCCCCCTGACGCCTTTCCCCTGGTGCAGGCCACCCTGACAGAATTTCACACCGGCAGCACCAGCGCCAGCATTGTCGGATTTGGCATTTTGCTGTTTACCTCCGGCAGCTTTTTTGGTGCCCTGAGTCGATCCTTTGACAGAATTTGGCATAGCAAACCCCGTCACCACCGCTTTGACGGCATGGGAGAGGTGGCATTTATCTTTTTGTGGCGACGGTTTTTGGCGTTTTTGCTGGTGATGGGGGCCACAAGCCTGATCTTTGTGTCGCTGGTGTCTAACATCGTGATCGACACCGTAACTCAGCTGATTCAAGGGGTCAACGACTGGGTATCACTCCTAGCCATCGACCAGGTGCAGCTGCTGTCGTGGCTGCGGCTGGGGGTGTCGTTTGTGACCCTGACCCTGGTGGTGATGGTGCTCTACAAAAGCCTGCCCAGCACCCGCGTCGCCTGGCGCGATGTGTGGCTGGGGTCGCTGTTTACCGCCATTCTGTGGCTAATTTTGCAGCAGCTGATCAGCAATAGTGTCATTAGCCTGGGCAGTCAGTTTCGCTCCTACGGGGTAGTCAGCGGCGTGATGGTGCTGATGCTGTGGATCTACCTGACCAGCCAAATTTTCTTTTTGGGGGGCGAGCTGACCTACGTCTACGCCCACCTATTTGGCAGCCGCAAAGGGCAGAAAAAGCTGTCGGCCAAGGTGGGTGCTCAGTAAGTGGTTTAATTTATAGAGCAGTTATACCTAGTAGCACAGCTAAGGAGTCGAGTTGATGGCAGCAGCACAGCGCGGAGTGACGATTTGGTTTACGGGTCTGAGCGGGTCGGGCAAATCGACTATAGCCAGCGCCCTAGAGGCCAAACTGCGCCAGCGGGGTTGCCAGCTGGAGGTGCTCGACGGCGACATTGTGCGCACCAATCTCACCAAGGGCCTGGGCTTTAGCAAGGAAGACCGCGACGAAAACATTCGCCGCATTGGTTTTGTCTCTCACCTGCTCACCCGCAATGGCGTGGTGGTGCTGGTGTCGGCGATCTCGCCCTATCGCGAGGCGCGGGAGCAAGTGCGCGATCGCATCGGCGATTTTATCGAAGTCTTTGTCGATGCCCCCCTGGCCGTCTGCGAAGACCGCGATGTCAAAGGTCTCTACAAAAAGGCCAGATCAGGTGAAATCAAAGGCTTTACCGGTATTGACGACCCCTACGAAGCCCCCCTCAACCCCGAGATCCACTGCCACACCGACCGGCAAACCGTCGACGAAAGCGTTGCCCAGGTGATCGCCAAACTCGAAACCATGGGGTATTTGACGGCAGCGGCGGTGGCTTAGGGGGAAGGGCGTTGGGTGTCAGGTGTCAGGTTTCAGGTCTGCCCAATATAGCCAACATCATGAAGAGGCTCTGCTGGCAACGATCCCTGTCGGTCATTTCCGTGGCAACGGGAATCTATGCACCTAACACCCGACACCCTAGCTTCTCTCTCCCCCCCGGTGCTGCCTCTGCAACCCATGGGTAGCCGACCTGCGGCGGACATAGCTCACCAGGTAATCGTGCACCAGCTGGTAGCGGTCAATGGGGATATCGGGCAGCAAAAACACCAGGCCTGAACCGACTAAAATCTCTAGCACCAGATCAAGCTGTTCAGTCTCGTATTCAGCGCCGCGCAGGTCGAGTTCTTCTTCGATGTCTTCGCGGCTCTTTTGGGGTCGGTAGGGGCGCTCTTCGCGGTCAACGTCGGTGAGCAGGTAGAGCACTAGGCGGGCTAGGTGGGCATTTTCAGGGCCGCAGTCGTGCACCACGGTGCCCAAAAAATTTTGCAGCAGGGTTTCTTTGGGGTGCTCACCCAGCTCTAGATATTTCGCCAGGGTAGTGATGTTTTGCCGCTGGAGCTGCGCCCCCACCACCTGTAGCTCAATCGGGCGCACCTCGCCAATGGCCGTCGCCAGGTCGGCCACCAGCCGGTCGATCAGGATGGTTTCCAGGTAAAAGTGGGCATCGTCGGTGAGGCGGCGAATCAAAAACTTGGCGTCGGTGGCCCTCAAGTTACCCAGGTAAAAGCGGTAGTCGCGGCTGAGAATGTCGTTGTTGAGAATGTCGAGGTCAAAGCCCCGCTCTAGCTCCAGCAGATAGTGCAGGTAGTCTTCCCGCAGGGCCAGCACCACCTTGAGGTAGGGAATGTTGAGGCAGTCGATTAAAAAGGCGTAGAAGTCGCGCCGCTGGGGCAGCTCGGCGGCTTCGACAAAAAATTCTTCAAACTGATCAAAGATCAGCACGATCTGGCGGTAGCTCTGCTCGGTCAGGGTTTTGAGCCGGTCGGTCAGCGCCAGTCGGTCAATCGGGGCGGCGGGTGGAATGCCGTCGCCATCGGCGTTACCCTGCTGCTGAAGCGCGTAGGCCAGGGCCTGGTTGACAGCATCGGGCCAGTCGCGGTACCCCCTGACCAGCACCGCTAGGCTCAATCGCCCTTCTGGAAACGACTTGGCTAGGGCAGGTACCAGCCCGGCGTAGAGAATCGAGCTTTTGCCCACCCCCGACGGCCCGTGGATGATCACCAGCGGGTAACGGGCCTGCTCAAGGCGATCGGTGAGGGCTTCGACATCGCCTTGGCGGCCTGATGCCTGAATCTCGGCAGCTGGTAGGGGATCGCCGCTGGTGGCGGGCAGCGATGACTCCAAGGGCTGAATCTCGCCTGCCCCAATGAAAGCCCGCAGCTTAAAGCGGGTATCGACCCGGCGCTGGTGCAGCTTCACCCCGTAGGCGGCGCGGTAGTCTTTTTGGTGGTAGTACTGTTCTTGCAGGGTCTGCAAAATGCTGCGGCAGAGGGGCAGATCGACCTTGGGATTGGTGGCGGCACGGGCTGACTCTAGCAGGTCAATGGCGGCCTCAGACTGGCCCTGGGCAATATGCACCCGCGCCAGCAGGTAGAGGTACCAGCCCCGCTGAAACTGGGTCGCGACGCCAAGATCTGCCGGGGGGGCTGAATCTGGAGATGATGCAGAGTCGGGCTGGGGCTCAGGGGCTGGGGAGAAGCTGGGTTTGGAGCTGAGGATTCCGGCGATCGTCAAAACTTCTAGCGCCCGCTCGGCCTGGGTTTGGGCCGTGGCCACATCGCCCCAACCCAGGGCCACCTCGGCTAGGTAGCCGTGGTTGCGGGCCAGACGAATGGGGTCTTGGCGGTGCAGGGTCAGCCCCTCTGCGGCGGTGCGGGCTAGGGCCTGCCAGTTGCCTAGCTTTTGCTGCACTTCGGCTAGGGCGTGGATAAATTTGCCCACTAGGTCAGGCTGATCGAGATCGCGAAAGATCCGCAGGCAGGCGGCGAAATAGTCTTCGGCTTTGTGCAGCAGGCGATCGTAGACCACCTGCTGGAGCACGGCCTGGCGACGACAGGTGACGCCGAGGTAGAAGAGGAGGATGGCCTGTTTTTGG
>RECJ01000042.1 GCA_007694115.1 Leptolyngbya sp. DLM2.Bin27 | reverse complement strand
AAACCTCGGCAGAGGATGAAACCCCTTTGGCTGCATAACCCCCTGAATCTTTACGATAATCAGTAGTAATAACCCAAGTTTGCTGAGGTAACTTTGGATCGATTGACTCAAGTTACTCAAGGCAGAGGTCTAGCTAACTTACCTGAACAGGTAAACCCCAGTAGGTAAACACGCTGCCCGAGGAAACTGCTCAATTAAGATTTCCTCAAGCCACTGGGACAGCCAACTCTTCAAAGCACATCTAATACTAAATCCTGCTTGGCTACCCCCGATACCCCTGGGCGAACCGCCGTTCGCCCCTACAGGCTGGCCGATTGACAATCGGGGGTATAGAATTCGGATTCGGTACAAGGCCGATACTGAGAATGCAAGCCAGTTTCCCAGCTTAATTCCTCAGCTTAGTTTGCTGTGCTTCATATGCAAATCATCTAGCTAGTAAAAAAATCTGTTACCTGCCTAAGGATAGAGATAGGCGGATAGAGATAGGCGGATAGAGATAGGCGGGGGGTCTGGGTGAAAAATCGCGCTACCCTTGCCGCTGGTGGCGTTGGGCTATGCCGAGAAGAAGCGTTAGCCCAACGTTGAACCAGCGCCAGCACCTGCGATCTTCTTACTTCTGCCTTGAAGTACTGGGCAGCGCTATGAGGTTGAGACGATGTTGTGACCGGCTGCCACAATCAGCTGTTTGAAGGTTTCCTCCGAGGCTTGAGCGTCAATGGTGACGGTCTTGTTTTGGGGGTTGACGTCGACATTGGCGTCGGGCTCAGAGGTGAGAATGTGATTTTTGAGGGCTTGGGCTGTCTTCTGGTCGCTCAAAGTTGGCACTTGAAATGTCAAAGCCATAGCTAGATTCTCCGGGTTTTCTATGCCCCTACTCTAGGGAACTCACCTCCCGGTTGCCGTCTGTAGAAGGGCTTACTCTGGGGCACCGCACCCTAACTCAATCCTGGCGGCAGGGCTTCGCCTTGGTAGTTGCGGTTGGGCACCGGAAAGCCGCAGGCGGTGCCGTCTTGGTGCATCACCTCATTCTCCCAGGGCAACTGGTAGCGCTCTTTTACCATGTCTTTCATGTAGGTGTAAGGGCAGTCTTGGGCACCGCCTTTGACCGCCACATAGCCGCGATGGCCAAATTGGTAGATGTTGTTCTCCACGCCCCAGTGAATCCGGGCCTCGCGCACCAGGTCGGGGCGCACCTCGGCGGTGATGATTTCGTCGGGGCGGTGGCTGCCCATCACCAGCGGCGTGCCGTCAAAGTTGACGATCATGCCCTCGCCCATGGAGTCAAAGCTGCCGTCGCTGCCGCACATGCACACCGAGGCCGTCACCATCAGGTTGCAAAAGGCGTTGGCCTGGTTGGTGATCTGCCACGAGTGGCGAATGGGGGCCGTATAGCCCGCCGTGCGAATCATGATCTCGGCCCCCTTGTAGGCGCACTCGCGGGCCATTTCGGGAAACATGCCGTCATGGCAGATGATCAGCGCCAGTTTGCTGCCGTTGGGGCCATCACAGACGGGAATGCCGATGTTGCCCGGTTCCCAGGGCTCGACCGGCACCCAGGGGTGCAGTTTGCGGTAGTAGAGCTTGATTGCGCCCTGGTTGTCGATAATCAAGCCGCTGTTGTAGGGGTAGCCCTCGGGGTTGTACTCCATGATCGAGAAGCAGCCCCAGATGTCGTTGTCGATGCAGGCCTGGCGAAAGGCGGCGACCTCGGGGCCATCTAGACTGCACATGATGGCGGGGTTAGTATCCATCGACAGCCCGTGGAGCGAATATTCGGGGAACACCACCAGATCCATCGTGGGCAGATTGCGGCGGGCTTTGGCGACCATGGCGCAAATGCGCTGGGTCTGGGCGGCCAGGTCGTCGGGAGTGACGACATTGGGCAGTTGTAGCTGCACCATGCCCAGCACCACGCCGTTGGGCGATTTATTTAGGCCACCAAGTCCACTCATGCTTCTCTCTCTGGAACAACCCGACTCAAAAGTCGAAGAGAACTATAGTGCGATCGCGCCAGGGCGGTGGTGTTGGAGATTACGCAATCAAGTCCTTCCTTTTGCGGTCATAAGGTAAACACCTAACTCTCATCAGCCAGGGTGAGTACCCGCTGTAGGATATCTGTGGAGAGCCACAGGCCAGCATCACCGAGCCGATAGACTAAGGGCTTAATGGATGCAGTTAAGCCTTGAGATTTAGCTTCTAGCAAGATCTTGAGCGTTCCCCAAACTTGCAGTCCATAGGCATGGGCTGCTCGCCGAGCTAGGTTGTCGTCAAGCAAAACCAATTTGGTTGGATGCTCAGCGGCTAAAGCCATCGCAGCGAGTTCGCCCGAGCCTATCTAGAGCTTGCCAGTCAATGACGATCTGCCGAGTGGTCATGGCTGACGTTCCTGAGTAAGATGCTGGTCTCGGATCTCTGTAGTGGATCCTTTGATCTTAGCTCAGGGAGGTGGGGCATTAGCCCACCAGCCACTGCCAGCCCCAGAAGGTGGCCATGCCGCCAGCGATGGTGAGCAGCAGGTTTTTGCGCCACAGGGCCAGGCTGACGGCAGCGATCGCACCCACCAGCCGCGCATTCCCCCACCCCAGCCATAGTGTCTCGCCATCGGGGAAGACCACCGCCGGCACCACGATTGCTGTCAGCACCACCGGGGGCACATAGCCCAGGGCGCGCACCAGGGTGGGCGACAGCTGAATGCGGCCGCTAAAGGCCAGCAAGCTGTAGCGGATTGAGAACGTCACCAGGGCCATGGCGGCGACGAGAAGCCAGTCGTTCATAGTAAGGTTTTGGGTTTTGGGTCTTGGGTTTTAGGTTTTAGGTTGGGCGGTCGTTAGACTTGGGCCTTTGGTCTGGGGGGCAGCTGAGTTTCGAGCCAAAACCCGGCGGTGACGCCTGCGATCGCAGCCACCATCAAGCCCAATTTGTGGGGCAGCCCATTGGCCAGCGCCGCCACCAGTCCGGCGACGAGAATGGCCCCCACCATGGGCCTGGTCGTCGCGTAGGGCACGATCATGCCAATAAACGTCGCCACCATAGCAAAATCTAGCCCCCAGGCCGCCGCATTGGGGATCAGCTGCCCCACCGTCAGCCCCAGCCAGGTGCAGAGCACCCAGTTGCCGTACATGGCCACCCCTGCGCCCAGGTAGTACCAGTGCTTGTGGGGGCTGGGGTCAAGTTGCAGGTAGCGGCGAATGGCGACAGCAAAAGCTTCATCGGTCAAAAAGAAGCCGATCACCACCTTCCACCGCTGGGATACCCCCTGCACGTAGGGCAGCAGGCTGGCGGCGTAAAGCATGTGGCGCAGGTTGACCACCACCGTGGTCAGCACAATCAGGGGCAGGGCGCTGCCCGCCGCCAGCAGCCCCAGGGCAATAAACTGCGACGACCCGGCAAACACAAAGGCCGACATGCCCAAGGCTGCCCCAAACGACAGGCCGCTGCCCTCCGCCAGGGTGCCAAAAATAATCCCAAAGGGAATCGCCCCGACAATCAGTGGAACAATGTCTCGCGCCCCGGCCAACGCCTCTTGGCGGGGAGAGCGGATCGCAAAATTTGACGCTGTAGCCAAAAGAAACCTCCCAAGGTTCAGGCTGACTCTCTCTATTTTGAGTTAGAAGGTAGAAGAGGTATCACCGGCCCTTAGCAACAGAATTACACCCATGGCAGACGCTCCCCAATCCATTTGCATTCTCGGCGGCGGCTTTGGCGGCCTCTACACCGCCCTGCGCCTGAGTCAGCTGCCCTGGGAGGGCACCCCGCCCACCATCACCCTGGTCGACTGCAACGATCGCTTTCTGTTTTTGCCTCTGCTCTACGAGCTAGTTACCGATGAGCTGCAAACCTGGGAAATCGCCCCCCCCTACGCCGAGCTGCTGGCGGGCACCTCGGTGCAGTTTCGCCAGGCGGGCGTCACCGGCATTGACCTCGACCAGCAGCGAGTCAACCTCAGCGACGGCATCACCCTCACCTACGATCGCCTGGTGCTGGCCCTAGGCGGCACCACCCCAATGGATATGGCCCCCGGCGTAGCTGATCATGCCCTGGCCTTTCGCACCCTGTCAGACGCCTACCAGCTTAAAGAGCGCCTGCGCTTGCTCGAAGCTTCCGAGGCTGACAAGGTTCGCGTGGCGGTGGTGGGTGGCGGCTACAGCGGCGTCGAGCTGGCCTGCAAGGTGGCCGAGCAACTGGGCGAACGCGGTCGGGTACGCCTGATCGAACGCAGCGATATGATTCTCCGCACCTCCCCTGATCACAACCGCGAAGTGGCCCAAAAGGCCCTCTCTGACCTGGGCGTGTGGGTCGATCTCGAAACCACCGTAGACAGCGTGGCCGCCGACACCATCAGCCTCACCTTCCGCGATCAGACCGACATTTTGCCCGTCGACCTGGTGCTGTGGACCGTGGGCACTCGGGTCAACGAAGCGATCGCAGACCTACCGCTAAAGCACAATGAGCGCCAGCAGGTGGTGGTGCAGCCCACCTTAGCAGCGGTCGATTGCCCCGGCGTCTATGCCCTGGGCGATGTCGCCGACTGCCGCGATGCCGAGGGCCAGCAGGTGCCCGCTACCGCCCAGGTGGCCCTACAGCAGGCCGATTTTGTCGGGTGGAATATCTGGGCTAGCCTAGGCGGTGGCGAAGCCTCTGCCGCGAAAAATCGCCCCGAGCTGCCCTTTCGCTACAACCACATGGGCGAAATGATGACCCTGGGCACCAGCCGCGCCACCCTCACCGGGCTTGGTCTTCAGCTCGACGGCGAACTGGCCTATGTGGCCCGCCGCCTGACCTACCTCTACCGCATGCCGACGTTCTCCCACCAGGTGCGAGTCGGCTTAAATTGGATGACCAAACCCCTGCAAGACCTGCTCTCGGCCTAGTAATCGGTTAGGCGAAACCTCTTACTTGTTATGAGTTTCCGGTTCTGCCTTCTGCCTTCTACCTTCTGCCTTCTACCTTCTACCTTCTGCCTTCTGCCTTCTTAATTCTGACTTCTTCATTGTACGTTATGC
>RECJ01000133.1 GCA_007694115.1 Leptolyngbya sp. DLM2.Bin27 | reverse complement strand
TGCTGATTGGCCCCACGGGCTGCGGCAAGACCCTGCTGGCCCAAACCCTGGCCCGTATTTTAGAGGTGCCCTTTGCGGTGGCCGACGCCACCACCCTCACCGAGGCGGGCTATGTGGGCGAAGATGTGGAAAACATTCTGCTGCGGCTGCTGCAGGTGGCTGATCTGGATGTGGAGGAAGCCCAGCGCGGCATCATCTATATCGACGAGATCGACAAGATTGCCCGCAAGAGCGAAAATCCCTCGATTACCCGCGATGTGTCTGGGGAAGGGGTACAGCAGGCATTGCTGAAAATGCTGGAGGGCACCGTGGCCAACGTGCCACCCCAGGGGGGCCGCAAGCATCCCTATCAAGACTGCATTCAGATCGACACCAGCAATATTCTGTTTATCTGCGGCGGCGCGTTTGTTGGCCTAGAGAAAATTGTCGAGCAGCGCATCGGCAAGAAATCTATCGGCTTTGTGCAGCCTGGGGAAGGACAGTTTTCGCGCGAAAAGCGTACTGCCGACGTGCTGCGCCACCTAGAGCCCGACGACTTGGTGAAGTTTGGTCTGATTCCTGAATTTATTGGCCGGATTCCGGCCACCTCGGTGCTGGAACCGCTGGATGAGGAGTCGCTGATGGCGATCCTAACCGAGCCGAAGAATGCCCTGGTGAAGCAGTTCCAAAAGCTGATGCTGATGGACAATGTGCAGCTAGAGTTTAAGTCTGACGCGCTGCGGGCGATCGCCCGGGAGGCCTACCGCCGCAAAACCGGTGCCCGCGCCCTGCGCGGCATCATCGAAGAGCTGATGCTCGACATCATGTATGAGCTGCCCTCGCGCAAAGACCTGAAGCGCTGTATGATTACCCGCGAAATGGTCGAGCAGCGCTCGACCGCCGACCTGCTGGTACACCCCTCGTCGATGCCTAAGCCTGAGTCTGCCTAGCCATGGCCTACGTGCGGGTTAACGACATTGACCACTACTACGAGTGGGTGGGGGCCACCACGCCGCGTGATCCGAGTTCCCCTCAGCCGGTCATGGTGTTTATCCACGGCTGGGCAGGGTCGGCCCGCTACTGGCGGAGCACGGCTGAGGCATTGTGCGATCGCTACGACTGTCTGCTCTACGACATGCGCGGCTTTGGGCGATCTATCATCGCTGCCGATCAGCAGGATGCGGCGGCAGCACGGGGCTATGAGCTAGACACCTACGCCGAGGATTTAGCGGCACTGCTAGAGGCGCTGGGGCTGCAAAAGGTCTCGATCAATGCCCATTCCATGGGGGCGTCGGTGGCGGTGTACTTTTTAAATCAATATCCGCAGCTGGTGGATCAGGCGATTTTGACCTGCAACGGCATTTTTGAGTACGACAAAGCCGCCTTTGAGGCATTTTATAAGTTTGGCGGCTACGTGGTAGCCTTTCGGCCCCAGTGGCTGGGCAAACTGCCCCTGGCCCCGCGCTTCTTCATGGCCCGGTTCCTCAGCCGCCCCATTCCCGCCGCAGAAAAGATCGCGTTTTTAGAAGACTTCTTAACGGCTGACTACGCTACGGCCCTGGGCACGATCTTTACCTCGGTGAGCAAAAAGGCGACGGAGGTGATGCCGGTGGAGTTTGCCAAAATCGCCGTGCCGACGCTGATGGTGTCAGGGGAGTTTGACAAGATTACCCCAGCGAAGCTAGGGCGCACGGCAGCGGATTTGAACCCCAAAATTGAGTATGCCCTGGTGAAAAACACCGGACATTTTCCCATGCTGGAAGACCCTGATACTTACCTAGACTACGTCAATGGGTTTTTGGCGTCGTAGAGCCCATCGGGATGCTGATCTGACTGAAAAGCCATTCACTCTACCTATGGAACGTGCCTCAAGCCATTGCGGTTCTGATATTCCAGAATAAATGCTGCATTTTTCTCTTCGACAGGAGAAATTAGGCTACTGGGAAACTCATCGGGCATGTAAATGGGTTGATACCAAGGTTGTTGATTGAAATAGGTTTGTAGCTGACTATCCTTGAACAACCGACCATGGCGGGCAAAGATGGAGTTTCTCATGACATCTAACTGCCAAGCTGTTTTGCCCCTTAACTCGCTTTCTACAACATGTCGTTGAGATAACCATGAATAGTCATCTAGGTTAGAGGCATAGCTTGTTTCAGGGAAGGGCTCGGGAGGATCTGCCGACGCTGATGGCTCCCTGGGGGCAGAAGCAAAGTCGCTGGTAGCTGCAGCATCACTCGATTCTGTTACTGGGATGCTAGAAGATCCCGAGGTAGCCTCTGCTATGCCTGCCTCATTGTCTGAGATTATTGGGGTCTCAGCTGAGGGCGCGTCAATCAGATCCATTTGCTCAACTTCAGCCCTTACTGGGCTAAGCCCCGATGGTTCAGCCTCTTGGCTAGGTGGCCGCATTAATACGATAGCTGCCAAGGCAAAAGCCCCAACCATACTGCCTGTAAGCAGCATTTTCTGCCAATCAGAAATACCTTGAGGCGCAGCGATCGCCGGTAAGTCCGTAGCAGCCACTGGGCCTGGAGCGGCAACAAGGGTTGAAGCCTCATGGGTGAGTCTAGGGGCAAAATTAGCAGGAGCATTAATCAACGTCTGAGCGTGAGCCCTGTTTTGCTGTAATGCTTCTAGCATGGCCTGAGCAGTGGCAAAGCGGCCGCTTGCATGGGTACAAATGGCTTGGTCTAAAATATCGCTTAGGCTTTCTCCAACCTTAGGAACGTGGTTTCGCCAGATAACTTCTCCGGTCGAAGGATCATGACTTAGCTGGGTTGGATGTTTGCCTGTCAGCAAAAAAATCGCCGTCAATCCCAGACTATACACATCACTGGCAAAAACCGGACGCCCTACGCCCTGCTCTTGAGGCATATATCCTGGTGTGCCGATGATGATGGTATTGGTGCTGTGACCCTGATTCAGAGCTGTACCCATTGTCTCCCGGACAGCTCCAAAGTCGATTAGAACGGGGTGCTGATCGCTGCTCCGCAGAATAATGTTGTCAGGCTTGATGTCACGATGAATTACACCCTTGCTGTGGATGTAGGTGAGCGTGGGCAAGATCTTAATCAAAAAATTTTGAACAGCAACCTCTGACCAGCAGCCTTGCTGGGCTACTGAGTTGCCTAGGGTAGCCCCTTCAATCCACTCTTGAACCAGGTAAAACTGACCATCTTCGTTAAAGTAGGCATAGAGATCGGGAATTTGAGAGTGGCCCCGACCAACATCCTCAAGAATGGTGGCCTCTCGCCTAAAGCGATCCTGAATTAAGGGTAAGTGCAGAGGGTCGTTTGCCTGGGGGCAGAGCTGTTTAACCACACAGAGCCGGTTAGACGGCATCTGATTATCTTCAGCCAGATACGTAGCGCCAAAGCCCCCCTGGCCCAATGGCTTAATTAGACGATAACGACTAGCTAGTAAATTTTCCATGGTATGCGCCATTCTAGCCAGGGCCACCGCTCTATGCACTGGTGATACACTCGCTGTTGTAACATTTCATCAATCAAGCTGTCACTGCTTAGACGAGCCGAAATTTTTAGATCGAGAGAGACTTTGGATTTGTTCTCTACTGACCAACTGCTGGCGCTTGATCGTCGCCATGTGTGGCATCCCTACGCGGCGATGCCGAATACAGGGCCGCTGTTTGCGGTGAAGTCAGCCCAGGGCGTTTACCTGGAGCTAGAAACGGGGGAGCGCCTAGTCGATGGCATGTCGTCGTGGTGGACCTGCATTCACGGCTACAACCACCCTCGGCTGAACCAGGCAGCTCAGGAACAGATGGGGCGCATGAGCCACGTCATGTTTGGCGGGCTGACCCACCAGCCCGCCGTGCAGCTGGCCCACCAGCTGGTGCAGATGACGCCAGCACCGCTGCAGCAGGTGTTTTTTTGCGACTCTGGCTCGGTGTCGGTGGAAGTGGCGATGAAGCTGGCGATCCAATACTGGCACAACCGGGGGCAGCCACAGAAGCAGCACTTTCTGACGATCCGCAACGGCTACCACGGTGACACCTTTGCCGCCATGGCGGTGTGCGACCCGGTAAACGGCATGCACCACCTGTTTCGCCACAGCCTGGTGGAGCAGTATTTTGCCGATGCCCCCCAGATCCCCTTTGAGGGGGTGTGGGAGGAGGGAGATATTGCCAGTTTTGAGGCAATTCTAGAACGTCACCATGGGGAAATTGCCGCCGCCATTTTTGAGCCGGTGGTGCAGGGGGCCGGGGGCATGCGAATCTATAGCCCTCAGTACGTGCGACGGGCGCGGGAGCTATGCGACCAGTACGGCGTGCTGCTGATTCTCGACGAAATCGCCACGGGCTTTGGCCGCACGGGCCAGCTGTTTGCCTGCGACTACGCGGGTGTCGCGCCAGATATTCTCTGCGTTGGCAAGGCGCTGACCGGGGGCTTTATGTCGCTGGCGGCGACGCTAACCACCGACCACATCAGCGAAACCTTTGCGCGCGGCGAAGCCGGGGTGTTTATGCACGGCCCCACGTTTATGGCCAACCCGCTGGCCTGCGCGGTGGCCCTGGAGAATCTGACCCTGCTAGAGAGCTACGACTGGGCCAACCGGGTATTGGCGATAGAAACCCAGCTCAAACAGGGGCTAGCCCCCTGCCGCGACCTGCCAGCGGTGAAAGATGTGCGGGTGCTGGGGGCAATCGGCGTGGTGGAGCTGCATCAGCCGGTGGATATGGCGGTGGTGCAGCCCGAGTTGGTGGCCCAGGGGGTGTGGCTGCGGCCCTTTGGTCGACTGATTTACACGATGCCGCCCTACATCATTGAGCCAGAGCAGCTTGGGCAAGTTACCCAAGCGATTTACGGAGTACTGAGCGAGGGGTGATACCAAATTCGAATTGTATAACCCCGATTCCAAACCGGCGGATTGCGTAGAGGCAAACGGTGTTTGCCCAGCTCAACCGGGCTAGCCAAGGCAGATCTAGTTTCCCCAATGGTGGGCAGTGCCCACCCAGCCCTGTCAAGGTGGCTAAACTATTCCCGAAATGCCCATAGGCTAAGGGACT